>SHXR01000053.1 GCA_009693235.1 Betaproteobacteria bacterium | reverse complement strand
GGATCTTGGACTCGTTCATGTCGATCACCATCCTTCGATGATCGACTCCCCGCCCCCTCTACGCGCCCCACTCGCCAGCGCCCTTCAGGATCAAACCTCGTTGGAATCACGGCCTTCGGTTCGGGATCAAACCTCGTTGGACAAGACTTGTAGTTGCATTGCACGCTGGATCGCCATACACTTCGAACTCTTGCGGGGCAGGGCCGCTCGCGCATTTGTTGCGGGAACGTTCGCACACATGTTGTTCCGATCGATCGAGAGTTTGAAGGTTCGCAGTAGCTGGCGCTGGTGGCGCCGCTAACGTCGTTCGTACCTTCCTGCTGACCAACTAGGGTCAGCCCTTCGATTCAGCGGGTCGCCCCGACCCGGCAGCATCCGGAGCAACACCATGAATGCAGCCGCATTCCGGCGCCTCGCCAGCGAGGGCTATCAACGTATTCCAATCGTTCTCGATACGTTTGCCGATCTCGATACGCCACTCTCCGTCTACCTAAAGCTTGCCAATCAGCCGTATTCGTATCTTCTCGAATCGGTGCAAGGCGGCGAACGATTCGGCCGATATTCGTTCATCGGTTTGCCCTCGGCAAGCCGCATTGTCATTCGCGGCCGGCATGTTGCGGTGATGCACGGCGAAGCGGTGACCGAAGAGGCGGACGTTGCCGATCCCCTTCACTTCGTGCGCCAATATTTGGGCTGCTTCAAGGTCGCGTCGTTGCCGGGGCCGCCACGATTTTGCGGCGGGTTGGTCGGCTATTTCGGCTACGAAACGGTGCGCTGAATCGAACCCAAACTCGATCGCAAGCCCGAGAAGCCAGACCCGATTGGCACGCCTGATGCGATCCTCTTGCTCTCGGAAGGGGTCGCGATTGTCGATAATCTAGCCGGCAAGCTTTACCTCGTGGTGTTCGTCGATTCACGCAATCCGCTCGCGTTTTCATACGGCACCGAGCGCCCGCGGCAGTTGCTCGCGGCCCTGCGAAAGCCCGTCGATATCCCCGCGCACCTGCCTGTCGTCGCGCATCCGGTGCAATCCAATTTTGGCGAAGCGAGTTACTTGCAGGCTGCCGCGAAGGCCAAGCGCTACATCCAAGACGGGGATGTGATGCAGGTACAGATCTCACAGCGTCTGTCGCGCCGATTTGCTGCCGAGCCGCTCGCGCTCTATCGGTGCCGGCGTACGCTCAATCCGTCGCCGTACATGTTCTATTTCAACTTCCGCGATTTCCATGTGGTGAGTGCATCACCGGAAATTCTCGTCCGGAAGGAAGGGCGCAAGGTGACGCTCAGGCCAATTGCGGGTACGCGGCGGCGCGGTGCGACACCAGACGAGGATCGCGCGTTGGCCGACGAATTGCTCGCCGATCCAAAAGAGCGCGCCGAGCATGTGATGCTGATCGATCTGGGGCGGAACGACGTGGGGCGCATCGCTGAGATGGGTTCGGTCAAGGTCACCGACAACATGGTGATCGAGCGCTATTCACATGTGATGCACATCGTGTCAAACGTCGAGGGCACGCTACGGCCGGGGCTCGATGCCATCGACGTTTTGCGCGCGACGTTTCCCGCGGGAACGGTGACGGGCGCGCCCAAGGTTCGCGCGATGGAGATCATCGACGAATTGGAGCCCGTGAAGCGGGGTGTGTATTCCGGCGCGGCGGGGTACCTCGGATTTCATGGCGACATGGATGTCGCGATCGCGATTCGCACCGCCGTCGTGAAAGACGAAATGCTTCACGTGCAGGCGGCCGCCGGCATCGTCACGGATTCCATACCAGAGAGCGAATGGGAAGAGACGAACATGAAAGCGCGGGCCCTCTTGCGCGCGGCGGAGATGGCCTCCGCGGGGCTGGATACGAAAGTGGAGGAGTGACTGCCATGATTCTCATGATCGACAATTACGACTCCTTCACCTACAACCTCGTTCAATATCTGGGCGAGCTTGGCGCCGAGGTAAAGGTCGTTCGCAACGAAGAAGTCTCGCTTGCCGATACCGATGCGCTCGATCCCGAGCGGATTGTCATCTCGCCTGGGCCTTGTTCGCCGAATGAGGCCGGAATCTCCCTCGATGCGATTGCAAGATTCCCCGGCAAGAAACCCATTCTTGGCGTGTGTCTTGGGCATCAGGCGATTGGCCAAGCATTTGGAGGTAAGGTGGTCCATGCCAAGACGCTGATGCATGGCAAGGTGTCGCCGGTCGAACACGCGGGGCAGGGTGTATTCGCCGGATTGCCGGCACCGTTTATCGCAACGCGATATCACTCGCTAGCGGTGGCGCGCGAAGACCTTCCCGACTGCCTCGAAGTGACGGCCTGGACCGCCGATGGCGAGATCCTGGGCCTTAGACATCGCACGTTCCCAATCGAGGGCGTCCAGTTCCATCCTGAGTCGGTGCTCTCCGAGCACGGCCATCGTCTCCTGCAAAACTTTCTGACATCATGCATCCCAACGACCTGAAAGGAACGCTTCCCATGACCATCACCGCCCAAGAGGCCTTGCAACGCACCATCGAGCATCGCGAGATTTTCCACGACGAGATGCTGGACCTCATGCGCTCGATCATGAGCGGGCAGATGTCGCCGGTGATGATCGCCGCGATCATGGTGGGGCTGCGCGTCAAGAAAGAAACGATCGGCGAAATCGCTGCCGCGGCGCAGGTGATGCGCGAGTTCGCCACGAAGGTGACGGTCAAAGATACCCGGCATCTCGTTGATGTCGTGGGCACGGGGGGCGATAGTTCCCATACCTTCAACATTTCCACCACCGCGGCCTTCGTTTGCGCGGCGGCGGGCGCGAAAGTAGCCAAACATGGCAATCGCGCGGTGTCGAGCAAGTCGGGGAGCGCCGACGTACTGGAGGCACTCGGTGCAAATATCATTCTCACGCCCGATCAGGTGGGGCGCTGTATCGACGAAGTGGGAATCGGGTTTATGTTCGCGCCGGCCCATCATGCGGCGATGAAACACGCCGCGCCAGTGCGCCGTGAACTGGGAGTGCGCACCATCTTCAATATTCTCGGGCCCTTGACCAATCCAGCGCTCGCGCCAACACAGGTTATGGGCGTGTTCCATCAGGATCTGGTTGGCATACAGATCCGCGTCATGCAGCGACTCGGTGCGCGCCATGCGATGACGGTCTACGGCATGGAAAGCTTGGACGAAATTTCCATCAGCGGGCAGACCATGATCGGCGAATTGAAGGACGGCCGCATCGAGGAGTACTCGGTGCATCCTGAAAAATTCGGCTTGCCGGTGCACGATTCGCGGACCTTGAAAGTGGGCACCGTCGAGGAATCGCGGGCAGTGGTGTTGGGTGCGCTGGAAAACAAGGTTGGCGCGGCGCGCGATATCGTCGGTTTGAATGCAGGCGCGGCAATCTATGTTTCCGGCCTGGTCCCGACCATGCAAGACGGCATCGACAAGGCGTTTGACATTATTGCGAGCGGTGCAGCGCGGGCCAAGCTGGATGAGTTCGTCAAATTTACCCAGCAAGCGGGAAAGTAATTCGTGAAATAATGTCCGACGAATCAGGCAGCCAAGGAGGCTCCATGCGTCAATTCGATGTGGTGGCGATTTGGGATCCCGAGGCAGAAGTATGGGTTGCAACGAGTGACGATGTGCCGGGCTTGATCACAGAAGCGGCGTCGATGGAAGTGTTTATTGAAAAGCTGAAAGTGATGATCCCTGAGTTGCTAGCCGCGAACGGGTACAACGATGGCGACGAAGTACCCTTCACGTTGCGAAGCGAGCGTAGTGTCATGACTTACGCACCACCGCGCAGTAGGTGGCCGATCTCTATCATCCACTGACCGAAATCCTGCCTCAGGCAGGGTGCAACTTCGACCGTCACGGCAAGGGTGACCATGAGATTTGGTTCAGCCCGATTACCAATAGGCGATTTACCGTTGACCGCAGCATCAAATCGCGCCATACAGCCAATGGCGTTCTGAAGCAAGCTGGCTTACCCAAGCGCTTTTAGCGAGCTATCTCGGCAACGCGGTCGGTCCGTAACGCTGTATTCGCGACTGGGACACTACTGGAACCGCATCATGGCTGACGTTTTAGAACGCATCCTCGCCGTCAAGGCCCAAGAAATTACGGCGGCGCTCGCCAAGCGCGATCTCGTTTCACTCCGACGGGACGCCGAGGCACAGCCCCAAGCACGCGATTTCGTCGGCGCTATGCGCAGCAAAATTGCAGCGGGCCAATCGGCGGTGATCGCGGAAATCAAGAAAGCAAGCCCCAGCAAAGGGGTGCTGCGCGCGGATTTTAATGTTGCGGCGATCGCGCGCTCCTATGCGACGCACGGCGCTGCGTGCCTGTCGGTGCTCACCGACCGGCAGTTCTTTCAAGGCGGGCCGGAATTTCTCATCGAGGCAAAGGCCGCCGGCGGCATTCCGGTCCTCCGCAAGGATTTCATCGTTGATCCGTACCAGGTCGTCGAAGCACGTGCGATGGGCGCCGACTGCGTTCTGCTGATCGTGGCGGCGCTTGAGCAGGCCAAGATGATCGCGCTGGAAGACCTTGCGCTGGCCCTTGGCATGGCGGTGCTGGTGGAAGTGCATGATGCTGCAGAGCTGGACCGCGCCCTGCAGCTGCGCACGCCGTTGTTAGGCATCAACAACCGGAACCTCCGAACGTTTGAGACGCGTCTGGATACAACGCTTGATCTCCTGGATCGCATTCCGGCGGATCGATTGACGATTACCGAGAGCGGTATTCTCTCGCGTGCCGATGCCGATCGGATGCGTGCGCGTGGGGTCGGTGCGTTCCTGGTCGGCGAGGCATTCATGCGGGCCGCGGATCCGGGCCAAGCGCTGGCGAGGCTGTTTGGATAAGCCCGGCGTGTCGTCGTAGTTGCCCTACTGCAAAGCGTAGAGCTAGCCCTTAAGGGGCGTCGATCATAGAAGGATGGTGATTAGCCCGCAACCAGCGCCACGGCCCGTTCCGGGAATGCTTGCAATAGCTTCTTGTCGACCGTCACAAGTTTCGAGTTGAGCTGGTTCGCCAGCGCCATGAATTCGCAGTCATAGGCCGAACAACGGCTATCGCGCACCAACTGGAGCACGGCTGTCGAATCGACTTCAAACTCTGCACCAAAGAGCAGACCCTCCGCCTCTTCTTGCACCATGCATGCCTCTTCGAATGTGAGCGTCTTCCGTCGCATATAGCCTGCGAGAATGTTACGAAACTCACTTCTCCATAGGATAGGTGCAGCCCAATTCGAATCCCGCTCAAGCAAAACTTCAGCCTGTGCGGTGTACTCCCCCGGTAGGTACAGGTACGCCAAAACGTTCGAATCGACAACGATCATGCGCGTCCTTCCCGCTTCAATTTGTCGATGTCACGCGCCGCGAACTTACCGTGCCGAAGTGCACCGCGTAACTCACGCGCCCGAGCCAGTCGGTCACTTGGCGCAAGCTTGGCGGGCAGTAACATCGCTTCGAGACACACGATTGCTTCGCTGTTCATGCTGCGACGATGCGCTTCCGCCGATAGCTTCAGGCGGTCATACACGTCATCCGGAATGTTCTTTAGAGTCAAATTGGCAGGCATGCCATCTCCAACCGATATGGAACCATTATGGTATCTCATCGGCTGGTTTTCGAGGCCAAATTGATTTCTTAAGTGAGCATTGGGGCGAACGCACGACGGCACCAAGGACGCACCGGGTGGATGACGACGGCCCGAGTTGGAAGGTCATCGATCGACGTTGCGTCACGTCGTGTTCGTCCCGCCGTCGTGTTTGCCTGAGGGGGGTGTTTTGTTGCGCTGCGGCAATAAAAGGGCCAGCGTGCTCAGGCAGTTATGCCAAATAGTCCTGGTTTGGGCAACCTCGCCGGACGAGGTTTCCATGCTATCTCAATGAACTTGCCCGACATTCTCGTTGTTGCGTAAACGCAACGGTTTGTGTTTCTTTTGCGACTTTCTTAGTGGTTGTTGTTGTGCCGACCAGTGGCCAGCCGGCAGAATCGACGCGACTCCCCCTGTCGGAATGATCGGAGGGGTACCACGCGAATCGCGAGTCGGGGTTACAGACTGGCGATTCGAACCTACCTACAAGAGGAGAAACAGTTGATGAATAAGAAGATCATGGCGCTGGCAGTCACCAGCGTGTTCGCCGCCCCTGCATTTGCTCAAGCGCCAGGCGGCGTGACGCTGTACGGTCGCGCGAATCTGGGCCTGGATAGTTACTCTGCCGTCGGTGCAACAACCGCGGGCAATGATTTCAAGTCCCGCATGCGAGTATTTGATTCGGGTTCCCGCCTTGGGGTGCGTGGCGTTGAAGATCTTGGCAGCGGTTTGCGCGCCGTTTTCCAGATCGAATCAGGCGTCAATATGGACAACGGTACCGCCCAGGGCCAGGGTAACCAGGCGAATACCAGCTCAGGTTTCCTCGGTTCGCGCCCGTCGTGGGTGGGACTCGAAGGTGGCTTTGGCCGCTTGACGTTCGGTCGGACGGACATATGGTGGGGCAACGGCACGATCAACCAAACCGCCGCCAACTATATAAACACGGATATCCCGTTGCTCACCGGCTCAGTCGGGCGAGTGAATGCCGGTATCGCACGGCAATCGAACGTGGTCCAGTACACGAGCCCGACAATCAATGGGTTCGGTACGACGTTGAGCTATCAGCCGAACTCGGAAAATGCTGCTGGAAACGTAAATGCCAATGCCTCGATCGCGGGTGTAACGGCGCGTTGGGCGAGCGGTCCGATCAACACGCAGGTTGACTGGTCAACTGTCCGGGCGGCTTCTCCTAGTAATACTGTAAACGCGACTCGCGCGACCAACAAGAATTTGAAGGGGTCCGTTGGCTTCACCTACGCGCCGGGCGGCCAGATCTCGTTCCTGGCCATGCAACTGCGAAACAGTGATACAACCACCAAGGCTGGTTTCTCAACTCAGGGCGACGACCTGAAGCAATCCACCATGGCCGTGAGCTGGGAGCATATGTTCGGCAAAATCCAAGCGCTCGCTGGGGCCGGCTCGGCCGGAAGCGTCTCGGGTTGCACGGCGACGTCCGGAGCGGTCGCGGGGGTATCAGGCTCTACCTGCAACGACACCAAGACTGCCGCGTACATGATGGGTCTACGGTATATAGCGTCCAAACGTACGTCGATCTATGTCACGTATAACCAGATCAGGAACGGCGCAAACCAAAACATGGACTACACGGGTGGTTCGTACACGTCCGCGAACGACGCGACCAATGTGACAACAGGTGGAGTCAATTCAACAACCGGCGGTGTCCCTATTGCCAGCGTTGGTGTCGACCCACGCGTCATTGGGCTGGGCTTTCAGCACAACTTCTAATCGACAGTAGTCGATGGCTTGATAACGGGCGCTTCGGCGCCCGTTTTTATGTGCGCCCGGCACGGGCGCATTCTTGCGGGTGTGAGTCCCGCCGTAAGTTGATCACAGCAAATGTACATGGGGTCAAGTCTTGCAATATCATATTCATTCAGGGACAGACCACGATTAATTCCTGAGCCCATCGTCTTTAGAACGAATGGCGCATCCGCGCGCTTAGCCGGTAAAAAGGAAAGAGAACACCGCGCCCGCCCGGCTCCGTCGTTTCGGCCGGCTGCTCATTTTTTCGTCGCAGTATTTTCACGCCGCATACAATCCGCGCGATTCGTTCTACGATTTTCCGCGCATGACGCTCGCTTTTGGGATGATCTATTGATATGACGGCGCGCCGATATTCGAGGCCCTTGCGTGGCTGATCTCGATGCCCTGATCAATGCTTTCGATCGCGCACTGCGCACAGTCACAGGGGGTGCGCCGGCACGGCGTCCAAGCCCCGCAGAGATCGCCCCCGAACACGATTTGACCGACATCGAGCGCCACCACGCCGCCGCCCTCATGCGCGTGAACCACTGCGGCGAAGTGTGCGCGCAGGCGCTGTATCAAGGGCAGTCGCTCGCTTCCTCGAATGAGTCGCTACGCGTCACGCTGGATCGCGTGGCGCGTGAGGAGGAAGATCACCTAGCCTGGAGCGAAGCGCGCATCAAGGAACTGGGCGGGCGCACGAGTCTGTTGAATCCGTTCTGGTACGCCGGCTCCTTTGCATTGGGATTCGCTGCCGGCCGGCTCGGTGACCGCTGGAATTTGGGCTTCCTGAAGGAAACCGAGCGTCAGGTTGAGGTGCACTTGACGGGACATCTCGAGCGCCTCAGCCCGCGTGACGACAAGACGCGCGCGGTCATCGAGCGGATGCGTGCAGAAGAAGCGGGCCATGCCCATGCGGCCGAGCAACTTGGCGCGAGCGATTTGCCGTTGCCGATTCGTGCTGCGATGCAGGTTGCCTCAAAAGTGATGACGGGCGTGACCTACTACGTTTAGCCAAGGCGTCGATCTACCACGACGGCTCGACGGCACAACGGGCACAACGAATTTACAACGAAGACGGGGCTTGTCGAACCTTATAAGCGTCGTGCCCGTCGTGTTCGCCGAGCCGTAGTGGTTGCTCTAGGTTGGAGGCGCGCCACCCTCCTCGACAATCTCATAGTCATGGGTGATCGTGGCCGTCTTGGCGAGCATGATCGAGGCTGAGCAGTATTTCTGGTGGGAAAGCTTGATGGCGTTTTCCACCATTGAGGGCTTCAGATTGCGACCGCGCACCACGAAGTGCATGTGAATGCGCGTGAAGACCTTGGGGTCTGTCTCAGCACGTTCCGCATCGAGTTCAACATGGCAAGCGGTGACGTCCTGCCGGCTGCGCTTCAAGATCAATACGACATCGAACGCGGTGCACCCACCGGTACCGACCAGCACGGTTTCCATCGGTCGCGGCCCAAGGTTGCGTCCGCCTGCATCGGGTGCGCCGTCCATCACAATTGCATGTCCGCTTTCGGTTTCACCGACGAACGACATGCCGTCGAACCAGCTCACTTTGGCTTTCATGGCGTTTCCCTTGTCGGATGGATGCTGCGTTGCCGTTAGCGAAGTCGAACTTTAACCCACGCAGAGGCGAAGAGCCGCACGCAACCGGGCGTGCTGAGACGGTTATTAATACGATCGTTCTTAAATAATATGTTTGATCGACCTAAAGGACGCTCGTTGATGGCAATCCGGGTGCGATTGCAGGGCAATTGAACTAAACAAAAGCACGCTCAAACTAAATTCTTGCATTGCACAATTTTAGCTGGTATAGTTCTTTCCGTGGTTGGGCAAGCATCAGTCCTTGAAAGATTCGATCGGTCCTTGGCCCACAAGGTTGTCTCCTCCACCCTCCTCCTTTGGTGGAATTCAACGCGGCTCGCAATGAGCCGCGTTTTTCTTTTCCGGAGGCGGCGAGACATGTCTCGCCGCCTTACGATCGAATCGTTGAGACGAATCCCATTTCACCCCACCGCGATCAGCAACGAGATAATCGTGCGTGTTGACGCCAACACGCTTGACCCTTAGACTCGCCGGTTCCCCTGGATCCCAATAGGATTCTCTGCGGGTCACCGCGCAGAATCCGTTCAAAGCCTTCCGCACCTATGTCTACCTTCTTCGCAAAATCCCACGAAGTCCGCCGCGAGTGGCTTCTTATCGACGCGACCGACAAAGTTCTCGGGCACATCGCCGTTGAGTGCGCGCGACGCCTCCGCGGCAAGCACAAACCTGAGTTCACCCCGCATGTGGATACGGGCGATTACATCGTCGTGGTCAATGCGGACAAGCTGCGTGTCACGGGCGATAAGGCCCAGCAGAAAATGTATTACAGCTTCAGCGGTTATCCGGGTGGGCTCAAAGAATCCAATTTCGCGACAGTGCATGCGCGTTTTCCTGAGCGCGTCCTTGAAAAAGCGGTGAAGGGCATGCTGCCGAAAGGCCCACTTGGTTATGCCATGCTGAAAAAATTGAAAGTCTATCGAGGCGCCGAGCATCCGCACACCGCTCAGATGCCGAAGACCCTGGAGCTTACGCAATGATCGGCAATTACAACTATGGAACGGGGCGTCGCAAGAGTGCGGTAGCCCGCGTGTTCATGAAGCGCGGCAAGGGCGTGTTCATCGTCAACGAGAAGCCGGTCGATCAGTACTTCGGCCGCGAAACCGGTCGGATGATCGTGCGCCAGCCGCTCGTGCTGACGGATAACCTGATGACCTTCGATATTCAAGTCAACGTTGACGGTGGCGGCGAGTCTGGCCAAGCGGGTGCGGTGCGACATGGCATCACGCGCGCTTTGATTGACTATGATGCAACGCTGAAGCCGATGTTGTCGCAGGCCGGTCTGGTGACGCGCGATGCCCGCGAGGTCGAGCGCAAGAAAGTCGGTCTCCACAAGGCGCGCCGTCGCAAGCAGTTCTCAAAGCGCTAGGGGAAACGCGATTAAGCTATCTCGCGTAATCAGCGTGACCATATTTTGCAGGGAGTTACGAGGGGGCGAGCCCCCTTGTTCAGTGAATCCCTAGAGCCAGCCGTTCGAGGCGCGTGCCCGGGATCCCTCCGCAGGCAGCCTGCGACGCAACCGCGATCCAACGATCAGCGCGTCTGGGCGCCCCACGCATCCGATGTGCGATCCCCGCATTGGGCACCGCAATCACATATTTGTTCACCTGAAGTCCTTCGGGGCAAAAAGGCCACCATTCGCGGCTGCACCGCCTGAATCATTGACAGTTGTAACGGAGCTATCACAATGGCAAGTCGCTGGAAAGCGTGCCTTGTGGTTGCTCCGATCCGCGATGCTGTTGGCGGTGGGATAGGGCTCCGCATGGTTCGGCAGTCTTCCGTCCGTCTACCCAATACCGCGTGCGCGCCAATTTGCCAGAAATCCATTGATGGCTCGACGATCCCCAACCAATCTGCGTCTAAGCGGTGCAACGCGACCGATCGAGATTCGCACGCAGATGGGTGTCCGGTCTCGCATCCTTTGGGTGTGCGTGGGGATTGCCATGCTGGTCGGTGGTGGCTACGCCGCCTTCTTATACGGCAAGCGCACTGGCGTTGACGCGGCCAAGGAGGCGGTCGGCGAGCAAGCGCAACTGAAAGAGCGCATCGCCGACCTGCAGAGCGAGCTAGACCGCTTACGAACAGCGACGGTGACCAGCGACAGCCGGATCCAGGTCGAAAAATCGGCGCAAGGGCAATTGGCCAATCAGCTGAAGGTTGTTGAGGCTGAAAATGCCAAACTCAAAGAAGAACTCACGTTTTTCGAGACGCTTGTGCCAGGCGGCAAGGAAGATCGCCTGACCATTCATAGCTTGCCGTCGAGCCGAACGGCACGGCCGGTGAATATCGCTACCGCATGCTTCTCTTTGCCGGGTCGGGCCGTCGGAGCCCTGACTTCACCGGCACGCTGCAACTGGTATTGAATGTCCAGAACAATAATCGCAATGATGTGGTTATCACGCTTCCGGATGTGCGCACGGCGCCTGATCCCAGCTACAAATTGCGATTTCGGCGGATGCAGCGCGTCGAGGGCGTGTTTCGCATTGATCCAACGGCCAAGGTGCGGGAAGTGCAGGTACGCGTTCTCGAGACCGGCGCGACCCAGGCAAATGCCAGCCAGACTTTTACGCTGTCAAAGGGGCCTCTAGAATAGGCAGGCTTGCATAAGGACTTCCGCGTCGCATCGAGCGGGCGCTGTGCCGCTCCTCAGCTAGTACGAACTTTGCTTATCGGAGAAGAAGACCATGTTCGGAAAGAAAAAATCAACGCCACAAAACCGTATTGACAGTTTGATCGGCGTCGGCACGCGAGTCGATGGCAACGTGACCTTTGCGGGCGGGTTGCGCGTCGATGGCATTGTTCACGGCGACATCGCCGGCAGTTCCGATACGGATGCAACGCTGGTCATCAGCGAGCAAGCAACGGTCGAAGGCGAAATTCGTGTGACGCATCTTGTCGTCAATGGCGCCGTCAAAGGCCCGATTCATGCTCTGGAATCCCTTGAGCTGCAGCCGCGCTGTCGCGTTACCGGTGACGTCTACTACGCCACCCTGGAAGTGCACCTAGGCGCCGTCGTCGATGGCCGTCTGATTCATCGCTCCGAGGTCGATACCAAGAAGGTCGAGCTGACGGTCGCTCCGCGCGCGAGTACCGGTTAAGCGAGTTGGCCTTTTGTTTGCATGCCCCTCTAAATTGGAAGGCTATTCCCGTCGGTTTAAATCGGGATGTTGACCCTGAGCGCATGCGAACCGATAATGGACCAGTGAACCCTACGGGGTCGAGCAGGTCAATCGTTGCGTTATGATCAATAGCACGCGAGCCATTGATTCGGCACGATTCGTCCGCACCTTGTTGCAGTGGCGCTTATTCAATCCGGAGGCAGTATGAATGCAGTGACCGAGATGCCCGCACCGTTCGTGTTTTCGGACTCGGCGGCGCTCAAGGTTCGTCAGCTCATCGACGAAGAGGGCAACGACGAACTCAAACTCCGCGTCTTTGTGACCGGTGGTGGGTGTTCGGGATTTCAGTACGGCTTCACATTCGATGAAGAAGTCGGCGAAGAAGACACCGTCCTTGAAAAAAATGGTGTGACACTGTTGGTCGACTCCATGAGCTATCAGTACCTGGTAGGCGCCGAGATCGACTATACCCAAGGCGTTGAGGGTGCCCAGTTCGTGATCAAGAATCCGAATGCAACGAGCACTTGCGGCTGCGGTTCTTCGTTTTCCGCATAGCTTTAGAAGCCTCTGCGGGACTGCGCCCCTAGGCGGGAAAGATCCCGCCTAACACCCGTGTGCCGCGGGCGCCAGTGACTTCCGGTAGGCTGGACGGCTCGCCCTGCATCGCGCAACGGGCAAGCCATGCGAAGGCAACCGCCTCAACCCAGTCCGGATCCAAGCCGAGCATCGCAGTCGTCGCGATCGTAACGTCCGGCACGGCCTTCTTCAGTCGCTCCATCAAATCGATATTGTGCGCGCCGCCGCCGCACACGAATACTTCCACTACGCCCGCGCAGTCACGTCGTAGCGCATCCGCCACTGAACGCGCGGTAAGCGCGCAAAGCGTTGCCTGCACGTCGGCGGGTGTGAGGGCACTGATGGCAAAGGCCTCCAGCCAGTCCGGATTGAAATAATCGCGCCCAGTGCTTTTCGGCGGGCGGACTTTGAAATACGGATCGGCGAGCATGGTGGCGAGCAACTCTTTGTCGACCGCGCCGCTGGCGGAATAGCGGCCACCTGCATCAATCGGCGTACCCAGCTGTTCGTGGGCCCAATAATCGAGGAGCAAATTGCCGGGGCCGGTGTCGAATCCGGTGGTTGGACCGACGATCGGAAGATTGGTAATGTTCGCGATACCGCCGATGTTGAGGATGCCGCGATGCATCGCAGGCGATCCAAACCAAGCCCGATGAAACGCCGGCACTAGGGGCGCGCCTTGACCACCGGCTGCAATATCGCGGCTGCGGAAATCGGCCACCGTGCGAATTCCCGTACCTTCTGCCAACCGAGATGGATCGACGAGTTGAATCGTGTATCCCAGCTCGGGACGATGCCGCACGGTCTGACCATGACAGCCGATCGCGACGACATCGCTTGGTGGCACCGCCTCGGCTGCCAGCAGCGCATTAACGGCAGTCGCGTAGAGATCGGCCAGCTGCACTGACAAACGCGCGGCACGATCCAGTTCATTGTCGCCCGGGGTATTGAGCGCCAGGGCAGCGCGGCGGATGTCGGCGGGGTAGGCGACAAACTGCGATCCAACAAGACAAGGCGGTGAGGCGCTGAAATCGACCAGCGCGGCATCGATACCGTCTAAGCTGGTTCCGGACATGAGACCGACATATAGCTCACGGCGATGCATTCCGGCCTCATCAAGCCAGCGTTGTCAGGAACCCAGCTTCGGCGGGAGGCTCCCGACTGATGGTGCGCTATTCCACTGCGGCGACTACGCTTGCCTTAAGGAGATTAAGGCGAGCGACGTAGGAGGCGGTCTTGCTCTGGAACTGCGCGGCGAGCACGGACGGTACCGGCGTCGAACTTGGCAGCGACTTCGACAGCGGATCCACATGTTGGCCGCGCACCTGATACTCATAGTGAAGATGTGGTCCGGTGGCCCAGCCGGTGCTGCCCACGTAGCCGATCACCTCGGCTTGATTGACGCGTGCATCCTTTTTAAGCTCACCGGCAATCTCGCTCAGATGTGCATAGAGCGTGGTGACGCCCCCAGCATGGCTGAGGATGACGACATTGCCGTATCCCGCTTGCGCGCCGACGAATTCAACGGTCCCCGAGCCGGTAGCACGCACCGGCGTTCCGGTGGGCGCTGCATAGTCGATGCCTTTATGCGTCTGCCAGCTTTTTGTTCCCGGCAGATAGCGCTGTTCAAAGCCGGAAGAGATGCGCGTGAATTCAAGCGGCGAGCGCAAGAAGGCACTGCGTAGGCTCTTCCCGTCGGGCGTAAAGTAGCCGTGGGTGCCAGCCTGCTCGAACCACACTGCCCGGTGGGATTTACCGCCGCGCACGACCTCAGCGCCGAGGAGCCGCCCGGTGCGCAGCAGCCTACCTTCATAGTGCAGTGTTTCGAACACAGCAGTGAATCGATCGCCGTTAGTGAAATCGCGATGAAAATCAATTTCCGCGCTCAGGACTTCCGCCAGCCGCGTCGCAATGCTCTCGGGAATTCCCACCGCATCGGCCGACGCGAAGAACGAGTTACGTACCACACCGGCGCGGGCTTGGACCTGGGTGCTTAGTCGAATCGCCTCATCCACCGCGCTGAACCCAGACTCAAGCCGGTCGAGCCCTGCCATGCGGTTGACGCTGGTGATAAAGCGCAGCGTCATCAAGCGACCCGCATCATCGACTTCCGCATCGAGCACGATGCCCGGGCGTAACGTGTTCAAGGTCAAGACTGCGGCAGGATCGAGAAGGATGGCCGTGATATCGCCAGCGCGCACCTGCAGTCGAGACAGCACGGCTGCAATGGTGTCGCCGCGGCCGAAGCGCTCTTCAAACCGAAACGTCGCGCGCTGTGGTGTGCTCATCGATGTAACGCGCACGTTCACCGGCGCCACAACGGGTTCCGTTGCGAGGTTGGGAGTGTGCACATCGATGGTACCGAACGCTGTGACGACGGCAAAGAAGGAGACCACAACCACCGCTGGAATGAGCCGGTGGCGCATCAACATCTCCCCCGTCGGTCGGAGCGTATCGGCTAGAATCGAGAGCGATAACTTTCTGTTTTTGGGCATGTTTTCTTCTAGCTCGGCGGGGAGTGTCACAAAAATTAACCCGCCTGTCAAACCGGAATCCCTCGTTCCGTCTCACTCATTTCATGTCCTCACTGACCGAAGCGCTGGCAATTATTAAACGCGGATGTGATGAGCTACTGGTCGAGTCGGAGCTCATCGAGAAGCTCGCGACCGGCCGCAAGCTCAATATCAAGTTAGGCATGGATCCCACCGCCCCCGACTTGCATCTTGGCCACACCGTCGTGATCAATAAGTTGCGGCATTTTCAAGACCTTGGCCACCACATCCAATTTCTGATTGGCGATTTCACCGGGATGATTGGCGACCCGACCGGCCGCAACGTGACCCGCCCGCCGCTGTCACGCGAGCAGATCCTTGCGAATGCGGCGACCTATCGGGAGCAGGTTTTCAAGATCCTCGATCCTGAGAAAACCGAGATTCTCTTCAACTCGACCTGGTCGGACCAGCTCGGCGCCCAGGGCATGATCCGGCTGGCCTCCCGGTACACGGTGGCCCGTATGCTCGAACGGGACGATTTCAGCAAACGCTTCAAGGGCAACCAGCCGATCGCGATCCACGAGTTTCTGTACCCGCTCATGCAGGGCTATGACTCCGTGGCCATGAAAAGCGATGTGGAGTTGGGCGGGACCGACCAGAAATTCAATTTGTTGGTCGGCCGGGAACTGCAGAAGGACTTCGGCCAGCCGCAGCAATGCATTCTGACCCTGCCGTTACTGGAAGGCCTGGACGGCACCAACAAGATGTCAAAGTCGCTTGGCAACTATGTCGGCATCAGCGAGCCGGCGGCATCGATCTTCGGCAAGCTCATGTCGGTCTCCGATGATCTGATGTGGCGGTATATCGAACTCCTTTCCTTTGCTTCGAATGCAACCGTCGCTGGCTGGAAACGCGAGGGTGAGCAGGGCGCGAACCCGCGTGACATCAAGGTGAAATTCGCCAAGGAGATCGTGGCACGTTTCCATGACGAGAAGGCGGCCCGCGACGCCGAAGAGGCGTTCGTGCGCCGGTTTCGCGACGGGGCCATGCCCGAAGACATTGCAGCGATCAATGTGCCGAACGCCGGCAAGCCGCTGGGTATTCTCCAGGTATTGAAATCAAGCGGCCTTTGCGCAAGCACCTCCGAGGCGATGCGGATGATCGAGCAAGGTGGTGTACGCATCGACGGCGAGCGGGTCGACGACAAAGGCCTCATCATCCCACCTGATCGCACAATCGTATTGCAAGTGGGTAAGCGGAAATTCGCGCGCGTCACTATCACGTGACGGCGAGCAAGGCGTGCGGCGAGGCGCTTGTCAACATAGGTGACAGCGGTACGGATGGCCGCATTCGTATGACCGCGGGCGTTATGCTCCGTCACCATGAGAGAGCGCCTACTAGAGATCGCGGAGTGGCTCAAGACTGCGGTCCCACCATCTGACTACGGTCTGGTCCCGGGATCGTTTTTGCGCCGGGCGGAAGTGCCGCGCCGTGGATTGCCGTGGTCCTGCCGCTGGTTGTTTCCCTGGTGCTGCTCTATCAGGCGCGCAGTCGGTTGCATCAGTTTTCAACGCTGATCAAGGGGTGGTTCGTCTCCCTGCCGCTCATGTACTTTACATCGTACTGGCGCGAAGTCGATGGCGTGCTCTGTCTGCAGATTGTGGTGATTTTTCGATCGTCGCGCTCTACCTCACATGGCGGCGCACACCGGTTGCGCCCGGCCTTGCCTACGCGCTGTCGTTTTTTCCCTTGTTTTCGTGGACCTCATCCGTGCCACCGAGTTCGCGCGTGAGCGGGGCACGCACTTCCCGATTTCTTACACGGCATCGGCGGTGCCGGCCTCTTCGTTGGTTTGTTCACCTTCCCGCTACTCACCGCGCTCACCGTCATGGATGCGCATTGGCGACAGCGCGGTCAGCAAGAACGCGCACTGGTGGAAGAGATGCATCGCGCGGGATGGCAGCGCCAACCTAGCACGTCGCGGTAATCGCGGCTAGGTTGGCGCTGCCATCCCGCGCGTCGCCCAGCCGGTCATACGGCGCTCCAGCGCGGCGAAGATCGCGTACATCACGACGGCCATTGCGCTGATCAGAATGAGCCCTGCGAAGGTGAGCCCCATCCGCATGGATGATCCCGCCGACAGCATGAGGTAACCGATTCCCTCATTGGATGAGCCGATCTCCGAAATGATCGTGCCAACGAAGGCTAACGTCACCGCAACCTTTAAGGATGCGAAGAAGTAGGGCAGCGAGCGGGGCAATCCCACTTTCCAGAGCACGTCCCATCGCGTCGCACCAAGTGAGCGAAGGACATCCTCCAGCTCGGGCTCAAGCGTCGCAAGACCGGTGGCGACGTTGACCGTGATCGGGAAAAACGAGATCAGGAAGGCGGTCCAGATTGCCGGCACCGTACCCGGCCCAAACCACACGATGAGGATCGGCACGATCGCCGCCTTCGGGATCGCGTTGAAAGCGATCATGAGGGGATAGAACGCGTTGTACATGAAGCGGGACGATCCGATCAGAAAGCCGAGCGCCACGCCGATAACCACGCCGATGCCAAAACCGATCATGGTGCGATAGAACGTGTGCCAGGCGTGTTCGAGGATCGCTTTGGCAACATTCCAATCCGACACGGCAAGCACGACCGCGCTGGGTGCCGGCACGATCGTCTCGGGAACCTTGAGCGCGCGGCACACGAGTTCCCATAGCGCGATCATGATCAATAGGACCAGCCATGGTGCCCATGCGTCGATCGTCTTGGTTTTCAGGGCCATCGTTTCCAGTGCCGCTCAAGTTTTCCGGATTCGGCCGATGTGTTCGCGCAGTTCCAGCACGATATCGGTGAACTTGTCGGAGTAGGTCACTTCGAGGTCGCGCGGACGGGGCAGCGGATTTTCTTTGCGCACCAAGATACGTCCCGGTCGTTTCGACATCACATAGATCGTGTCGGCGAGAAATGTCGCTTCGCGCAGGTCATGGGTCACTAGGATCACGGTGAACTTTCGCTCGGTCCACAGATCCCGCAGCACGCACCACAATTCCTCGCGAGTGAAGGCATCGAGCGCGCCGAACGGCTCATCGAGCAGCATGAGCTTTGGTTCGTGAATCAGCGCCCGGCAGATCGAGGCACGCTGCTGCATGCCTCCCGATAACTGCCAGGGAAACTTGCTTTCATTGCCTTCCAGCCCGACCGTCTTCAACAAACCGCGTGCACGCGCTTCAAATTCGGCACGGCTCTTGCTGAAATTGGCCCGATAGGGCTGCACGATTTCCAGCGGCAACAGCAAGTTGTCCATGGTCGTGCGCCACGGCAAGAGCGTGGGCGCCTGAAAGGCCATGCCGACGATCTTCAAGGGGCCTTTGACCTCCGCCCCGTCCACCGCAACCTGCCCGCGACTTGGTGGGCGTAGACCCGACACGAGTTTCATGAACGTCGATTTGCCGCAGCCAGACGGCCCCACCACCGCTACGAACTCACCCTCCCGGATGGAGAGCGTGACGTCCTCGATTGCGTTACCACCGGTGCTGTCATATGCGAGGTCGACCGATTTGAAATCGACCATAGGATGCACACCGGCTGCCACGCCCGCCAAGCTTTTCCTCCTTCGAACGTCGGATACCCGAGGCCGGAACCTGAAACCTAGAACACCTTGCGGTCGGCGGCGCTTGGCATGAAATTGGCGTTGAACAGACTATCGGCGCTTGGCGTCGATTTCAGGCTGAACGCACTGGACACTTGTTTTACAGTGTCCTCGAAGCGTTGCTTTTCAATCGTGCCTACGCCTCCGGCACGATAGCCCGTGGTGCCGATGACATCATCGATCGCCATGCGAAGGCGCCGCTTTTCCAGCGCAGTGTCAATGAGGGAATCGCGCTGCTTCAACACCGAGTCGATCGCACCATCGGGGTCCCGAATGACATCGCGAATACCCTTCGAGAGCGCACGGAGGAACCCCTCGACCGCCTTGGGATGTTCGGTGATGAATTTTTGCGAGGCGATCACTGCATTGCCGTACAGCTTCACGCCGTGATCGGGGTATTTGAGGATCACGATATCCTCATCTTTCACGCCGCGCGCGTTGAGATTGAGCAGACTGGTGAAGGTGAATCCAGTGATGGCATCGACGTCGCCCTTGGCGAGCATCGTTTCGCGTAGCGGCGGATCCATCGACGTCCATTTGATCGACGGGGCGTTTAACTTGTTCGCCGTCATGAAGATCGGAAAGGCTTTGCGACCGGCATCAAAAACCGGTGCGCCCATCGTTTTGCCGTTGAGATCGGCGGGCGTCTTGATGCCTGATTTCTTCAGCGCAAAGACGGCGGCGGGCGTCACGTCGTACAGCATGTAGACGGCCTGCATCTTGGACCCGGGATTGTCCGGATTGTTACCGATGAATTCGATCATCGCGGCAATATCGGCAAAACCCATTTCATAGACACCGGAGGCCACGCGCGTGACGGCGGCACCCGACCCGGTGCCGGCATCGATGGTCACATCGAGCCCTTCTTGCTTGTAGTAGCCCTTGTTGACGCCCATGAGGAAGAGCGAGGCAGGGCCCTCAAAGCGCCAATCGAGGATGAAACGAATCTTGGTTGGTTGCTGGGCGAGGGCGGTGCCGGCGACGGCCGCCAGGCTCAGCGCCGCGATACCACGTGTGATCCAATGGAAAGGGCGGGTAGAGGAGGGCACAGTATTTCTCCAGGGGAATTGTGATTCGATTATACGCGTGTCACCCGTGCGCGGAAGCCCTTTTTAGCGCGGTGTGCTAGCGTCTGTGCCCGACCCCGGCCCCCTTAAAGTCCGCAGACCCGCTGATGCCAACCTCTCTTGCTGTCGATATCGGCGGCACCTTTACCGACATCGTCCTGCGTGGCGACGACGGCACGCTCGTCGTCGACAAGACGCTCACCACGCCGGACGACTTGCTGTCGGGATTTTTCACCGGCGTCGATGCGGTGCTCCGCAAAGCGGGCAAGACCGCGCGCGATGTCGATGGCGTCATCGTCCATGCAACCACCATCGTCACCAACGCGCTCATCGAACGCAAGGGGCCACGGACCGCGCTGCTCACCACGGCCGGGTTTCGCGATGTGCTCGCGATCCGCAATGAGCATCGCTACGAAATGTACGATCCGCAGATCGAATTTCAGCCGCCGCTAGTGCCCCGTGAGCTCACCTTCGGTGTTGCCGAGCGAATGCTGGCTGATGGCACGGTCATCAAGGCGCCGAATGCGTCCGACATCGAGGCGATTGCTGATGAATTGCGGCGTCGTGACGTCCGCTCGGTCGCCGTCTGTTTCCTTAATAGCTATGCCAACCCGGCCAATGAGCGAGTGGTCGGCAACATCTTGCGCACCCGCATGCCGGAGATTTTCGTATCGCTCTCGGCCGAAATTGCTCCGCAGATTCGCGAATATCCACGCACGTCCACCGCGGCCATCAACGCCTACACGATGCCCATCTCGCTGCCCTATCTGCGCGCGTTGGGCGTTCGGCTGAAGAAGGAAGGGTTCGCCAATGCGCCGCTCATCATGCTGTCGTCGGGCGGCATCATCGGTGCTGAGATCGCCGGCCGTAATCCGGTTCGCATGATGGAAAGTGGTCCGGCAGCCGGTGCGCTTGCCGCGGCCCACTATGCGGAGGTGCTGGGCCTCGATCGGCTCATGTCGTTCGATATGGGTGGCACGACCGCGAAGGCTTGCCTTATCGAGGATCGCCAACCGTTGGTCACCGGACTGTTTGAAGCCGATCGCAAGTATCGCTTCAAGGAAGGCAGCGGCATGCCGGTCACGATTCCCTCGATCGACATGATCGAAATTGGCGCGGGTGGCGGCAGCATCGCCTATGCCGACGATCTCGGTTTGCTCAAAGTTGGCCCACATAGCGCAGGCGCCAAGCCCGGGCCTGCATGCTATGGACAGGGCGGCACCGCGCCAACGGTGACCGATGCCGATCTCGTCCTTGGCCTGCTTGATGCCGGCAATTTTCTGGGCGGCGATATGAAGCTCAATCTCGCCGCAGCGACGCGTGCGATCGAGCGCGTCGGTGCCGCGCTCGGTTCGGATGTGCAGCAGACGGCACGGGGTATTTACCGCGTCGTTGCCGAAGCGATGGCGGCGGCGACGCGCGCCCACGCAACCGATCGGGGCGTGGATTATCGTGGCCTGCCGCTCTTCGCATTCGGCGGTGCGGGCCCAGTGCATGCGTGTGAAGTCGGCGCGTTGCTGCAAACCAAGGCGGTGATCTTTCCACCGCAGGCGAGCGTGCTCTCCGCGTTTGGCGCGCTGGTGACGCCGGTCAAGCTTGACCTGGTGCGTAGCGCGCTCGGCATGCTCCACGAGATCGATTGGTCACGCGTTGAGGTGATTTTCCGCGAGATGATCGATGAAGGCTCCACCGCGTTAAAGGATGCGGGCTGCAAGGCGGCCGATATCACCATTCAATTCGGCGCCGATCTGCGCTATTTTGGGCAACAAAACGAAGTGAGCGTAATGTTTGCGTTCGATCCGCGTGGGGCGCGTGATCACGCGGCCATTCGTGCGACGTTTGAGACGGCCTATTTGGCGCAGTACGGCTTCAATCCAAGTCATGTGCCGGTTGAGATCGTGAGTTGGCGCGTCACCGCACGTGGTCCGCAGGTGCCGTTTCATGCGGCAGCACATCCGCAGGCGGCACCGGGGCGAGCCAAAGGCACCCGCCCAATTCACCTGTGGCAAGCCGGGCAGGCGGTGCCGGTGTTCGATCGGGCGCTGCTTGGCGTGGGCCAGCGCGTTGTCGGGCCGGCAATCATCGAAGAACGCGAGACCACCGTGGTGATTCCGCCGGCATGGCGCGCGGAAGTCGATCGGTTTGGTTGTATTGTCGCGGTGCCGCAGGAAGGGGATGCAACATGAAGCAATTGGACGGCATTGAGCTCGAAATTCTCTGGTCGAATCTGATCGGCATCGTGAGCGAGCAGGCGAAGGCGCTGCAACGAATCGCGTTCAGTCCGATTGTTCGTGAAGCGGGGGATCTCGCGAGCGGCCTCTTTGATGCCAAGGGCCGCATGGTCGCGCAAGCCAATACTGGAACGCCCGGACACATCAACTCACTGGCCGCGGCCGGCGGACATTTGCATCGATTGTTCGCGGGCAACATCGCGCCGGGCGATGTGATCATCACCAATGATCCCTGGCTCTCGGCCGGACATTTCTTCGATATCACGCTGCTCTCGCCGATTTTTAATGAAGGCAGCGAACCAAAACTCATCGGTTATGTCGGCTCAACGATCCACCACACCGATATCGGTGGCTATGGCATCGGTGCCGGTGCGCGGGACGTGCACGAGGAAGGACTCTGGATTCCACCGCTGAAACTCTATGAGCGGGGCGAACCTAGTGCGATGCTCCATGACATCATTCGGCGCAATGTTCGCACGCCCGATCATGTGTTTGGCGATCTCGCCGCGCAGGTTTCAAGCGGCAAGGCGGGTGGCGAGCGGCTGGTGGCGATGTGCAAGCGCTATGGTCTTACCGACATCGAGGCCCTTTCTGATGAGATCATTCGCCGATCGGAACTGGCCACCCGCGCGGCGATTCGCAAACTGAAGACGGGTACGTTTCACGGCGAAAGTCGGTTCGATGTGCCGGGCGGCGAACTGATCACCCTCAAATCGGCGGTCACCATCGATCCGATTGCCGGGGAAATCCTGATCGACTTTGCGGGCAGCTCGGCGGCGAGCCCCACCGGCATCAACGTCGTGCTCAACTACACGCATGCCTATTCCACCTTCGCGATTCGCAGCTGTCTCAATCCCGAATTGCCGAACAATCATGGCAGCCTCGCGCCGATCAAGGTGGCGGCGCCGGTAGGATCGATCGTCAACGCCGTATATCCGGCGCCGGTCGCGGCGCGGCATGTGGTGGGCATGTACGTGCCGATGCCGATTCTGAAAGCCTTGCATCAGGTGATACCTGATCGCGTGCTGGCCGAGGGCGCCGGCGCGGTCTGGACCTTTCAGATTCAAGGCAAACGCCAGGACGGCACGCCGTTCACCTCATCGATGTTCAGTTACTCAGGCGGTATGGGGGCGCGCGCAACGAAAAGCGGTCCGGATGCCACATGCTATCCGACCGGTATCGCCGCCGTCCCCATCGAAATTCTGGAAGCTGCGATGCCGATCGTCTTTGATCAAAAGGAACTCCGAGTCGGATCGGGTGGCGCCGGACGATCACGTGGAGGCGATGGGCAGATCATTCAATTTCATATGCGCACCGACTCGTCCTGGTTGCTCAACGCAGTGGCCAGCCGAATTGATGAGGGTCCGGAAGGACTCGAAGGCGGTGCCCCGGGCGCCGGTGGAAAATTTTCGGTTGGCGGCAAGCCCATCAATGAAGTGCGCAAGATGACGATGCAGGCGGGCGATGTCGTCTCGCTTGAAACCCCTGGCGGCGGTGGTTACGGCGCGCCAACAAGATAACCGAGGAGACAGCAATGGATATTCACAAAATTGATTGGAGCGCCATCGAATGGAAAAAAGTGCGTGATGGCGTCGATAGGAAGGGCTTTACCGGGAAAGGGGCCACGGTTGCGTTGCATCGGCTGATGCCCAACCACACGCCCAATCCGCATTCGCATCCGCATGAGCAAATTCTTTACATCATGTCTGGCACCATGAAGCTTCATATCGGCGACGAGGTGCATATCATCGGCCCGGGCGGACTGCTGCTGGTGCCGCCGAATGTCACCCACTGGGGCGAGGTGGTGGGCGATGAGCCGGTCATGAATCTCGATATCTTCACACCCTGCCGACCCGAATACGTGTGAACGTCGTCTTCGATTTCGGCAATGTCATTTTCCGGTGGGATCCTGATCGCGTCGTTGCCCGCTTCTTTGACAGCCCGCCTGAGTGCGAGAAAATCCTTTCCCAGTTCATCGGTCATGATGATTGGCAGGAGCTTGATCGCGGCACCTTGGCGCCGTCCTCCGCGATCGATCGCGCCGCGTCGCGTACCGGACTGCCTGCTGAGAAAATAGGCCGGCTGCTGGATAGCGTACCGCCGTCGCTCGCGACCATTGCGGGTTCACGTGAGCTACTCTATCGCGTGAAAGCGGCCGGCCATCCGCTCTATTTTCTTTCCAACATGCATGTCGATTCGATCGAGCACTTGGAGCGGACGCATGATTTCTGGCATGTCTTCGCGGGTGGGGTCGTGTCGTGCCGTGTGAAAATGATCAAGCCCGAGCCCGCGATCTATGCGCTCTTGTTGCAGCAGTACGAGTTGGATCCGGCGGCTACGGTATTCATCGACGATCTTCCGGTGAACCTCGCGGCCGCGGCTAAATTTGGCATGCGCACGATTCAGTTTGTCGATCCTGCTCAGTGCGAGCGCGAGCTGCGGGCACTTGGTTGTCTTTGAAGCAGCCGCTCATATGGTGTGAAGGTGAAGGCAAGACCGTAGGATGGAATGCGCGCTGCTTTGCCACCCTACCTGCTACAGAGTGGTCCGGCCAATCAGTGGCGCATCGACTCCTGTAGCGCGATGACACCCCGCCGCACCCACGTCTTCACGGTGCCAAGCGGTGCGCCGAGCCGCGCTGCGAGTTCTGGATGGCTAAGGCCATCGTAGTAGGTGAGAAGAATCGCGGCGCGTTGCTTCGGATCGAGTTGTTGCAGGCATGCTGTGAGCCTACGCGTATCTTCGGCGTGCGAGGCGAGATCGAGGGGACTCGGATCCGCCGATTCGATTTGGTCAACCCAGTCTTCCTCGTCATCATGACTGGAGATGGACACCTCATGATCGGCACGGCGGAGCAGATCGAGGCAACGATTGCGCAGAATGGTGACCATCTAGGTGGTGGGCGCGCTGAGATGCCGATCGTATTTGTAAGCGTTGGTCCAAAGGCTGATGAAGGCATCGTGGAGGGCTTCTTCGGCGAGATCGCGACGCCGCAAGATGCGGATTGCAATCGCCAGCATGTTCGCAGCGTTGAGCTCGTGCAGTTGTCGGAGTGCATCGCGATCGCCGTTGACGATCGCCTGGAGCAATGACGCCCGATCGTCCGACCGGCGGATCGAGCTGGACGCTTCCTCACGCCGTGTTTGGCGATCGGCATGGCCGGCGCTTGCGGCATGGCCGGCGAGATGGAAGCCGATGGAATCGTCCGTGATGGCCAACATGGTTGCGCTCTCCTGGTGCTTGGGATCGTCTTACCCGACGGAGAGCACAATGCCAACCGACCATCACGAATTCATCACGGTGCGATGCTTGTTTTGTGGCGGTTAGCGATAATCTCAGATCAATCGCTTTTCGGAACAAATTGCTGCCAATGCTCCGGTCGATAGGGCTGCTCTTCAAACGATTGGAGCCGATCGGCCGCTTTGCCGATGATCTCGCTGGCCGCGCAATGGTGGTGGGTAAGATACCGCGACAATGTGTCGATCGCTTCGGTGATGATCCCATAACCGCCGGTCATGACGGCGCTGCCCATTGCCACCGCTGATGCGCCGGCGAGCATCATGCGTGCTACATCTTCTCCACTGCGGGCGCCATTGGTACCGATGAGTGGGAACGCCTGACCAATGTGCTTACGTGAACGCGCCAGCCAATAACAGGTGAGAGGCAGAGACCAGGCACCGCCGTAACCAAGATTGGTGCCAAGCGTGGGCGACATCGAATCAAGATCGGGCAGCATGCCAAGGGCGCGACCAATCATGATGATCGCAGTTGCACCGCCCCCGCGCGCCCCGTCGGCAAGCGCGGCAACGTTCTCGCTTTGACCGGTCAGTTTGACCCAGACTGGAATCCGCACCGCAGCCGTCAGCGCCGCGACCAGTTCCCGTACGCGCAGGGCGGATCGTTCAGTGGTGACACCGCCATGCGTGGCTTCATCCGCGTAGGGTGTGCCAATGTTGAATTCCAGTAGTCGTATCCCGGCCGCTTCGACTTTTCTCGCCATCGCCACCGCGGCGTTGAGGTCCGCTAAAATAATGCTGGCCGCAACGAACGCGTCTATCTTCTGGGCCTGGCGATCGAGCAATGCAACCGCGTTCAGCCAATCGTCGAAGGGCCGCGGTTGCAGACCCGACCGGCATAGGAGATTGGCGTCGCGAAGCGTGCGGTGGTCGGTCGACGCAGGCCACGCGAGCCTTTCCCACGATGGGGAGAACAATGCGTAGTCGGTATGCGCCAGCTGCGTCTTCGCCGCTTCACTCTCATTAAACGACTTGGCGACGACCACCGCTGCACCGGCATCCAGGGCAGCGCGAATGCCGGCTTCGGTGAGGGTCTGTTCGCCCGCTGCGCAAATGAGCGGATTCTTTAGAACGAGATCGCCGACGGTGATGCGAAGCGGGTTCAATCCGGTTGCTTGCCTAGGGTAAGCGTCAAAATGGCGGCTGGCGGGCGGATTTTCATCGGCTGATCCTTCACTGAATGAGGACGACATGTTGCCTCTTTGTGCAACCCCTGCCAATCCGCCCCGATCGGTGGGAGACGACCAGCCCTAACCGGGCGTATGATTGCCTTTGGCGCTGCGCCCGGTGCAGCGAATTTCATGGAGGATGTATGGCCAAGCTTCGACATATCGCATTCTCGGTTCCAGACCCGTGGGCGACCGCCGAGTTTTACATGCAGGCATTCGGCATGACCAAAGTGGGCGAAACCGATTCACCTTTGGCGCGCGGTGTCTATCTCACGGATGGCACCATCAATCTTGCCATTCTCAACTACAAGAACGACGAAATGGCCGGCAAGGTCGGCAAGGATTTCGTCGGCATTCATCACCTCGGGTTCTGGGTCGATGACATCGAGGCGTCCAAGTCGCAAGCCTCCAAAGCCGGTGCGACCTACTGGATGGGTGAAGTTCCCTCCGAAGAGGAAGGCAACAATTTTTACGAAGTGAAATACCGCGATCCGGATGGCATTGTGTTCGATCTGAGCGCCAATGGCTGGGGCGGTGCGGTGCGAGATGTGGTGCCCGCATCCGAATCGCGCAAGATCAAGGTGCCGGAGCTGGTGGCCGATCGTACCGGCATTCAGAAGATGGTTGCTTGAACCCGCAAGGGTGAAAAATAAAAAGTGAAATGTGAAGGGTGAAGGGTGAAGGGTGAAGCGTAGGCGCCGCCCTTCGATGTCTACCCAACTGTGATCGATCGTATTGTTATCGTCGGCGCCGGTCCGGTTGGGATGGTCTGCGCGCTGGCGCTCAATCGCGCCGGCATCCCTGTAACGGTCCTGGAACAAGAGCCTGGTCCGGTTGAAGACCAGCGGGCCGCATCGCTTCATCCGCCTACCATCGAGATGCTCGATACCCTGGGGATCGCGCAAAAAATCATCCCGCTCGGTTTGATCTCGACGGCGTATCAGTTTCGCGACCGTCTCAAGGGCAGCGTCGTTGCGCAATTCGACCTTGGCTTGCTGAAAGACGAGTTTCGCTTTCCCTATGTGCTGCAATACGAGCAGTACAAACTTACCGGCGACATTCAGCGTCAATATGGTGACGAGAGCCATTTCGACGTGCGCTACGGGCGGCGCGTTACCGGCATTGAACAGCAGGGCGACCAAGTGATCGTTGTGGCGGAAGGTGGGGATGGGATTGAGCGCCATAGCGCGCACTATCTGGTCGGGGCAGACGGCGGTAGGAGCATCGTCCGCAAGGCCGCAGAGATCACCTTCGAAGGATTCACCTATCCCGAGAGTTTCATCAAGATCGCTACCACGCATGATTTTCAAAAGAACGAGCCGTCACTTGTCTACCGCAATTATTTTTCCGATCCGGACGAGTGGTGCAACCTGTTCAAAGTGCGTGGTAAGCGTGATCCCGGACTGTGGCGCGCGATCTTTCCGACCAGCCCGAGTGAATCGGACGACGAGGCCCTGCAGCCTGCTGCGATTCAGCGCCGCCTGCAAAAATTCTTCCCAAAAGATGGTGTGTTCGAGATTGAGTATGTCAACGTCTACAGCGTCAGTCAGCGGGTGGCCGTGACCTTTCGCAAAGGTCGCGTACTACTCGTCGGGGATGCGGCGCATGTCAACAATCCGATCGGCGGAATGGGGATGAATGGTGGCATTCACGATGCCCTGAATCTCTGCGAAAAACTCACGCGCGTGCATCGCGGCGAAGCGGGCGAAGAGCTGCTCGATCGCTATGACCGACAACGGCGCAAAGTCGCGCTCGACTACACCCAGGCGCAGACCATCCGCAACAAGAAGGTCATGGAAGAGCGCGACCCGCACATCCGGCAGCAGAATCTGGACGAATTGCGCCGCACGGCAGACAATCCCGTGTCGGCGAAAGCGTATATGCGCCGCGCCGCCTTGCTCGATAGCTTGCAGGCTGCCGAAGCGGTTCTTTAAGAGTTCTACTTTTTGGGTTCATTCATGTCCGCCATTATTCAGCCCTTCCCTAATCTCACCGCCGCCGAGCGAGCTGAGCTGCTGCGCATCGGTCCCATCTGGGGCAGCGATCTGGCCTCGCATCGCGAAACGGTGTTCAATATCTACGATGCGTTGCTGGCCAAGACGGCGAAACCTGCGACCGTGGAGCGCGACATCAAATTTGGCGATGACCCCCGCCAGGTGCTCGACGTGTTCGTGCCGACCGGACCCAAACATGGCGGTGTGCTTGCCTTCGTACATGGCGGCGCCTTCGTGCGCGGCAGCAAATGCGCGACGACGGAAATCTACGACAACGTCCTCTGGTACTTCGCGCGGCACGGTTATGTCGGCGTGAATATCGAATATCGCAATGGCGACAAAGCGCCGTACCCGGGCGGATCGGTCGATGTCAGTGCGGCGGTCGCGTGGATCAAAGCCAACATCGGGCGATTTGGTGGCGATCCGCAACGGATTCATTTGTCCGGGCATTCGGCCGGCGCCACGCACATCGCGACCTATGCGCTGGACCCGGCTGTGCGGCCGCCCGGTGGGCCCGACATTGCGAGCCTCATTTTGCTATCGGGGCGCTTGCGCGTCGATGCCTATCCCGACAATCCGAACGCGGGCCCGGTCAAGATCTACTACGGCGCCGATGCGTCGCTCTACGACAAGCGTTCCGCTGTCACCTACGCGGAGCATTGCGGTATGCCCGTCTTCATCGCCATCGCCGAATACGAAAACCCCTATCTCGACCTGTACGGGCTTGAATTCGCCCATCGCGTAGCGACCAATAGAAAGCGTGCGTCGCGGCTCGTACGCCTCATGCATCACAATCACATTTCTCTCGTCGCGCACCTTGGCACCGAAGAAGACGTGCTCGGCCGCGAGATCCGCGACTTCATCGCGTTAGGGCGCTGACCCAAAAAGGAGTTTCACATGGCAGCACGTATTAGAGGCGTTCTTTCACCAGTCGTTACGCCGTTCAAGCGCGACTACGCACCGGATGCCGACCGTTTCATCCGCCACTGCAAGTGGCTCCTCTCGTATGGCTGCGCCGGCCTCGCGATCTTCGGCACCAATAGCGAAGCGAATTCACTCTCGGTGGAAGAAAAAATTGACCTGCTCGATCGCCTGCTTGCGGCAGGTGTGCCGGCGGCGAAGCTCATGCCCGGAACTGGCTGCTCGGCGTTGCCCGACTCGGTGAAGCTCACTGCCCATGCGGTGAAAGTCGGTTGCGGCGGCGTGCTGATGTTGCCGCCTTTCTACTACAAGGGTGTCCCCGATGAAGGGTTGTTCCGCAATTTCGCCGAGGTGATCCAACGCGTAGGCGATGCCAGGTTGCAGCTTTACCTCTATCACATCCCGCCGGTTTCTCAGGTGCCGATCACGCTTGGCTTGATCGAACGGTTGTTGAAGGCGTATCCGAAAAGTGTCGCGGGATTGAAAGACTCTTCCGGTGATTGGAGCAACACCAAAACGGTGCTCGACAACTTCGCCAAGTCCGGATTCGATGTGTTCCCGGGCAGTGAAGTGTTCTTGTTGGATGGACTACGCAACGGCGGCGTTGGGTGTATCACCGCAACCGGAAACGTCAATCCCGGGCCGATCGACAAGGTCTATCAGAACTGGCAGAGCGCTCAAGCGGATCAACTGCAGGCCGACATCACCGCGACCCGCAAAGTAGTGCAGGCGGTACCGATGATTCCGGCGCTGAAAGCGATCATTGCGCAATTTGGTGCTGACGCTGGTTTTGTCACCGTACGTCCGCCGCTCATCGAGCTCACCGCCGATGAAAATGCGAAATTGTTTGCCGGGCTGAAGACCGTCCATTTCACCATGCCCGGATTAAAAGAGGCATTGTCCGGCCTGCCCGTATGACGAGGCAGTAACGCAAGGAGACCTTGATGGCGATCAACAAACTGCACGATGAATTCCACGCGGTGGATATGCAAAACGGCTGGGAAGTCCCGCCAGGTTATCCGCCCGGTATCCAGCAAAAAATGTTGTCGGGTGCCATCGACGACAAGAAAAAGTCCGGCTTTCGTACGCGCCTCTTGCGGTTCGCGCCGGGCGAATATACGACCGCACCGTTCGTGCACGAGCATTGGGAAGAGGTCTTTCTCGTATCGGGCGATTTGATCGTCGGCAACGATGCGCAGGGTAATGGTGGGACCAAATTCGGTCCCAACACCTATGCATGCCGCCCGCCGGGTGCATTCCATGGGCCGTTCAAGTCAGACGGTGGATGTCTCCTCCTTGAGCAGCATTACTACGACTGGACTGCCAGGCCGAAGACCAAAGCGAAAGCCGCACACCCCGCCAAGCGCGTAACGGCATCTAAGAAAAAGGTGGCGCCTAAACGTGCCGGCAAAGCGAAATCATCCAAACGTCGGTAGAGGAGTCCCGCGATGGGCATGATGGTGAATGGTGTATGGACCGATGATGATCATCGCAACAAGGGCGGCGCATTCGTCCGGGCAGAATCAGCGTTCCGCGATCGTGTGACCGCTGATGGCTCGTCGGGATTCAAAGCGGAAGCCGGGCGCTATCACCTCTACGTCGCGAAATCCTGCCCGTGGGCGCATCGCACGATGGTGTTTCGTGCCTTGAAAGGCCTTGATGAGGCGATTCCCATTTCCTATCTCGGCACACCCATCCAAGGGAAGGGCTGGGAGTTCACGAACGCGCCCGGCTATACGCCTGATCCCTTGTTTGGCGCGGCATTCATGCACGAAATTTACGCCAAGGCTGTCCCCAATTACACCGGCCGCGTTACGGTGCCGGTGCTGTGGGATCGACAGAGCAGCAAGATCGTCAACAACGAATCGCCGGAAATCATTCGCATGCTGAACACCGAGTTCGATGCGTTCGCGAAAAGAAAGGTGCACGATCTTTATCCGACCGCGTTGCGGAGCGATATCGACCGCTGGAACGATCTCATCTATCGCACCATCAACAACGGCGTCTATCGCGCAGGCTTTGCCACCGTGCAAGAGAAATACGACGAAGCAGTCCGCGGGGTGTTCGCAACGCTCGGTGCGCTGGAAAGCCATTTGATGACGCACCGCTACCTGTGCGGCGCACGGACGACTGAGGCCGACTGGCGCCTGTTCCCGACACTCGTCCGCTTCGATTCGGCGTATCACGGCCACTTCAAATGCAATCTGCGGCGGCTTACCGACTATGAAAACGTCTGGGCCTATACCCGTGATCTCTATCAAACGCCGGGGATCGCCGACACGGTTGATCTTGAGCAGATCAAGTTCAATTACTACCATGGTCAGCGCCAAGTCAATCCAAGCGGCGTGGTGGCGATCGGACCCAAGCTGGAATTCAACGCGCCGCATGGGCGGGAGCGGTTGGCTTCCGGCAGTTAATCTTCGCTCAACGAAATTTCGCGCTAGGGACAGTGATATAAAGGAATGAGGACCGGTACATGAAAATTCTAGTGACCTTGCTGCTCCTGTTGGTTGCGATTGCCAGCGAGTACGTACTTGCCTAAGATGCAACCTCGCGAGAGTGGCCGGCGAAGCCGATCCGCTCTATCGTGCCGTATCCACCCGGCGGCGGTACCGACGTCATTGCCAGAATTGTGCAAGCGCCGCTGGCCGAAGTTTTCGGCCAGCAGATCGTCATCGAGAATAGGGGCGGCGCCGGCGGGGCCACCGGGACGGAAATGGCGGCGAGGGCGGCTGCCGACGGCTACACTTTCTTATTTACGCTTTCGTCGCATACCATCAATCTGCTTCTGTATCGCCTGAGCTTTGACGTGCGAAAAGACTTCGCCAGCGTGTCGATGGTGGTGAGTGTTCCACAATTGATTGCGGTCAATTCATCCGGGCCGGTGAGCGATTTGCGCGATCTGATCGCCACAGCCCGTACTCACCCCGGCAAACTATCATTCGCCTCGGTAGGGCAACGGCACGCCGTCTCATATCGCTGCGGAGCTCCTGAAGCTGCGCACCGGCATCGACCTCGTCCACATACCTTACAAAGGTGGCGGGCCGGCAGTGGCCGACACGATTGGCGGGCATGTCCCGTTAATTGTCCATCATAAGGTTTAAACCACCGGCTCGCCACCAGCTCCGGTGCAATTCTCGTGCTGATGGGTTTGCTCCTGATTGCGAGTCTGATCCGCCACGACGTCACGGACGTACGCAAAGCACTTGCGAACAACCTCGGTCACGAACTGAGCCTGCTCTCGACCGCCCTGGTCGATCCGATGGTCGTTGGTGATTACACATTGATTGGCGAGATGCTGAATCTTCGGGCAAAGCATCCCGATTTCAGAAGAATCGCGTGGACCGATACCTCGATGCACGTGATCGAGGCCAATAGCAAACGTAGCATCACGGTCGCTCCCGATTGGTTCGCGCGGCTGGCGGACGTGCCCGATATCGAGGGTGAACAAACGATTAGCGTTGGCGGGCAGCAATACGGGACCATCAGTATTCGACTGACCGCCGCCGGCGAAATTCACCCAATCTGGTCGGCCGCCGTTGAACGCGCAATGATCGTGGCGGTCGGGATCGTCATCTGCCTGACGCTTACGTCGCGGGTTCTATTGCGAGGCATA
>SHXR01000104.1 GCA_009693235.1 Betaproteobacteria bacterium | reverse complement strand
GGCTGCCCATAGCGAGGGGTACTCGCCCCGATGCTCCTGCACCATCCGGACTGCGCGTTCGCGTACTTCGGGGGAAAATCTGTTGGATTTGTTCATGGCTCCATCCTCTCAGGGGTTGGAGCCTCCACGAAACCCGGGGCGATTCAATGCCTATTTTCTCGAAGCGCGGCCGCAGCGCGCCTCCCACATTGATGGTCTCGAAAAACATCGCATGCGGGCGAACCCACCAACCAGAATCGTTGTAAAGCGGGCGATAGACAACGAGCGCTTCATGCGTCTCGCTATGAAGGGCCACGCCGATCACTTCATACTCGCCGCCTTTGTAGTGACGGTACCGGCCAAGAGGCGTAGCTGGTGGTTCGGGGAGGGTTGACATGGTGAGGGGCGGATGAGCTCGTATAAGGGGAAGCAGGGGAAGCGAGCGCGAAATCAGAAATTGGAGAGCACTTTGCCCTCAACGGATTTCAATGTGCCACAAACAAATTCGCCAGCCGCTCCGGATCTTTAAGTAGCACCGCGCTCGCCCCAGCATACGAAATGCGCCCGCGGTCCAGCACGATGGCCTGCTCGGTCATTTCCAGTGCACGTTTGGCAGACTGCTCGACCAGCACCAGCGTCAACGAATCCTCGCGAATCAGCCGGCGCACGACTTCGATGATGCTCTCGACAATGATCGGCGCGAGGCCTTCGAGCGGCTCATCCATGAGGAGCAAAGTCGGATTGCCCATCAGTGCCCGGCCGATCGCGAGCATCTGCTGTTCGCCACCGGAAATCTGATTGCCCATATGGGATCGCCGCTCCGCCAGCCGAGGCAGGATGTCGTACACGCGTTGCAGAGTCCAGCGGCCGGGGCGTTCGGCGACGGTCAGGTTTTCTTCGACGGAAAGCGACGGAAATATTTCGCGCGCCTGCGGAACGTAGCCGATTCCCAATCGTGCGCGTTCATAGGCAGGTAGACCGCTCAACTCGCGACCGCGAAAAACGATCTTCCCCGCATGATGGGTGGTATGCCCCATAAGGGTGGCAAGCAGCGTTGTCTTGCCCACGCCATTGCGCCCAAGAACCGCAAGCGTGGCGCGCTCGGCCAGATTGAGCGAGAGGTCTTCGAGCACCACGGTGGCGCCATAGCCTGCGCGCAAATCGCTGACGGCGAGCACGTCAGACATGGTCTTCCCCTAGATAGACCTGCCGCACACGGAGGTCGGTACGAATCTCCGCAGGCGTACCTTCCATGAGCACCGCACCCTGGGCCAGTACGGTGATTCGCTTCGCGAAGCGAAACACGAGATCCATGTCGTGCTCGATGATGAGTACCGCGATGTCACTCGGCAAGGCTGCGATCACTTCGAGGATGCGATGCGATTCAAGCGACGGGACACCTGCCGCCGGTTCGTCTAACAACAGCACTTTCGGCTTCAGGCCGAGCGCAATCGCAATCTCCACCAGACGCTGCTTCCCGTAAGGCAGGCCAATGACGGTCGCGCGCGCATCGTCGGCAAGGCCCAGAGATCCGAGCAAATCCATACTCTCGGCCACGACGGCCTTTTGCTTGCTGGCGACACCGAAGAGACCGCCACCAACGTCGGTCCGCTCGGCCACCGATAACGCGACGTTATCGACCACCGTTAGATTGCGAAACAGCGTATTGATTTGGAAGGTGCGGCCGAGCCCGCGCTTGACGCGCTCGCTTTGTGATGCCGCGGTGATGTCGGCGCCACCCAGCATGATCGACCCGGACGAGGGTGGAATCCGGCCGGTCAACATGTTGACGAAGGTGGTCTTCCCCGCGCCATTTGGCCCAATGAGCGCATGGCGCGCGCCGGCGCCGAGATGAAAATCAATGGTGTCCGCGACCGTCAAGGCGCCGAAGCTCTTGCACAACGCGCGCGTTTCCAGGACAGGCGTCATCGTCCGCGTGCTTTCTCGAACCGCGCCCGCAGCGCATCGACGATTCCAAGCAACCCGCCGCGCGCGAACAAGACGATTACAACGAGCAGCGCGCCAATCCAGAAGTACCAGTATTCGGGATATTGCTTGGCGAGCAGATCCTGCGCGACGAGATAGATCAGCGGCCCGACGATCGCGCCATACAGGCGGCCGACGCCACCCAGGATCAGCATGACGACCAGATCGCCCGACAATTCAAAGCCCAGCACCTTGAGCCCAACGAATTGCGTGGTGTGCGTCAGCAGCGCGCCCGCGACACCCGCAATCATCGCGGAGATCGTATAGACAACCACCAAGCGACCATACACGGGCGCACCGATCGCATGCATGCGCACCGGGTTCTCGCGAATGCCGGCAAGCGACGCACCAAACGGTGAATAGACGATGCGCCGCACGATCCACCAACCGAGAATCAGAAACACGAGACTATAGAGATAAGCTGTGTTGCCGAACATGTCGAACCGGAATTGTCCAAACACCGGATTCATCGTGATGCCGGAAAGCCCATCGGCGCCGCCCGTCCAATCGTTCGCCTTGTTAGCCACTTCGTAACAGATCGACGTAATGGCCAGCGTCAGCATGAGCAGCGTAAGGCCGGTGGTGCGCAGGATGACCGCGCCGGTGATCAATCCAAACACGCCTGCGCAAACGGCGGCCACGACCAAACCGGTGAAGGGTTCCGCCGTCACGAATTTCGCGAGAATGCCGGCGGAATAAGCGCCGATGCCAAAGTATGCGGTGTGCCCAAGCGTAATGATCCCGCCGTAGCCAAGAATCAAATCAAGCGACAACGCAAACAGCATGAGGATCAAAATGTAGCTGCCAAGCGGCAGATACTCGGGTGCCGCAACGTAGATGATGATCGCGACCACCCACGGCAGATACTCGATCGGGCGGATCCGCGCATCGGCGATGTATCCACCAGCATGCGGTGCCAAGCGGCTCAATAACCGTGCGGCGATTGTCATTCAGGCCGCCTTTCCAAAGAGCCCTGCCGGCCGCCATAGCAGGATCGCAATCGTGGCGGCATAGATGAAGAAAGCGCCGAATTGCGGCAGCCAGTATTTGCATGCGGTATCGGTTACGCCGATCAACAAGGCCGCCACAAATGGCCCGCGCAAAGTACCCATGCCACCGATTGCCACGACGATCAGGAAGAACACCAGGTGCTCGAACGGGTATGTCGGTTGTATCGCGATCAATTCTGCCCCCATGCCGCCGCCGATCGCTGCCAGCCCGGAGCCGAGCGCAAAAGTGAGCGTGAAGAGTTTGGAGGTGTTGATGCCGATCGATTGCGCCATCGCGCGATTGTCCACCGCCGCCCGCAGCATCGCGCCCCAACGCGTGCGCTCGACACCGAACCAAAGCAGCATGACCAGGGTCAGGCTGAACAGAATGACGATCACCCGATAGGCCGGGAAATCGCGGCCGAGTAAATGGAATTGCCCTTTCATGTAATCGGGCAGATTGACCGGCTGCTGCAAGGTGCCGTAGATCAGACGCGCTACCGCGATCGACATGAGAATCAACCCGATCGTGAACAGCACTTGCGCCAGTTCGCCGGCCGCATAGAGTCTTGCGTAGAGCAGCCGCTCGAGAACAATGCTGCCCAACGCCACGGCCACGAACGCAATGGCGAGCGCCAGCGGAAATGGGAGGCCGTAGGCATTCATCATCGACAACATGACGTAACCGCCTGCCATCGCAAACACGCCATGGGCGAGATTGGCGAATCCCATGAGGCCCATCGTCACCGACAGACCGACCGAGATGACGTAAAGAATCATGCCGTAGGCCGTGCCATGAAATGCAACGCTGACGAGTTGTCCTAGCAGGGCTTCCACGGAATGATCACGCTGGTCTGTTTGATGTTTAAGCGGATGCGACCGGTCATCTTCAGATGCGGGGCAACGTGACGCCTTGTTGACCTTGATACTTGCCGCCGCGGTCGCGATATGAGGTCTCGCACACTTCATCGGACTCCAGAAAGATCACCTGCGCCACCCCTTCGTCGGCGTATATTTTCGCGGGCAACGGTGTGGTATTCGAAAACTCCAGCGTGACATGACCTTCCCACTCGGGCTCAAGCGGCGTGACATTGACGATGATGCCGCATCGCGCATAGGTCGATTTGCCAAGGCAAATGGTGAGCACGTTGCGCGGGATGCGAAAGTACTCAACCGTCCGCGCCAGCGCGAATGAATTTGGCGGAATGATGCAGACCTTCCCTTTGAAATCGACGAACGAGCGCTCATCGAACGCCTTTGGGTCAACGATCGTGGAATTGATGTTGGTGAAGATCTTGAAGTCGCTCGAACAGCGAATGTCGTAGCCATAGCTCGACGTCCCGAACGATACGACCCGCTGGCCGTTCACTTCCTTGATCTGGCCAGACTCGAAGGGCTCGATCATGCCCTGCGTGCTCGCCATGCGGCGAATCCACTTGTCCGATTTGATGCTCATGTGTTTTGAATGACGATATTGGGAAATTTCGAGGTCATGTCCCGTTGCAGATCGCTGATGCGGATGGCCACGCGGCGCGCGATAGCGCGATACATTTCCGCGATCGGACCATCCGGATCGGCGACGACGGTGGGTTTGCCGGAATCGGCCTGCTCACGGATGCTTATATCGAGCGGCAATTGCCCCAACACCTCGACGCCGTAATCCTTGCCCATGCGGTTGGCGCCGCCTTCACCGAAGATGTGTTCAGTGTGCCCGCACTTGGAGCAGGTGTGCAAGGACATGTTCTCGACGATGCCAAGAATCGGCACGCCCACCTTCTCGAACATCTTGAGCCCTTTGCGGGCATCGATCAACGCGATGTCCTGCGGCGTCGTCACGATCACCGCGCCCGTCACCGGCACTTTCTGCGCCAGGGTGAGTTGGATATCGCCCGTCCCAGGGGGTAGATCGACGACCAGATAGTCGAGCTCGCTCCAGCGCGTGTCGCGCAGCAACTGTTCCAACGCCTGGGTAACCATCGGACCACGCCAGACCATCGGCGTGTCGGTATCGATGAGAAATCCGATCGACGCGGCTTCAATGCCATGGCCGATCATCGGTTCAATCGATTTACCATCTTTCGATTCCGGCCGGCCGGAAATGCCAAGCATCATCGGCTGCGACGGGCCGTAAATATCGGCATCCAGCACCCCAACCTTGGCGCCTTCGGCCGACAGCGCGAGCGCGAGATTCACAGCGGTCGTGGATTTACCGACCCCCCCTTTGCCGGAGGCCACCGCGATGATGTTCTTCACCCCGGGAATGAGCTTCACACCACGCTGGACCGCATGGGCGACGATCTTTGAGGTGACGGTAACGGTGACATTGCCGATCCCGGTGATTTCGCGCAACCGCCCCGCGATGAGCTTTCGCAGCGGCTCGAATTGCGACTGCGCGGGGTACGAAAGCTCCACATCGACGGCGACATTCGCCCCGTCGATCTTGACGCGCCGGACCGCCTTCGACGCCGGAAAGTCCTTGCCGGTATTGGGATCCCGGATAGTCTTGAGTACTTCTTGAACCGCTGCTTCAGTGATCCCCATGCCAACTCCGGAAAGTGATAAACCAAGGCTAGTTTAGCAGTGCGGGTATCCACGCTAGAATCGAGGGCTTAATTCGGTTATTGCTCATCCCAGCCGCACCACCGCACGCTTCACCGAGACGCTTCGAAAAATGTCACGCCGGCTTTTCGTCACCACTGCGCTGCCCTATGCCAATGGCGCGTTTCATATCGGCCATATCATGGAATACATCCAAGCCGACACCTGGGTGCGATTTCAGCGCATGCAAGGCCATGAGATGCATTTCGTCTGCGCCGACGATGCGCACGGCGCGCCGATCATGTTGAAAGCCGAGGCGATGGGTCTCAAGCCCGAGACACTGGTGGCGCAGGTGGCAGCCGATCATCTATCGGACTGGCCGCGTTTTCATGTGAGCTTCGATCACTGGCACAGCACGCATTCGCCCGAGAACACCATGTTCTCGCAAGATATCTATCGCAAGCTGAAGGCGCGCGGTCTGGTGTACTCAAAGCCGGTCGAGCAGTTCTACGATCCGGTAAAAGGCATGTTCCTCGCCGATCGCTACATCAAAGGCGAATGCCCGAAGTGCGGCGCGAAAGATCAGTTCGGTGATGCTTGCGAAGTATGCGGCGCGGTGTATTCACCGACCGACCTCAAGGATCCGTATTCAACCTTGAGCGGTGCGCGGCCGGTTCTCAAAACCTCGGAACACTATTTCTTTCAACTCTCGGCGCCGGAGTGCGTCGAGTTTCTGCGTCAGTGGACACAG
>SHXR01000052.1 GCA_009693235.1 Betaproteobacteria bacterium | reverse complement strand
AAACTTGCAAGCCTCCTCGTCCCATTCGAAGTCGCTTTCTTCCATCGCCTGTCATCTCCTGATCGCCGACAGGCCGATAATGTACCATGCATCAATATAGTTATCTTAGCTCTTATGGGGGCGAGCCCCCTTGTTCAGGGATTCCTAAGGCATCCCTGAACCGCGGCTTAACGTATCCAAGGCGGGATTCGCTAACGGCGGCCAAATATTGTTGTCAACGCCACCGCAATGAAGATCGACAAGAATGCGGCCAACGACCATTCCGGGATGGACAATCCGAGCATTGACCACGGCTTCAGCGTGCACGGCCCGTCATACTGAAATAGCGATGGGATGATTGTTCCAAGCGCCAAGTAGTCGAGCAACCGTTCGACGACCGAGCCCGCGCATTGGGCTGCGCGCGCCGGATCCCCTTGCAATTGAACGTGGTAAGTCGCCGCTGCGATCCCGCTGATCGATAGCAACCCGATGACGGTCGCATACGCCGTCATCCCGAATGCGCGCGGTCGATGCAAGGCTCCGGCGAGGGCAAATAGCCCGATCACGACGAATAGAATCCGCTGCACGACGCACCAGGGGCACGGGTCAAGGTTGTTGACATGCTGCAGATAGAGGGCTGCACCCAACGCGACGACACAGCCGAGGAAGATGAATGTGAAAAGGCGAGCGCCGCGTCGCATGATCAAATCGGGGAAAGCCATGGTCCAAACACTCAAAAATGTTGCTGCCGCCTGGCGGCGGACGATGGAACCATTATGGCGATACTTCGAAGAGGCGCATAGTAGAAGGCTAGAACCTATCTCATAAACTCGCGGAGCCGCGAGTTTATGAGATAGGTTCTAGCCATTCTTAGCGCATGGTGATGCCCCTGTATAATTGCCGAACCTGCCAAGCGCCCGCCACGTCTCGATCATCAATCGGATCGATCGACGGAAATCTCACCTAATTCGACTTATTAATCATGGAAGCAGAACGCCTCAACGCCATCGGTGGTGCCCTCAACGACCTCGCCGGACGAATCGGCGAGCTCAGGAGGTATCTTTGACTTCGCATCCAAACAGACTAGGCTAGCCGAGGTTGCACGCGAACTCGAAGACCCGAATATTTGGAATGATGCGAAGCGGGCGCAGGACCTCGGCAAAGAAAAAAAATCGCTCGATGCCACCGTCTGGAACCTGATTTCCCTCTCGCAGTCTCATCAAGACGCCAACGAACTCCTGGAACTCGCCGCAGGCGAAGCCGACGATGCCACGCTCATCGCCGTCGAATCGGACGTCCATCGTATCCGCGGCGTGGTCGAGCGCATGGAATTTCAGCGCATGTTCGCTGATCCGCTCGATCCGAACAGTTGTTTTCTCGATCTGCAGTCCGGATCGGGTGGCACCGAAGCGCAGGATTGGACCCAGATGCTGCTTCGCATGTATCTGAAATATGCCGATCGCAAAGGCTTCCAGGTTGACATTCTCGAACAGTCAGACGGCGATGTCGCCGGCATCAAAGGGGCAACGATCAAGGTCACTGGAGAATATGCCTACGGTCACTTGCGCACCGAGACCGGCATCCATCGGCTGGTTCGAAAATCCCCGTTCGATTCCAACGCGAGGCGTCATACCTCGTTTTCGAGTGTCTTCGTCTATCCGGAAGTCGATGACTCGATCGAAATCGATATCAATCCGGCCGATTTACGGATCGACACCTACCGCGCCTCAGGCGCCGGCGGCCAGCATGTGAACCGCACCGATTCCGCGGTACGCATTACCCATGTGCCGACCAATACCGTCGTCCAGTGCCAGAACGATCGCTCCCAACACCGCAATCGGGCGGAAGCGATGTCCATGCTCAAAGCCAAGCTCTATGAGTTGGAAATCCGCAAGCGCAACGAGGCGAAGCAGGCGATTGAAGACACGAAGACCGATATCGGCTGGGGTCACCAGATTCGCTCTTATGTGTTAGATCAGTCCCGCATCAAGGATTTGCGGACCAACGTCGAAATCGGCAACACGCAGTCGGTCCTCGATGGCGATCTGGACGTCTTCATTCGCGCGAGCCTGAAGCAAGGCGTCGGTATTCCGCAGTCCTAGCACCCCATTCCCGGAGTCAACATGTCAGACGATCCGCGCGACCCGCCGGAAGACGAAAGCCAGATCCAGGCGGAGCGTCGTGCCAAGCTCGCACTGCTTCGCCAGACCGGTAATCCCTATCCCAACGATTTCGCTCGCGAGCATTTCGCCCAAGCACTCCATGACGTCTACGTTGAATCCGTCAAGGAGCAACTTGAAGCAAATCCGGTGCGCGTGGCCGTGGCCGGTCGGATGTTACTCAAGCGGGTAATGGGGAAGGCAAGCTTTGCGACCATTCAGGATGCAAGCGGCAAGATGCAACTTTATATTGCCGACGATCTCATTGGTCGTGACATCCATGCGGCCTTCAAGCACTGGGATCTGGGCGATATTCTCGGCGTCGAAGGCACGTTGTTCAAAACGAAGACCGGTGAACTTTCTATTCGGGCCACCACGTTGCGGCTACTTGCCAAATCGCTGCGGCCGTTGCCGGAGAAATTCCATGGCCTGGCTGATCAGGAGCAACGGTACCGGCAGCGCTACGTCGACTTGATAATGAGCGAGGAATCGCGCCGCACGTTCATGTTGCGCAGTCGCATCGTGCAGGAAATCCGCGCCTTCATGGTGACGAAGGGTTACCTAGAAGTCGAGACACCGATGATGCACCCGATCCCAGGTGGTGCCGCGGCGAAACCATTTGTGACCCATCACAATGCGCTCGACATGACGCTCTATCTGCGCATTGCTCCGGAGCTTTATCTCAAGCGGCTGGTGATCGGTGGCTTCGAGAAGGTCTTCGAGATCAATCGTAACTTTCGCAATGAAGGCATGTCGACCCGGCACAATCCCGAGTTCACGATGATCGAATTCTATGAGGCGTATCGCGATTACCGCTACCTCATGGATTTTACCGAAGAGATGTTGCGCAAGGTGGCGCAAGCAACGCTTGGCACCACGGCCGTTCCCTATGGAGAACACGTCATCGATCTTGGCAAGCCCTTCGACCGGATTACTGTCGTCCAGGCGGTTAGAAAATACCATCCGGAAATCAGTGAGGCGCAACTTGCCGATCGCACTTGGCTCACTAATCAACTACGCAAACGCGGCGCCAAGGTGTCGGACACCGCAGGGTTGGGCGCTTTGCAACTGATGTATTTCGAGGAAACAACGGAGGTCTTGCTCATCCAGCCCACCTTCATCATCGACTATCCGGCCGAAGTCTCACCACTGGCCAGACGCAACGACCAGACGCCCGAGCTGACCGATCGGTTTGAGCTTTTCATTACCGGCCGTGAAATGGCCAATGGCTTCTCGGAGTTGAATGACCCCGAGGATCAAGCGGCGCGCTTCAACGATCAGGCTCAGGCCAAGGCAGAAGGCGACGAGGAAGCGATGTTCTACGATGCCGATTACATTCGCGCGCTCGAATACGGTTTGCCGCCCACTGCTGGAGAAGGCATCGGCATCGATCGGCTGGTCATGCTGCTGACCAATAGTCCCTCGATCCGCGACGTCATTTTGTTTCCGCATCTGCGCCCCGAGTAACCGAAGACATCGATGTCTGCCACCGCCTTGGCCTTGGTCCTTACGGCGGCCTTCGCGCACGCGCTCTGGAATTTCATCCTGAAGCGCTCAGGTGGCGGTATCGGCTTCATCTGGCTGTTCGCGCTGCTTGCCACATTGGTGTACGGGCCGCTCGCGATCGGCTTGGTCTGGCATCAATGGCATGACCTTGGTTGGCTTGCGCTCGGCTTCATTGCCCTCAGCGCGCTGATTCACACCGGGTACTTTCTGCTGCTGGATCGTGGTTATCGACACGGCGATCTATCGGTGGTCTATCCGGTGGCACGCGCGAGCGGCCCCTTTCTGACAGTCATCTTTTCGATCGTACTGTTGGGTGAGCGCCCGGGTCCCCTCGCCCTTGCCGGGGCCGCCGCCATTATCATCGGCGCGTTGTATATCTCTGGCCTCACGTCGCAAGTACGGCGAGGTCTTCCGCTACGCGGCATCGTCTATGCCTTGCTGACCGGCCTCATGATTGCCGCATATACGATCTGCGATCAACGGGCGGTGACCTATGCGGCGATTCCCCCGGTGCTGCTGCATTGGGGAGAGAACTTCGGCCGCACTCTCATGCTGACGCCCATGGCAGTCAAGAATCGGGCGGCAGTCGTCTCCGCTTGGCAAAAACACAAGAAGGCGGCACTTGCTGCAGCGGTCCTCTCCCCCCTTGCCTATATTCTTGCGCTGACCGCAATGACTTTCACGCCGGTGAGCTACATCGCTCCGGCCCGCGAGATCAGCATAATTATCGGCGCATGGCTTGGTACGCAGGTGCTGGGCGAAGCCGATGCGAAACGACGCATGATCGCGGCAACCATGATGGCGGCCGGCATGGCAGGCCTTGCCATCGGCTAACGATGACCGAAGCGCGCCAACGTGCGATCGGCATTGCGTTCATCGTCGCGGCGGTGAGCGTGTTCGCATGTGTCGATGCCACCGCGAAATTTTTGATGCGTGACTACTCAGTGCTGATCGTGGTATGGGCGCGCAATTTTTTTCAGATGGTAGCGATGATCATATTTCTCGCGCCGACCATGAAGCTCGATCTCTTGCGTACCAAACGCCCCGGGATTCAACTCGCCCGAGGCTTGTTGCTCACGACTTCGAGCCTGTTCTTTTTCACCGGCGTTGCATCGATGCAGCTCGCTGAAGCTTCCGCAATTACCTTTCTTGCGCCGCTTTTCATTGCCCTGCTGGCCGGGCCAGTGCTACGCGAGCGCGTGCCGCTGCCTTCATGGCTCGCCATCGTTGCGGGGCTCATCGGCGTGCAATTCATCATTCGACCGGGTAGCGACGTCTTCTCATGGGCCGCGTTATTGCCTGTCATGACCGCGATCTGCATGGCCATCTATCAATTGCTGACACGGCATGTTGCCCACACGGAGCGGACGCTGACCTCGCTTTTCTACCCTTCCGTCATTGGATCGATCATCCTCTCCGCACTGCTGCCCTTCGCCGGCCCGTTACCGGTCGATCCCTGGCCTTTTGCGCTGCTGGTAACGATCGGCGTGCTGGGCGGCGCGGGTCACTTTCTCTTGATTCGCGCCTATCAACATGCGCCGGCGTCGACGGTTGCGCCCTTCATGTACGCGCAGCTGATCGGAGCGCTATCGTTGGGTTACCTGCTGTTTGGCGATCTCCCGGATGGTTGGGCTCTGCTTGGCATGGGGATCATCGTGACGAGCGGCATTCTGCTCGTCACCCATCAGCACCGTTCGCGATAAATCAGAGTCGTTCAAATATCGCGGCAATACCCTGCCCGCCGCCAATGCACATGGTGACGAGCGCATAGCGTTTTTTCGTGCGCTGCAGCTCGTAAAGGGCTTTGACGGTCAGAATAGATCCGGTCGCGCCGACCGGATGGCCAAGCGCCACCGCACCACCGTTTGGATTGACCTTGGCCGGATCCAAACCAAGGTTGCGCGTCACCGCCATCGCCTGTACGGCAAATGCTTCGTTGGATTCGATGACGTCGATATCGCTAGGCTTCAGACCGGTTCTCTCGAAGACGCGGCGCACTGCCGGAATCGGGCCAAGTCCCATGACCTGCGGTTCGACGCCCGCATGCGCATAACCGACCAGGCGCGCAATCGGCCTCACATTCGCGCGCTCCGCCACGCCAGCTTCCATCATCACGATCGCTGCGGCGCCATCATTGATGCCGGACGCATTGCCGGCGGTGACCGTGCCGTCTTTCTTGAACACCGCCTTTAACTTCGCCATGTCCTCAGGTTTCAACTCATGGCGCACATGCTCATCGGTATCGATGAAAACCGGACCCTTCTTCGATTTCACTTCCACCGGCACGATTTGACTCTTGAAATAGCCCTCATTGATCGCACGCGATGCCCGCCGATGCGACTCGACGGCAAACGCGTCCTGCTCTTCGCGGCTGATACCAAATTTGGCGGCAATATTTTCTGCGGTAATGCCCATGTGGCCATGCCCGAACGGATCGTGCAATGCGGCCGCCATGGCGTCGATCATCACACCATCGCCCATCCGTTGACCCCACCGTGCGCCCGGAAGAAAATAGGCCGCGCGGCTCATGCTTTCCGCACCGGCGCCAATCACCACATCGGTGTCACCCAGCATAATATGCTGGGCTGCCGAAACGATCGCTTGCAGGCCGCTGCCGCAGAGGCGATTGACGGTAAGGCATGGTGTGCCAACCGGCAGTCCGGCATCAACTGCCGCCACCCGCGAGATGTACATATCGCGAGCCTCGCCATGAATAACGCTACCCAGCACAACATGACCCACCGTGACTGGGTCGATGCCTGCGCGCGCGACCGCTTCCTTGATCGCAAGCGCGCCGAGCTTGGTCGGCGGAACATCCTTCAAGCCACCACCGTAATCGCCGATTGCCGTCCGCGTACCACTCACTACTACTACTTCACGTGTCGCCATGATGTCCTCGCCTCAATCCTTGGTTAGTACCCCGTGAAGATCATGCTCATCCGCGCGGACGATCTTCACGCTCGCAAAATCGCCGACCGCCAACCCTTTGGCCTTTTCTATGATCACCAAGCCGTCTATTTCCGGCGCGTCAGCACTGGAACGGGCCATGGCAATGTTCTTTTTCGGGTCGATTGCATCGATCAAAACCCGCTCGATGCGCCCAACCTTACGTGCCAGCCGCCGAGCGCTGATATTCGCCTGCACCGTCATGAATCGCTCACGCCGTTCTTCCTTTACCGCATCGGCAATGGCGCCCGGCAATTCATTGGCGGTGGCGCCCTCGACTGGGGAATAGGCAAAGCAACCAACGCGGTCGAGTTCAGCCGCCTCCAAAAATGCCAGCAACAACTCGAATTCCAACTCGGTTTCACCTGGGAACCCGACGATAAAGGTGCTGCGAATCGTGATTTCCGGACAAGCCGCCCGCCAAGCACGAATGCGCTCGATGTTCTTCTCGCCCGAGGCAGGCCGCTTCATAAGCTTCAAAATGCGGGGTGACGCATGCTGAAACGGCACATCCAGATAGGGCAGGATTTTCCCCGCGGCCATCAGCGGAATCACCTCATCAACATGCGGGTACGGATAGACGTAGTGAAGGCGAATCCAGACGCCAAGGGAACCCAGTGCCGAGACCAACTCGTTCATGCGTGTCTTGATCGGCCGCCCATTCCAGAAGCCGGTGCGGTATTTGACATCGACACCATAGGCGCTGGTGTCCTGCGAAATCACCAACAGCTCTTTCACGCCGGCACGCACCAGATGTTCCGCCTCGTTCATGACCTCACCGATCGGCCGTGACAGCAAATCGCCCCGCATGGACGGGATGATGCAAAACGTACAGCGGTGATTGCAGCCCTCCGATATCTTGAGATATGCGTAGTGCTTGGGGGTCAAACGGATGCCTTGCGGTGGTACCAAATCTGCAAATGGATCATGCGGCTTCGGCAAATGCGCGTGTACCGCGGTCATGACCTCATCGGTTGCGTGCGGCCCGGTCACCGCAAGAACGCTCGGATGGGTGGCGCGCACGATGTCGCCCTTGGCGCCGAGGCAACCGGTCACGATGACTTTGCCGTTTTCGGCGAGCGCCTCACCGATGGCATCGAGCGACTCTGCCACCGCGTCATCGATGAAGCCGCAAGTATTGACCACGACGAGATCGGCGCCCGCGTAACTCAGGGCAATGTCATAGCCCTCCGCCCGCAGTTGGGTAAGAATGCGTTCGGAATCAACCAGTGCCTTGGGACAACCAAGGGAGACGAATCCGACCCCTGGATTGCCTTTAGCGACTTTCGCGGCCACGCGCGATGAGGGTGCAGCTTTGATACTCAAATGGATTGCCTGAGAGAAACGGGGCCGTTGACGCATGTCTAGGGGAACACGCCTGCGCCTACTTATTGCCGGTATTGTCGCCGGGGGGATGGCCTGGCGCCGGCGGAAATACGGGGAATTGAAAACCGGCGAAGATCGACCGTGATTGCGTTTGCAATTGCGATTGCATCTGTTCGTACATTTGTTTCGACTGATCCATATACGCACTGACCAGACTTTGCATTGCCGGGCCTTGGAAATTCATGAACTGAGACCAAAGATCTTGATTCACCTTGGCCGTGTCACCACCAAACATCTTGCTGGATTGTTCCTGGATGTTTCGTTGGATCTCGATGAAAGCGTGAATGTTTTTCTCCAGGTAGGGACCGACCATCCCCTGCATGGCACCGCCATAGAAACGAATCAGCTGCGTCAAGACGTCGTGCGTGAACATCGGCGTCCCCGCGTTCTCTTCTTCGAGAATGATCTGCAGCAAGATCGATCGGGTGAGATCCTCGTTCGTCTTGGCATCGACCACTTGAAATTCTTCTTGCTTCATCACCAGCTCTTTGACATCAGCGAACGTGATGTAGCTGGAACTTTGCGTGTCATAGAGGCGGCGATTCGGATATTTCTTGATGAGCCGCAGCTGCTTCGCCATCGTTGATCTTTCTCTCGAACCTGCCCTCGCTTCAATCGACCGCCAAGCCCCCTCGGCCGGTTGACACCTAGCATCCCCTACCGGGTGATGCGCTGCACCATTATACGCATCCAATAGCGGATTGAGTGCCGCGCACAAACGCTCTGCGGGTCGCAACGATTAGCCATACATGTGCATGCCACCATTATGGGAATATTGGCACCGGTGATGTACCCCGCTTCATCAGAAGCCAAAAATGCAACCAGTGCGGCAATTTCTTCAACAGAGGCCAATCGACCCATCGGAATGCCATCGATGATCGACTGACGCACCTCGGTGCGGATCGCCCGCACCATGTCGGTGTCGACATACCCGGGCGACACGCAGTTCACCGTGATGCCTTTTCTCACTACTTCCTGTGCCAATGCTTTCGAGAAGCCGGCCGCTCCGGCTTTCGCTGCTGAATAGTTGGTCTGCCCAAACTGCCCGCGCGTTCCGTTCACCGAAGAGAGGCTGATGATGCGGCCCCAGCCGCGTTCGCTCATGCCATCGATGACCTGCTTGGTTACATTGAAGAGGGAATTGAGATTGCTATTGATCACCGCATGCCAATCTTCCGCGCCGAGTTTGCGGAAGGTCGCATCGCGGGTGATGCCGGCGCCGTTCACCAGCACATCGATTGGCCCGATTTCTTTGGTGTGAGCACCGATCACATCACGGCATGCGACAAGATCTGTCACATCAAACTCTGCCGCCTGCACTGTTCGATATCCGTCTGCGGCCATCTTGGCGAGCCAAGCCTCCTTGCGCGGATAGGCCGGCAAACAATTGGCGATGACGGTCATTCCCGTCTCAGCAAACCGCTTGCAAATGGCCGTACCAATGCCACCCATTCCACCCGTCACCAACGCGATGCGCATGCGTGAAGCTCCTTCTAGATTCGTTCTTTCACATACCGGCCAGGTGCCGGCTCAATGGGTTTGAATTCATCCGTTCCGACCTTTGGGCTGGCGCGCACCCGCTCGCCGGCATGACCGCTCAGCCAGCCCACCCACTCGGGCCACCAGCTTCCCGGATGTTCGACTGCAGCAGCCATCCAAGCAGCGGGATCGGCCGGCAGGCTGGTGTTCGCGTCATCGGTCGTCCAGAAGCTCCGCTTATTCTTGCAGGAGGATTCGCGATGCCCGCGATATGGCCACTCGCGCCGAGAATGAAGCGAGGGCGTTTGCCTAACAACTGCGTCGATACGTAGGCGGATTGCCACGGCACGATATGGTCTTCGCGCGTCGCGACGATAGTGGTCGGTACGTCGATCGCACCGAGGTCAATTTGGTTGCCGCATACAGTCAGTGCATGACGCTCACGGAGTTTATTGTCCAAATATAGATTGCGGACATACCAGCAGAACATCGGCCCCGGCAAATTAGTCGAATCGGCATTCCAATACAGAATGTCGAAGGGCGCCGGACGCGAACCCTTCAGATAGTTGTTGATCACATACGACCAGATCAGATCCTTATCGCGCAAGGCGGAGAACACCGTTGCCAATTCACGCCCCGATAGCATGCCGCCCTTACCGATCGATGCTTCCCGCGCCGCCACCGACGCCTCATCCACAAAGCAACTGATTTCGCCGGCGTCGGTGAAGTCGAGGAGCGTTGCAAGGAGCGTCAAACTGGCGGCCGCCCGATCGCCACGCGCCGCAAGCACCGCCAGCGCTACGGACAGAATCGTCCCGCCGACGCAAAACCCCAGCATGTTGATCTGTCGCTCACCACTGATTTTCCGCACCACGTCAATCGCAGCAAGCGGCCCCGCGCCGATGTAATCGTCCCAACCCAGCCGGCCAAGCGATGCGTCAGGGTTGCGCCATGAAACGATGAAGACGGTAAAGCCCGCCGCGACGGCATGGCGCACAAAGGAATTGTCCGGCTGAAGATCGAGGATGTAAAACTTATTGATGCAGGGTGGAACGATGAGCAGCGGCCGCGTGTAGACGGTTGGCGTCGACGGTTGATACTGAATGAGTTGCATCACGGCATTCTCGAACACCACCGCCCCAGGGGTCACGCCAAGATTGCGGCCGACCTCGAAGGCGGTCTCATCGACCGTCGAGATGCGCCCTTTGGCGATATCCTCGATCAGATTCGCCATACCCCGTTGCAGGGACTCGCCGTTCGAGTCCAGCGCGACACGCATGGCATCGGGATTGGTCGCGAGAAAATTCGCAGGTGCTAAGGCGTCGGTGTATTGGCGAAGAAAAAACTCAGTTGCCCCTTTGCCTTGTTATCCATCTCGGCAAGATCCGCCGCAGTCTGCAGAAACCGCTCGTTGAGCGCATGCGCATCACGCAAAAACATGAAGAACGCGTCGCGTTGTCTGGCGTCAGTCGCTGGCGATGGACTAGTATCGCCGGGCACCACCCCATACGCGCGTTCGATCCACTCTTTCCAGAGCGTCGCCTGATCGCCCATCGTGCGGGCCACCAGTTGCGCGAAAGCCGGTGACTGCGCCATCCAGGCGAGGAATTGCTGCCAAAATGCCGGCACCGTGCCACTTTGCCATGGCGGCTGTACGGTGCGACCCGGTCCCGCCGATGAGCCGTCGATCATGGAAGAGCTTGCGCAAGGGTGATGGTGGCCGCCATACCGAGGTGAGATCGCATTCGACTGGCAGAGCGTAGGGGGTTGTCAATCGGCGCAATTGTTGCATCGCACCATTTCCCTGTCAACGGCCCCCAGGTTCGTAGAGATCGGCAAATCGTGTACATCATCGCAGTCGCTTGGCTTTACGTCGTGATCCTGATGGCCGTCCTCCAGCCGACGTGGGTGGCCGTGGTGGGGACCCTGTTCGGTTACGGCATTGTTCCGCTTGCGCTGTTCGTGTGGATCGTCGGCACCCCACAACGGCGCCGCACGCGTGCTGCCCGGAAGGGGGCCGCGCCAAGTTCAACGCCCGCGGGTGATCAGACCAACGCCCCAAATCATCAACACACCGAGCGCGATCAGTGACACCTGCAGCGCGGTGGCGCGCAATTCGTGGCGCTTATGCAGGCCGGGAATCAGATCAGCGACCGCGATGTAGATCATGCTCGCCGCGGCAATCGCGAGAATCGGGTTTAACCATTCGCGAATGCCATTGAGTGCGACATAGGCGATCAGCCCGCCCACCAACATGGCCAAACTAGAAGCGAGATTGACGAGCAACGCACGGCGACGCGTGTAGCCCGAATGCAAAAGAATCACGAAATCGCCCACCTCCTGCGGAATTTCATGGGCAATCACCGCTGTGGACGTGACGATCCCAAGGGGGATGCTCTCCAGAAAGGCGGCAGCGATTAGGACCCCATCGACGAAATTGTGGAAGCTGTCGCCCACCAGAATCAACAGACCACTCCTGCCGCCGTCATGCGCGTGATGATGATGGTGGCCACCTACCTGTTCCGCATGGCCAGGCAGCTCGGCGGCCTCATCGATCGAATGGTGGTGATGACGCCAGATAACCAGCTTTTCGAGCAGGAAAAATCCGCAAATACCGGCCAGCACCGTAGCGGCGAGCCCTTGAAAATTGGTGGACTGCTCAAATGCATGCGGCAGAATCTCCAAAAAAGCCGCGCCAAGCATCGTACCCACCGCAAAGCTCACCAGCGAGCCCACCCACTCCTTGCGCGCGGCCAAAGAAATGAGCGCGGCGGCGAGCGCGGAGGCGACACCGCCGATCAGGGTTGCCGTGACGATATAGCCAAGTGTACTCATTGCGTCAGCCAAATTAACGATGCCATGCGACCGGTTTGACCGTCACGGCGAAACGAGAAGAAACGCGCGGCATCGCCGTGGGTACAGTAGGTTCCGCCGTAAATGGCGGAAACGCCAAGCCGGACCAAGCGACGGGTCGCAAGACTGTACAGGTCGCACCAGTACTTGCCGCCGCCTTTGCCGATAAAAGACTGCTCGTCGGCGGCGTCCTTCTTCACGAACAGCTCGAATAATTCCGCACCGACTTCGTATGCCTTGCGACTGATCGCCGGTCCCAGATACGCGACGATCCGGGAGGGTGGCGCCTGCATTCTACCGATGGTTGCCTCGATGACACCGTGGGCGAGCCCACGCCATCCGGCATGGGCGATGCCAACCGCCGTGCCGGCTTCATCAGCCAGCAAGACCGGCAGGCAATCGGCCGTCATCACACAGCACACGACACCTGCTTTGCGAGTGACCGCCCCGTCGGCACGCGGATCAGCGGGTGACGAAGCGGCATCGATGACCGCTGCGCCATGCACCTGCTCCATCCATACCGGTTCGCTCGGTAAATGGGTGCGCAGCAAGGCGCGATTCTGTGTGACGTTGGCAGGGATATCGCCGACATGCACACCGAGATTCAGTGATGCCATGACGCCCTCACTTACACCGCCCAGTCGCGTCGAACAAAATGCCCGCACATTGGCCGGTACCGGCCATTGCGGTGCGATGAGCGCGCCGGTGTGGAGCGCGGTCACTTCAGCCTCACCATCGCAGCGGCGAAATCAGCAGGCAGCGGTGCTTCCCACTCACACTGCTGGCCGGAGCTCGGATGAATCAGACCAAGGCGCGCGGCATGTAATGCCTGCCGGCGCAGTCCACGCAGGCATTCCGGAAGATCAACTCGCTTGGCACCGTACGTCGGGTCACCCACCAAGGCATGCCCGATCGATCGCAGATGCACGCGAATCTGATGGGTCCGCCCGGTGTCGAGCGAGCATTCCACCGCGGTGAACGCGCCCTCTTCGCTAAATCGTTTGATGACCTGATAGCGAGTACGGGCCGCTTTGCCGCTCGCCACCACCGCCATGCGCGTTCGATGATGCGGGTCGCGCCCGATGGGCGCATCCACCTCACCGTCACGGGCGATGTGCCCATGCACCAGTGCAACATAAATGCGCTTCACCGTGCGTGCCTGTAATTGCCGCACCAAACTTGTCTGTGCAATGTCGGTTTTGGCAACGACGAGCAGCCCACTGGTATCTTTGTCAAGACGATGGACGATACCCCCTCGGGGTAGCGCTGCCGCACCCGGTGTGTGGTGCAACAAGGCATTGAGTATCGTCCCTTGCCAGTTGCCGCTGCCCGGATGCACGACCATGCCGGCGGGCTTGTCGATGACCAAAATGGCATCGTCCTCGTAGACCACTTTAAGTCCGATTTCCTCCGCTTTGAAGGCAGATGCCGCAGAGGACGGTTGCGGCGAGATCAGCACCCGCTCACCACCCCACACCAGCTTGTCAAGATCGCCCTGGCGACCATCAACGGTCACATACCCGGCACGTGCCCACCGTTGAATCCGGCTACGGGAATGCTCGGGAAACATGCGCGCGAGCGCCGCATCGCCTCGCGTTCCGGCGAGCGATTGGGGCACGATACCTTCGAGCGCGACGGCAGGATCGTCCAATTGATGGTGCGCGTTGGCGGTTTGTTGCGGGAGGATATTCGCGAGCAAGGGGAACACTAGGGGACACGACCGATATGCGGCTATAATTTTCTCTTGAAGCGCGCGCACACGGCAGCGAATTGCATGCCACGACTCTTGACACCACAGCGCGTCCCCGACCAGATCGAACCAGGCGAAAAACTCGGCTATGCAGAATGCGTTAACGTCCACCTCGACCGGCCGTAGTGTAACTGCAATCACAGCGCGGCTGCTGGCCGTCCTGCCGGCCGTCCTCATTGCCGGAATGATCGCCGGTTGCGGCCTTGGCAGCAAGGAATACGACGACACCGTCGGCTGGTCCGCGCAAAAGCTGTACGACGAGGCCAAGGACTCGCTCAATAGCGGCAACTACACCCTGGCGGTCAAGTACTTCGAAAAGCTCGAAGCGCGCTATCCCTACGGACGTTATGCCCAACAGGCACAGCTCGAAGTTGCCTATGCCTATTACAAGGAAGGTGAGGTCGCCCAGGCGATGGCCGCATGTGATCGCTTCATCAAGCTGCATCCCAACCACACCAACGTCGACTATGCCTTTTACCTGAAAGGCCTCACCAATTTCAATGAAACACAGGGCATCTTCGCCGGGCTCACTCGCGAAGATCCGTCGCAACGCGATCCGAAGGGCGCGCGCGATTCATTCGATGCGTTCCGCGAACTGGTGACGCGTTTTCCGACCAGCAAGTACGCCGCCGACGCCGCCGCACGAATGAAATTTCTCGTCAACGCGCTGGCCCAGCATGAGGTGCATGTCGCCAGGTGGTATATGCGCCGCTCCGCGTATGTTGCAGCGGTCAATCGCGCGCAGTACGCGCTCAAGACCTATCCGGAAGCGCCCGCCACCGAGGAGGCCCTCGCCATCATGGTGGGCGGCTACGGCGCTTTAGGCATCGTCGAGTTGAGCGGCGACGCGCGCCGCATCCTAGAAAAAAATTACCCGAACAGCAAATTTTCAAGCGCACCAAGCAAAGAACGTTCGGGATGGTGGAAACACTGGGAGTAGCGTCGAATCGGTCGGTTGCCGTTACAGCTTGATATCGTGATCAGCGATGTGCGCCCGGATTACCGCTTCGATATCTGGATCGGCCTTGAAGCCCATCGCGTTGGCGCGCGGCGTGCGAAGCTTGGTCGGCCACGTCTTCACGATGGCCCGAATGCGCTCATCGGGCACATCTTGAACGAGCGCGGCGCGTTCCCGCCCGGCGATGCGTCCCAGGGCATCCACCATTTCACGGACGGTGGCGGTGATGCCCGGCAGATTGACCACGCGATAACTTCCCCATGCAGCGGCGGGCAAGTCATGCGCATGCATGAACGCATCGATGGCGCGGGCAGGCGATAGCAACCAGACGCCGGTTGAATCGGCCACCGGACATTTCGAGATCTCACCGTTCAAGGGCTCTCGCAATACGCTCGATGCAAAGGATGATGCGGCAAGATTTGGACGCCCCGGACGGACGACGATGGTCGGCAGTCGCATCGAACGGCCATCGATGAAGCCCTTGCGCGTGTAATCGTTCACCAGGTACTCACCGATGACTTTTTGCGTGCCATAGGACGACTGCGGTGTCGGCGTGGTCGCATCATCCAGCACATCTGGCATCGCACCACCAAACGCCGCTACCGAACTCGTAAACAGTACGCGAGGCGGCGCGTTTAGCCGCCGACAGAGTTCGAGGACGGTGCGCGTCCCTTCTATGTTTATTCGCATACCAAGATCGAACTCCGCCTCGGCGCCCGCGCTCACCACCGCGGCAAGATGGAAGACGGTATCGGTATCGGCATCCATCGCGTCAGCGAGGGCGCCCGGTGCCGCCAGATCACCTTGGACATAGACCAGCCGCGCATCCCGCTCGGCGGGAAACCCAGTGTCAAATACTTTGATCTGCGTGATGGCCTGCAGTGTCCCGGATTCATCGACTAACTTGCCACGAGTGGCCAGTGCACGCGCCAGTCGGTGGCCCAGCATCCCGCCGCCCCCGGTAATGAATACCTTCATGTGCCCTCTCCACTCGAGACGAATAATTCTTTTCTGCGATCACTACTATGCGAAGCGTGCCCGATCCGCAGCAGTCGCGGCGGAATTCTACTTGACGCCTTCGTCGGTGGTCACCGTCTGCTCACCCGGCTTGCGGTCCAAGTCGGCGAAGAACGCGGCAACATCGGCGAGCGAGCGCGTGCGTCGCATCGGCGGCAGGCTGTCGAGGATGGCCTTTCCATAGCCACGCGCGACGATGCGTCGATCGCAGATCATGAGAACGCCTTGATCGGTCTCGTCCCGAATGAGGCGTCCGGCGCCTTGCTTTAATGCAATGGCAGCGGCGGGCACCTGGTAATCGATGAAGCCATTGCGTCCCATCCGGGCGAGCCAGGCAAGACGTGCGGCGAGCACCGGATCATCTGGAGACGCGAACGGCAATTTATCGATGACCACCAGCGATAACGCGTCCCCCTTCACATCGACCCCCTCCCAAAAGCTCGCGCTGGCAATCAACACCGAATTGCCGTGGGCGCGAAAGCTCGCGAGCAGATGGGTCTTGGTGCCCTGCCCTTGTAACAGCAAAGGATAGTCAATGCCCTCGCGGGGCAGTCGTTCGCTCAAAAGCTCGTGGGCGCGTCGCATCGCACGCAACGAGGTAAATAGCAGGAAGGCGCGGCCGCGACTTGCCCGCAACACCGGGATACAGGCGTCGACCACCTGATCAGTGAAATCGGTGGCGGCGGGATCGGAAATGCCTTCCGGCAGATACAACAATGCGTTATTCGAATAATCAAATGGACTGGGCCAGATGGCGGTTCGCGCATCATCGAGACCGAGCCGCTGCTGATAGAGCGCAAAGCTGCCGCCCACCGCAAGGGTCGCCGACGTCAAGATCCAACTACGTTTGCGCGCGTCGATTTGCCGGCGGAACGGTACCGCGACATCGAGTGGCGAACGATGCAAGATCAACGCTTGGCTGCGCAGTTCCACCCAACGAACCATGCCTTCATCTTCGGCATCGGTCCAATGCTGGATACGGCGCTCAAGATCGGTGGCGCGCCCATGGCAGGCGGCGAGTCCCTCCGCTCGTTCAGCGTGCGATTCCAGCACTTTGGCCAGGGCGTGAATCGAGCTGGCAAGGTAATTGAGCGCATCACCGAACCCTTCGAAGCGGTCAAGACCTTGTTCTGCGATACGCGTTTCTTTAAGCGGAATGGCAAGGCGCAAATCGCGTGCGGCCTTGTCGGCGCTCTTCACACGCTCGGCCAGCGTCCGTTCCTCGGGTGCCGAAATCCGGGCTTCCACCAACGCGTCGCGACAAAGATCCAGCACTTGCCCGGTGCTCACACTTTCGCCGAAAAACTGGGTGGCCGCCTTGGGCAGCTGATGCGCCTCATCCAAGATGACCGTATCGCATGAAGGCAGCAGCTCCGCCACCCCTTCATCGCGCAGCATGGCGTCGGCAAAAAAAAGGTGGTGATTGACGACGACAACATCGGCCATGAGTGCCTCGCGACGCGCCTTCATCACGAAACACTGCTTGAACGTCGGACATTCCTGCCCGAGACAGTTCTCGCGGGTCGACGTGGCAAGTCCCCATGCGGGTGAGGTCTCCGGAATATCCGGCAGCTCCGCACGGTCGCCCGTTCCACTCCGCGCGGCAAAGCGCGTGATCGATTGCAGATGACTGGCGACCTCGCGCGACTGCAAGCGCCCATCATGCACATGCCGTTCCAGATGGTAGCTGCACACGTAGTTGGCGCGCCCTTTCAAGAGCGCAGTCTGCGCGGGGAGCCCCAAGGCGTCACGCACCGTCGGCAAATCGCGATGAAACAACTGATCCTGCAAGGTCTTGGTCCCTGTGGAAATCAAGACCTTGCCACCGTACAGCAGCGCAGGCACCAGATAAGCGACGGTCTTACCGGTGCCGGTTCCCGCTTCGGCAATCAGGACGGAACGGTCGCGGATGGCTTGCGCAATCGAACTCGCCAGCTCAATCTGCTGGGGACGATGGCGATATGACACGAGCGCAGTGGCCAGCGGACCGTTTATGGCGAACACGGCCGCCACCGCTTGATCCACATGGCGAGCACCGCCGCCATCTTCCGTCGTAATTTTTTCTCGCTCCACCGTCACGGCAATTCGTCGACCTTCACCCAAATGGCCGCTGCTCAGCCTCGGGCGCGGCAGCACTTGAGATCACGCGAGCGCTCCGGACTGTACCGCCTCCTAAGCGGATCCACTCGCCCAGGCGTCCGGTGACGGTTGCGTTGATCCGATCGGCATCGATCGTGCCCGATCCCTGGCCACTCAAGGATTCACGCTTTGATTGGACCTCGATGATGACCCGATCGCCCACCGTGCGTGGCATGACGCTGAAGCCGTTTGCGGCATTGCGCAGAATGGTCGATTGCATCACGCCATGACCACCTGGGGTCGGCACGATGGATTCCTGCTGCAGCGGTACCGATTGTTCGCTCGCAATGAATGCTGCGACACCGTCTACCGTCTGCACCTGCTGGACGATGCCATCGTCCGTGGCAGCGCGGCTGGCATAGGTTCTGCCGTTGACATTGGCACGTGCACCGCCTGATGGCTCGCCCGGATCGCTGCCGCGCTGAAGGGAGACCATCAAGCGACGCATCGGGACATCGATCGACCGTAGCGCAGCCTTCAGTTGCTCTCGGTTGCGCGGATTGCTGCGAATAATCAATTGATCAGCCATTCCGCTCACCACGCCGCCTGGGTCGACCAGCGGACGCAATGCGGGCAGAACTTGATCTACTGGTCTATGCCTGAGCAGCACGGACTCAACATCATTGGCCTGCGCAGCGATTGCGCCGGCGGGCAGAGAGAGGCAAAAAATAAGTGAAAGGCGCGCAAGCATGGGTCGTTGCCGTCGATTGCAGACAGTGCGGTCCACCGCACTCAGTCTGATCGCCGGACCAGGAAGTCGAAGACGGTACCACGGTACTCGAACACCCGTTCGCGCGATGCGCCGAGATGGTTGATGGGTTGCGGGCAATTCAGGAGGTCAATGCGTTCAGGATTGCATCCGCGCTTCAAGGAGAGCGAAAATCTGATGTGTGATGTCAATTCTAAATTATGTGCGCTGGTCGATCCCGATCGGCGCGGGCCCTTTGCAACCCGGCAGGATTTTCCATAAAGTACTCGAATGGAGCGACGCAGAGTCTTATTGCTGCTTTGTTTAGCGACACTATCCGGATGCGGGACAACAGCTATCCGACCCGCTATCGAGATCGTCGATGGGGGTGATGCGAAACGCAATGAGTTGGTGATCTTTGCCATATCGCAAGTGGGCTTGCCATATCGATGGGGCGGCCACTCACCCAATGGCGGCTTCGATTGCAGCGGATTGGTGGTCTACGCTTTTCAGCAATCGCTGCAAGTCGCCGTGCCACGCACCTCTTACGCGCAGTCACGTCTGGGGCGTGAAATCCCCAATGGGGAACTCATGTCGGGCGATCTGGTCTTCTTCAATACAACGCGTCAACGTTTCTCGCATGTCGGCATCTATGTCGGTGATGGGCGGTTCGTTCATGCCCCAGCCGCCAACGAACGTGTCCGCCTTGATCGACTCGATGCACCCTATTGGGCGGGGCGCTTCGATGGCGCGCGCCGCTTGATCGCATGACTTTCCCATGACATCTCATTCAACCAAAATTTATTTTCCTTATGAACATCAGCAAGCGGCACGTCACAGGTTGGCAGTTGGCCATGTCTTACTCGGTATTGGCGATCATCACGTTATGCGCACCCGTCATGGCCGATGCGCAACAAGCGGTACTCAATCTCTACACCGCTCGCCATTACTCGACGGACGAGGCGCTCTACGCCAATTTCACCAAGACGACCGGCATCAAACTGAATCGCATCGAAGGCGGGGAAGACGCGCTGTTTGAGCGCATCCGCGCCGAGAGCGCCAATAGTCCTGCCGATGTTTTCATCACCGTGGACATCGGCCGGCTCTGGCAAGCAGAACAAGTCGGCATCTTCGCACCGGTGCGCTCGGCAGTGCTCGAAGCCCGCATTCCCCCGCATTTTCGTGATCCGGCGGGCGGGTGGTTTGGCTATTCGGCACGCGCACGGATGATTGTCTATGACAAGAGCGAAGTGAAGCCGGGGGACATCAACGATTACGAAGACCTCGCGGACGCACGCTGGCAGCGCAAGGTCTGCGTCCGATCAAGCGGACATCCGTACATGCTGTCACTCATTGCCAGCATCATGGTTCACAATGGCGAAGCGAATACCGAGACCTGGGCGAAGAGTCTGGTCGCCAATCTCGCCCGCCCGCCCAAAGGCGGCGATACCGATCAGATACTTGGCGTCGCAGCGGGCCAGTGCGCGGTCGCCGTGGTGAACCAGTATTACTTTGTCCGCCTGATGCGCTCGACCAAGCCCGAAGACCGCGCAGCCATCGCCAAACTCGGCGTGGTGTGGCCCAATCAGAAAAATCGCGGCACCCACATGAATATTTCCGGTGGCGGCATGCTCAAACACGCTCCCCATCGCGAGGCAGCCGTCAAATTTCTGGAGTATCTGGCGAGCGACGAGGCGCAAAGCTATTTTGCCGACGGCAACAATGAATGGCCAACCGTGGCCTCGGCGAAGATCAACAACCCGGCATTGCAATCGCTCGGGACATTCAAACAAGACACCCTTGCCATGGCGAAAATCGGCGCCCAACAATCCAGCGCGCAGAAAGTCGCCGATCGCGCCGGTTATCGCTAGATCAATTCGGCGCCACGCCCTCCCCATGCGAGAGTCGTCGTGCGATCAACCCCAAGGGCACCAACCCGACCAGCACGATCACTAACGATGGCAGCGCCGCTTCGGCCAGCCGCTCGTCTTTCGCAAGATGAAAGATCTGGATGGCCAGCGTATCGAAATTGAACGGCCGCAAGGCAAACGTTGCGGGTAATTCTTTCATGACATCGACAAAGACCAGCAGCGCTGCGGTAAGAACGGTTGGCCTGAGCATCGGCAAATGGACCCGCGCGACCACCTCCCGCGGGGTATACCCAAGACTGCGTGCTGCATCGTCCATCGACGGCGTAATGCGGGTGAGGCCCGACTCAACCGTCTGCAACGCAATCGCCAGGAATCGGACGAGATAGGCGTAGACGAGCGCAACGACGGTGCCGGTGACCATCAGCCCCACCTGAATGCCGGAGACGCCGCGAATCCAATCGGCAATGAGATTGTCGAAGGCGGCCATTGGAACGAGGATCCCGACGGCGACCACAGCACCGGGCATCGCATACCCGAGGCCAACCACGCGGTTACCGGTTCGCACGGCTCGATGCTTCGACAAGCGTTCCGCATAACCAAGGAGCAACGCGACCCCAACAGCGAGCACCGCGGTGAGCGCCGCAAGAAAAACGCTATTGCCGACGACGCGGGCCAGCCGCTCCACCGACAGCGCCTCGTCCGATCCGAACGCAAGTTTCGCGAGCAGCAATGCAGGAAGAACAAAGCCCAAGGCAAACGGCAACGTGCAAAGCACGGTAGCGACCACGCCGCGCAGCCCACGCAAGGGATGCGGTGCGATGCGCCGTAGCGTGCTCGAGGCCTGGAACCGGGCACCGCCGCGGTTCATCCGTTCGATGGCAATGATGACGGCGACGAATATCAGCAGCAACACTGAAAGCTGCGCCGCCGCGCTTTGATCGCCGAAGGACTGCCACGCGCGGAAAATCCCGGTGGTGAGCGACTGGACACCGAAGTACGACACTGCCCCGAAATCCGCCAGCGTTTCCATGAGTGCAAGGGTCACGCCGGCCGCGATGGCAGGTCGCGCGAGGGGCACACCGACCTTGAAAAAAGCGGCGATGCGGCTCAATCCCATCAATCGCGCGGCTTCGAGTGCGCTCGCCGATTGATCGATCAGCGCCGTTCGTACCAAGAGGTAGACGTACGGATACAGGACAAACGAGAACATGACGATCGCCGCCGGCAATGAACGGACATCGGGAAACCAATAGTCATTGGCACGCCATCCCATCGCCTCGCGCAACATCGTCTGGATCGGCCCGGTAAATTGCAGCCAATCGGTATATGCATACGCGATGACGTAGGCAGGCATGGCAAGCGGCAGGACGAGCGCCCATTGCAAAAAATTGCGGCCGGGAAACCGGTAGGAGACGATGAGCCATGCCGAGCCAACGCCAAGGAGCATGACGCCGATCGCCACCCCCGCCACCAACACACATGTAGTGAGCGTGTATTCAGGCAGGACCGTAGCCGCCATGTGGGACCATGTGTCGGTGCTTGGACGAAATAAATTGAGCACGACCGAGGCGACCGGAATGGCGATGAGCAAAGCCGTCAGCAGCGCAAAGCAATCAAGACCGCCCAGCGACGGCATGCCAATGCCGGCATGACGCCGTGCCGCGATCCTGGAACGCATTGAAGTCAACAAGATTGGTTTTCTCGATCAGGCCGTAAGAGAACGCGATTCGCAGTGGCGGAAGCGCCCGCCCGTATCGCAACCTGGGCGCGATACTGGACCATTGTAGCAACGGGTTCTCACCTTTGGCCGTGGCGGCCCCCGCACCCAATCGGTCCAGGGCATAATCCGGCACGATCTTCTCTCGTGACCAACCACGACCCTGCGCACCGCATGGTGCGCAATCTATTTCACCGTAAATCTTGTCAGCGCATGCTTGAAGTTCGCAATATCCGCCACGCGTTTGGGTCGACCGAGATCCTGCAGGGACTATCGTTCAGCCTCGAAAAGGGTCGCATCGGCTGTTTGCTTGGCGCAAGCGGTTGCGGCAAAACCACACTGCTACGCTGTTTGGCCGGATTCGAACCGGTCACCAGCGGTGAGATCGTGTTCAGTGGCCATGTCGTCAGCAGACCAGGTAAGACGATTCCACCGGAAGCACGTCGCGTCGGCATGGTCTTCCAGGACTTTGCGCTCTTTTCACATCTTGATGTACTCCGCAATACGGCCTTCGGCCTGCGCGATCTGTCGCGCCGCGACCGAACCTCACGCGCCGAGGAATTGTTGGCGATCGTGGGCCTGGCCGGCCTCGGCGCAAAATTTCCGCATGAGCTATCCGGCGGTCAACAGCAGCGCGTTGCCCTCGCCCGTGCGCTGGCGACCGCACCCGATGTGCTGCTACTTGATGAGCCCTTTTCCAATCTCGATGTTGAACTGCGCGAGCGTCTTGGCCAGGAGCTGCGAGAAATCATCAAACGCGTCAACATCACTGCCGTCCTGGTCACCCACGACCAACATGAAGCGTTCGCAATCGCCGATGAGATCGGCATCATCGCCGACGGGCGCATTCATCAGTGGGACACCGCCTACAACCTCTACCATCGGCCGAGCACCCGCTTTATTGCCGATTTCGTCGGTCAAGGCGCCTTTCTTCCCGGCCGCGTGCTCGATTCCAAGGAAGTCTCGATCGAACTAGGTGTCTTACAAGGCGAAATTCCGGCCGTGTGCGAAAGCGGATGCGCGCGTTGCAACAAGGGCTGCCATGTCGATGTGCTGCTGCGGCCCGATGACGTCATCCATGATGATGCGAGCCCGATGCAGGCCGAAGTGGTGCAAAAGGCATTCCGCGGCGCCGAGTTCCTCTACACGCTACGCCTTGGCAGCGGCAACAAGGTCCTTGCGCTCGTGCCAAGCCACCACAATCATGCGATCGGCGAGCACATCGGCATTCGCTTGGCCGTTGATCATATTGTCGCCTTCGCCGCCGCCGGACCTGCGCCCATCCATTCGGAGATCCCTGCCCGCAGGGGCTCGCCCCTTCCTTCATAGCGCCCGCAATTCATAAGCACGCAAACTACGCGGGATCGCTTAATCAGCGTTTCCTTAGTCGCGTTCGAAGCTCACCGTCGCCTCGATCGCAAACTGTTTAGCGAGCAGCGCAGCCGGTACCGGGAGCGTCGTTTGCGCCCGCTCGAACAAGCGGAGCGCTTCGGCATCCAGTTCGTCTGAACCGCTGGATGCCACGACGTTTGCTGCGGTCAGTGTCCCGCCGCTTGCAAAGCTAAGACGCACACGCGTTCGACCTTCCAGTGCCGCCGCAATGCTCTCCCGTTCGTGGCGTGCCGCCGACACGAGGGCCACGCGGTACTGATCGGCGGTCCGAATCGACATTCGATCTGGCATCGCATGGCTGCTGGGATCGGCACGCGACGCTGGTGAAGCGCGCTCGGCGGTTACGTGCCGCGTGATGGCCAATCCGGTTGCAGGATATGCCGCGTCGCGATCGATCGAATCAGACTGCGAAGCGGTGATCGACCCAGGATGTGCCGGCGGATTCTCCACGACAAGATCGCGTGGCACGCTTTGCGAACGCCTAGCATCGACCGTTGGCAGGGCTGCGGCGCTCGGTGCGACCGGGGCGCTGAACGATTCGGTCTGCACTGGGTGAGGCGCCTCGTTCGCGACACTTGGCGCCAATGCGAGGTGAAGAAGCGACGCACGCACCTTCGCACCGCGCTGCGAATGCCCACCGCCCGCTGCCAAGCTTGACAATAGCCAAGCATGCACCAGCGCTGAAATGGCAATCGCACCAAGAAGGACGCGATATTCGACCCACCACGCGCGGCCCTGGTCACACGTCCAGCGTGGACGCGACCATTGCCAAGAGACGGAAGTCGAACCAGTCATTATCCATTTCCATGCTTGACACGACGCACCCACACGACGCTCGCCCGGCCGTCCGTGGCACTCGCCGTTCCTGCCGGTCCAATTCTATCCGCATGGACGACAGAGGGTGATCCTGGAAGGCAGTCGATCAGACTAGAATCCACTCGTTTCAGCAGCGTGCCTGACTGCGGCTGGTCGGGATCTATACGCTTCATCCTAACTGCTCCTATTTCCCTTCGACTGTCATGTGGCGTCCTCCACAACGAATCCGCTGGTACACGAAGCCGCAAGCTTGGCCGACCGCGGATCAGGCGGCACAGTCACGCCTATTTAGCCCAATCCTGGTCGGCGGCCTGCCCTTGTCGAGTCGCACCTGGGTTCCGGCAATGGTGCCGTGGCGGGCCACCGAAGACGGGTTCGTTACCGACGCGAACATCGAATGGTATGCACGCTTTGCGCGCGGCAGACCAGGTGCAATCGTGGTGGAGGCCACGGGCATTCGAGACATTCCGAGCGGCCCGCTGCTACGCATCGGCGATGATCGCTTCTTGCCGGGATTACGCAAGCTGGTCGAGGCGGTGCGAGAAGCAAGCGAGGGAGAAACGCGGCTCTTCATCCAGATCATCGATTTCCTCGCTATCCGCCGTCGACCCGAGCCCGAGCGGTTCTTTCGGCAATTTCTGCGCATCACCGATCGCCACCGGCAAGCCTTGGCAAGCGAGGCTGAGACCGATGAGGCGATTCGGGAGAAACTCGCTTCCCTTCCTGACGACGAGCTGCGGACGATCCTCGATGCCCGCGAGATGGAAGCGCTCCGCGTCGGCCATCGAGAGCGGGTGACCAACACCGATTTGCCGCACATCCGCGCGCTGCCGCAGCAACTACCCAGCTTATTTTCTCAGGCAGCCCGGCGCGCCCGTGCGGCGGGGTTCGACGGCGTCGAACTCCATTACGCTCATGCTTACACCATGGCTTCGTTTCTCTCGGCGCTGAACGATCGACGTGATGGATACGGAGGCCCACGGGAATATCGCGCACGTCTACCCCTTGAGGTATTCCGCGCCGTCCGTGAAGCGGTCGGCGCGGACTTCCCGGTCGGTTGCCGGTTGCTAGCGGAAGAATGCATTGTCGGCGGTAACACCGTGGCCGATGCGACCTACTTTGGCATCGCGTTTGCCAGGGCGGGCATGGACTTTCTGTCGCTCTCGCGCGGCGGCAAATTTGAAGACGCCAAGCAGCCCGCAATCGGCGCATCCGCCTATCCGTACACCGGACCAAGCGGCTACGAGTGCATGCCCCAATACGTCTCGGACGAGCGCGGCCCGTTTGGCCGCAACATCGAACCGGTCACGGCCATTCGCCATGCGTTGCGCGCGACGGGCCTTACGACGCCGGTCATCTTGACCGGCGGCATCTACGATTTTGTGCCGGCAGAGCGTCTACTCGCCGAAGAGCGTGCCGACATCATCGGGTTCGCCCGTCAGGCATTGGCCGATCCCGATTGGTTCGCGAAAGTTCGCAGTGGCCACGGTCGTGATGCCATCCTCTGCGAATACACCAACTACTGTGAGGCGCTTGACCAAAAACATCAGCAGGTCACCTGCCAACTGTGGGATCGCAAACAACTCGATGAACCAGGCATCGCGAAGACGAACGATGGCAAACGCCGATTGACACCACCCAGGTGGCATCGATCAAGCAAGTAGCGGCCGCGTTCGCATCACCGAATTCCCCCGTCCACGCAAGCATAATCAGCGAGCAGATTGCATGCCCGCCATGCGCCCTTCAGCACTAATGTTTCCACCAGTTCACGATATATTCGTGAACTAAAGCATGACATCAAGCGATGGCGCAACTGGTGAACGATAGACTCAATTGCTTCAGGGTCTCATCCGAGCCGCGCATCGCAGAGGACAATAGGGCGTGAAGGCCGATCATCGCCAGACTGCCGAAATCGAGCGGTTGCGGCGTCACATCGCGGAGCTCGAACGGAATGCCGCACGACTCGTCGCAGAGCGGGATTAGGCCATAAGTCAGGCCGCGCGGGCGGCGGCCAAGGCGCAGACCACCCAGGCTGACGTGGCGCTGCGCGAACACGCCGCATTGTTCGACACCTCTGCGTTAGGCGTTCTCATCGTCCGCAAGCGCGTGATCGAGCGCTGCTCCCATCATCTTGAATCGCTGCTTGGCTACGGCGCAGACGAGCTCATTGGGAATTCGACCCGCGTCCTCTATGCATCCGATGAAGCGTTCAAAAAAATCGGTGCGCAGGCATATTCGACCGCACAAACCTCAGGACGCTGGGAAGCGGAGATGAATCTCATGCGCAAGGACGGCGTACCGCTGCCCTGCCATGTTCAGTGCACCTTGTTCGATCGCACCGCCCCGGAAAACGGGGCCATCTTCGCCATCACCGACCTGTCGGCCGTAACAAAACGTCAGCGACAACTCGAGCATCAGACTGAGCTGCTGAATCTTGCCCATGATCTCTCGCATTTGCTCGTCACCGTTTGGCATATCAATGAGGATCGCCTCGAATGGACCGCCGATCCGGAGCGGTTACTGGGCCCAAGACCCGCATCCGGCGCTTACCCGGTATTTCGTGAGCTGGTCCATCCGGATGATTGTGCGGCCTGGCTCGCGAATCGTAGTCAGGCATTTTCCGATGTCGCAGGCTTCGCACAAGAATATCGCGTTGTTCGAACCGACGGAGAAGTGCGCCAAGTCGCAGTTTCTCGCCAATATGAGTCATGAAATCCGCACACCGATGAATGGCGTGATCGGCATGACCGAACTGCTCTTGCTGTCCGAGCTGTCCGAACAGCAGCGCCGCTTCGCCAAAACCATCGAAGACTCGGCTTCAGCATTGCTCGCGATTATTGACGACATTCTCGATATTTCGAAGATTGAACTGGGCAAACTGGAGTTGGAAAGCGTGCCCTATTCGCTGCGGGAAACCATTGAAGACGTCGCGTCATTACTTGGCCCGCCCGCCCATCGCAAAGGACTTGAACTCGTCTGCGACATCGATCCCGCGCTGCCGGAATCAATCGATGGGGATGCCGGTCGCATGCGCCAGATTCTCACTAACCTGTTTGGCAATTCGGTCAAATTCACCGAGCACGGGTCGGTGATCCTCCGCGCAGAGTACGACCTCAACCGTCGGCGGGTCCGCTTCTCTGTGGCGGACACCGGAATCGGCATGGACTCCCATGCCCTTGAGAGGCTGTTTCAACCCTTTGTGCAAGTCGATGTATCGACCACCCGCCGCTTCGGCGGTACCGGATTGGGCCTTGCAATCAGCCGCCAAATCGTTCAAATGATGGGCGGCGATCTGCGCGTTGCAAGCGATACCGGCCGGGGGTCCACCTTTTCGTTCGACCTTCCTGTTATCGTGCAAGAGCCTGCCAAAAGAGACGCGTGCATCGCACCATCGAGGGGTGCACAGGCGATGTTGGTCATGCCGGAGGGACCGACATGCAAGGCGTTGATGCGGCAATTGCTCGGTTGGAACATGCAGGTATCAACCGTACCTGGCCTTGAGGCGACAGCACGCCTCGCCCACGAATCGGCGCAACAAGCCCAGCGCTTTGACGCGGTCTTGATCGATCCGCTCGCCGCATGAATGAACGCAGCAACCCTCGGCACGTTAATCGCCAAGATCAGGGAATGCGCCGGAACGGTGATCGTGCTGGTCGCCAATGGTCATCCCCGCCTCCCGACTATTTCACTCGATCGCACCGCGGACGCTGCTGGCAACTGTTGCCTCCTGGAATTGCCGGTCTGTCGTGCCGACTTACAAGCCGCACTGGTCGGCGTGCCACCCATTGCCCATTGCCACCAGGCCTGCCATCCCGCCCATCGCCAGATCGACCGTGGCGCGTTCCGAGCGCAAGATCTTGCTTGCCGAGGATAATGTGGTGAATCAACGCGTCGCATTGTCGATGTTGCAATCCCTCAGTTATTACGCGACGCTTGCCCAGGACGGCAAGGACGCCCTTGACGCTCTCGCGAAGGAAGAGTTCGACATCGTATTGATGAATTGCCACATGCCCAATATGGATGGCTTCGAGGCGGTCGTTGCGATCCGCAACAACGAGTCAGGCCGCAGCACAGGACCGCGCCAATATATTGGCGCGGTCACCGCGAATGCAATCAATGGCGAACGCGAACGCTGTCTTGCGGCAGAATTTGACGACTATCTTTCCAAACCATTCACCCGTGCTCAGCTGGCCGAGTTGATCGAGCGATCACCCATCGCCAAAGCAATCGGTGCTTAGCGGCCGGTGCTGATGCATCACCCTACCCATATCGATGCATGCCCCATCCGCTGATCCCTATCCTTATGACCCGTGCAAATTGTTCTTGACACCAACGTTGTACTCGATTGGCTGGTTTTTCGTGATCCTGGCATTGCGCATATCGTCACGGCGCTGGAGCGCCGCCTGGCCGTCGTCGTAACGAATGATCTTTGCGAAGCGGAGCTGGCGCGCGTTTTGGCCTATGACACGCTCGCGCTTAATCCTAGTGCGCGCCAATCGGTCTTGGATACCTATCGCCAGACGGTCACGCGCAACCCGTATCAGGCGAGCGCCCTGCCACTACCGCGATGCAAGGATCCTGATGATCAGAAATTTCTTGAACTGGCGCGTGATGCCGGCGCGCAATATCTAGTCACCAAGGACAAGGCGCTCTTAAAACTAGTGCGCGCCCGCTACCGCTTAAGAGGGTTTTCAATCGTGCTGCCCCGCGGATTTCCGGCGCCTATTGCCAGTTAGCGCAGCGGCGCCTCGCTCGACCACGGGACGCGCCCGTGCCGCGTACGCCGCCGCGCTCGCGGCTCATCTCGTCCTTAGATCGCGGCGGCCAGACGCTTGTCGTTGATGCATTCCACCAGGCGCCACATCCGCAAGGGCTTCACCCGTTGTTCACTGCGCACGGTGACGGGCATACCCTCGACGATGTGATGCAATGCAAGGTCGGTCCGAAACCCGATCTTCTCGCATGCGGGTGACACCAGGCGCTCAAAGAATGCGAGGACCTTATTGCCGTTGACCAGGTGATTCAGAAAGACAATGCGACCGCCTGGCTTGCAAACGCGGACCATCTCGCTCATGACGGTCCGATGATCGGGGACCGCGGTCAAAACATAGGCGGCCAGCACCAGATCAAAACTCGAATCGGGAAATGCCATGTTGCAGGCATCCATGTGTATTAACTGAACGTTACCGAGCCGTTCGTCTGCGACGCGACGTTCGGCCTGCTCCAGCATGCCGCGCGAATAGTCGATTCCCACAATCTGCGTGTCGCGGGGATAGAGCGGCAGACTGACACCAGTGCCAACACCAACCTCAAGGACGCGCTCGCCGGGTCGCACTTGAAGATTTCGAATCGCGTGTTCACGCGACTCGCGGAAAACTTTGCCAAAGGTTTTGTCATACGTGCGCGCATAAAAATCATACACTCGCGCGAGATTGTTGTGGTCCAACGAAAATCTCCCCGTTTGCTGATCGGCCACCAACGACCACTTCGCGTCGGCCGATCCGGATGTCGGGCTACCTACGTCTCTAGCGGGCAACACCTTACAGATGCGAAGAAGATAGCATACGATCGTCAGTCCGTGTCATCCCTCGCCGCTCTATCAGCTCTCGACAAATGGCAAGCAGTGTGGCGTGCGGATCACTGCGGCCGATCACCGGCGAGCGTTACGCGGTGCATGACCCGGCGATACCCGTGATAGTCGTTGATCGGGTTATGTTGTGCACAGCGGTTATCCCATAGCGCAATCGACCCGGGCTGCCACGAAAAGCGGCAGGTGAACTCCGGCCTTACTTGATGTTGGAACAAGTACTGCAGAATCGGTGCGCTCTCCTCTTCGGTCATCGAGTGAAATCGGACGGTGTGACCGACGTTGACGTACAGGGCCTTCCGGCCGGTTTCCGGATGCGTGCGAACGACCGGATGCTCGGCGACAAACTCTTCACGCGCGGAACTGCGAGCGTCGGTCTTAAGGCGATCTTCCCGGGTGCGCGAGGCATCCGCTTTCGCTGAACTATTGACCCCTTTCAATGCTTGAAGGATCGCCTGCATCCCCGGCGACAACGCTTCATACGCCGCATACATGTTGGCAAAGAGCGTATCGCCGCCTACCGGCGGGACTTCCTTCGCGATCAACATCGACGCCATTGGCGGCATATCGAGATAGGTGGTATCGGAATGCCAGAGCCCGCCAAAATTCACGCGTTCATGTTCCAGCTTGACCACTGGAATCACTTCCGGAAAATCGGGCAGGCCTTTCACGAATGGATATTCGATGACTTCCCCGAACCGTCTCGCAAACGCAAGGAACTCGGCGGTCGATAAGGCCTGGTCACGAAAGAATAGGACGAGGTGCTCTAACCAGGCAGCCCGAATAATGGCCATCCGTGCAGCATCGATCGGGGCGCGCAGATCAATGCCAGCGATTTCCGCACCGAGGGCGCCGGCGATCCGTCGAATAATCAGCTTGCTCATGCCATCCCACCATTGATGCCGATAACCTGCCCGGAAATATAACTCTCCGCATCTGATGCCAGAAAGGCGATTAGCGACGCTACTTCATCCGGCCGGCCGGGACGTTGCATCGGCACCAGCACCTTGATTCGCTCCGTTGGAAATGCATCGCCTGACATCGGCGAGTCGATGATACCGGGAGCAACCGCGTTGACGGTAACGCCCCGTGACGCACATTCCATCGACAATGATTTCGTCGCGCCGATGAGGCCTGCCTTCGCCGCGGCATAGTTGGTCTGCCCGCGATTGTCCATGACGCCCGCAATCGAAGCGATATTGATGATGCGTCCCCGGCGAGTTCGCAGCATCGGTAATTTGAGGGCGAAATGATTGACGGTGACGACCAAGCCGAGGATCACCGCATGATTACGATCGCGGATCGAAAGTTTCCACGGTTCCGCGGAAAGCGCCAACCAGACCCAGAGAATCGTGACCGCAGCAGCCGCCCGTACCGTGACAAATGCGAGCGGATTACCGCCATCGTCGTAGGCGACCCGCGCCAGGATACTGCTGGCGGCGAATAAAGTCGTCGCCAGCAGCACATGCCCAGGTCCAAAAACCTGATAGTTCATGGGGTTGCCGCCAGGTGGCCGAGGGAATTCGAAGCAAGCATGTCGGCAGCTCGTGGCTTCACAGTCATCCACGATTCTATCCTCAAGCGTGCCTACGACGAAGCCAACAAAGTCGAGCATGCGCCCGGCGATCGATCGATTGAATTTGTCAGCGTTTCAGCCGCCCTTGGCCGACACATGGAGAAAATCCGCAGCGTCGAAGTTCGCGTGCAGGTTCACGTGTACAATCGCGGCCGCCCCGACTGCACGGCAATTGAGGTCGCGATTGATAATCGGCCTCGGTAATAGAAGTATCCGGAGAGGTGGCAGAGTGGTCGAATGCGCTGGACTCGAAATCCAGTGTACGTTTTCAACGTACCGTCGGTTCGAATCCGACCCTCTCCGCCATTTCTCCAATGGATCAGAGAGAAATAATACATCTACCCCCCAAACAACCCCACTAATATTTTGCGCCTGAATCAGGTGACCTGGTTGTTTTCTTAACCGCGGGGGTAGCAACCGGTGAAAGCGGTGAAACCGGTGCTTAGCGACACGCTACCCTCCCGTGATGCGGGGGGAGACAGGTGGGCCAAAGGCAAATGCGGTGAACGGAGGGAGTTAGCCCTACCGATCTACCCATGCCGCCCCCGCCGGGCAAACTGCCCGATCGCAGGCGTCCCGCGCCCGCGAACTGGTTGCGCAAGGATGGCGTAGTAGACAGCTATGCCATGCTCGCCACGGGCCTTCTGGCAACGCCCAGACCCACTGGGGGGGGTAGGGCCTTGGACCTGCCGGGATGGCATGGGCAGCGGCCGTGCAGAATTTTTATTCTTTTAGTGACCTTTGCTGCGACCTGTTCTCGCCAATTCGAAGTTGACCAGTTAGCGCAGGTATTGCCGATCTGCAATTGACCACCGCCGCCATTCGACAAACACTGGTCAATGCGCAATCGGCACAGGTGGTCAGTCTGGGATCGGCGGGAACACAATTGTTCTCATATCACCCCTAAGAGGCTTGATTCAGGGCAGTCTAGCATGGCAATCATGATGGCATCATCGGCACGAATAGATCCGATGCGGCAAGCCGAACACAGCAACTTGCAACCCACATCACCCCAGTCCTGCCGCACCTGCCGCCATTTCGCCCATCAGCCCTGTTTCGTTGCAGGGAAATACCAGCTGACTGAACACTGCGCCAAGTGGTATAAAAACTTCCCAGACGCCTCACAGTGCGACCAGCCTACCAGCTCTCGTCCACTCTCTTCGGCCTACTATCCTTCAACACCAAAAAGCCGCATAATCATTTCTGCCACCCGCTCTAACCTTCAACTGCCAACGGGACACCGTCACTTAAGAACCGTTTAAGCATTGATTAAGCGCAGGATTAAGAGTTTTTATTTTGTGGGTAGAGCGTGTTAGAAGTTACGCAAAAGTTACACTCTAAAATTAAACTGATGCAAGTAATTGATAATAAATGACTAATTATGTGAGTAACTACTGAGTGGGAGTAGCAAATGACGGAAATCGCGACTGGCTTAACGGGAGGCTTGGGGTTGCTCGTATTGGTGGTGGTGGGGCTGGCGTTTCTGTTGTATCTGGTGCCCATCCCACTCTGGATCGCGGCATGGGCCTCCGGGGCCTACGTGGGATTGTTCACCCTGATCGGCATGCGCCTGCGCCGCGTTCCGCCCGGCACGGTGGTCACGGCGCGCATCAGCGCGG
>SHXR01000103.1 GCA_009693235.1 Betaproteobacteria bacterium | reverse complement strand
CGCGCCCGTGCACTTCGAATCCCTTCGCCGCCGCCAGGGTCATTTGCTTCATCGTCGATCTCTTCCAGCGCAGTCATCCATCTCGCAACTAACGCATGAGCATCGCGTATGGTCGACTGCATTGGGAACTTAATCAGTGTTTCTTTAGGGAATAACTGAACAAGAGGGCTCGCCCCCTCGTAACGCCCTGAATATTTGAGCACGCTGATTACGCGGGATAGCTTGATCAGCGTTTCCCTAGTTGCTTGCACTGGCTGATATCCCCTCGCGAGCAAGGACGCGCAACTCACTCGCGTAAAACGTGAGCCGATCGATCAAATGCTTTCGCTGCTTCGCGGTGAGCGAGCTCTCGATTTCCAGCAACAGCGTACCAAGCCTTGCCTGCCAGGCCTGCGCAGTCACCGCATATTGTTCGGATCGATGCTGCTCATAATGGACGAGAAGGCTGTCGAGGCGCTGCCCCCGCTCGGTGGCAGGAGCATTGGTGTGGAGTGCCTCCAGGACCGCGTGATGGCGTCGCCTACGCTCATCGAGAAGGCCAGTGAAAATCGGCGCCGACGCATCGGCGTAGGCGGCCAGGCGCTCCTCCTGTAGGGCAGTCAGATCACCCAGCCAGTCACGTGCGCGCTTGGTTAAGGTGCGAAGGCGCTCGGCGCTTTTTTGCAAGTTGTCGCGCTCGAACGTTGCATTCGACTCGGCGAGTTTCTTCTCGAGACGCGTGAGATTGTCCGGTGTCAGTCGATCGAGCAGCGGGGTGACTTCAATGATGCTTTGGTGTACGAGGGCACGGTAGCGAGTTTGAATAACATCGGCGGCCCAGGCGACATCATCCTGTTCAATCCCGCGGCGCAACCGCAACGTAAGCTCATCGATCGCGGCAACATACTTTGGCAATTCCTGGCGGCGATGCCATTGATGCAGATGATCGATGCGTGTGCGAACCAGATCGGCCTGCTCACCTTCCAGATCGAGATAATCATTGGTCAGGTACCGCGCGCCGAAGTCCGCATTGTTGTACGCAATGCGAACAAAGCTGCCGCATCCTGAAAGCGTGCCCAGGAACGCGGTGCCTACCAACCACCACAGCAGGCGTGCCATCGCGGTTCGGCTCCTGCAAAGGTCAGAGAATTCTGTTGCCAATCCACCACGCCAACGCACCGATCAACGCCGATGCGGGAATCGTCAGCAACCATGCCCAGACAATATTGTGGGCAACGCCCCACCGCACCGCGGAGAAGCGTTGTACCGACCCGACGCCGACGATGGCGCTGGTAATAGTATGCGTCGTCGATACCGGAATGCCAAACAGGGCAGCGATGATCAAGGTGATGCCGCCACCCGTTTCGGCACAGAACCCGCCGACCGGCCGCAACTTGGTGATTTTCTGACCCATGGTCTTGACGATTCGCCAGCCGCCGAACAAAGTGCCAAGGCCCATGGCGGTCTGCGCGGCCAGCACCACCCAGAACGGCAGCGGGTCCTTGGGACCCAGCATCTGGGCGCCGATGAGGACCATCCAAATGATCCCCATGGTTTTCTGCGCGTCGTTCGATCCATGCGCAAGGCTGTAAAGCGCAGCGGATAACAACTGCCCGCGCCGGAACCACCGATCCACGCGACGTGGCGTGGTGCGGACGCACAGCCACGACACCATCACCATCAACGCAACGCCCAGCGCGAAGCCCATCATCGGGGCGACAAAAATGAAGATCACGGTCTTCATCAACCCGCTCCACATGAGTGATCCGACCCCCGCCTTGGCGACGCCGGCGCCAACGATCCCGCCGATCAGCGCATGGGACGAGGAGGATGGAATGCCGTAGTACCAAGTGATGATATTCCAGGAAATCGCACCGATCAGCGCTCCGAAAACGACCGCATGGTCGACAACGTCGATCTGTATGATGCCTTTGCCGATGGTTGCCGCGACCGCCAGGCCGAATAGCAGGAACGCGACAAAATTGAAGAATGCTGCCCAGAGCACCGCCCATTTCGGACGCAACACACCGGTCGATACCACGGTGGCAATGGAGTTGGCCGCGTCGTGAAACCCGTTCATGAAATCGAACGCGAGCGCGAGCGCGATGAGCAACACCAGCACTTCGAAGCTCATGAGTTCTCGAGCACGATGCCTTCGATGATATTCGCCACATCTTCACAGCGATCGGTGACGGTCTCCAGCAATTCATAGATCGTCCGTAGCTTGATCAGCTGACGGACATCGGACTCATCGCGAAACAGCTTCGCCATCGCCGCGCGCATCACATGATCCGCTTCCGACTCGAGCCGGTCGATTTCCTCGCACACCTCGAGGATGCGCGACGCGTTGTCCATGTTGGAGAGCATGCTCACCGCCCTGCACATCTGCTCGATGGACGCCACGCAGATGTCGGCGAGCTTCTTGGTTTCCGGGGTCACGAAACGCACGTCATACAGAAATACCGACTGTGCGACGTCTTCGATGAGATCGAGGATGTCATCCATCCGGGTGATCAATGAATGAATGTCATCGCGATCAAGCGGCGTAATGAACGTCTTGTGCAACAACGCGATCGTTTCCTGCGTGATCTTGTCGCCGCGTTTCTCATGCGTCTCGATGGCGAAAGCGCGTCGTTCGATGTTGTCGACGGAGCCCATCAGCTCAGCGAGTTCGCGGCTCGCCGCCCTTGCCTCGTCGGCATGCAAGACGAATAAATCGAAGAATCGCCCTTCCTTGGGAAGGAGACGTCCGAACATGAGTCATCAACCTTTCATGAATAATTAGCGAAACAGCTCGCCATTGACTGCCTTGTCGCGCACGATCGCAGGCGGATCGAAACGCGGACCGTGCTTCTTCGCCAGCGCTTCGGCCCGTTGCACAAATTTGCGCGCGCCCACGTGATTGATGAACTGCAGCGCACCACCAGTCCAAGCCGGAAAACCGATGCCTAAAATGGAACCGATATTGGCGTCGTGGAATGTCGTGAGCACGTCTTCTTCGAGGCAGCGCGCCGTCTCGATGGCCTGACGATACAGCAACCGGTCTTTCAGTTCTTCAAAATCGACATCGGCCGGGCCGCGCCCGAACGCCTTCGCGAGTCCGGGCCATAGCGATTTCCTGCCTTCGGCCGGATAGTCGTAGAAACCGCCTCCGCCGGCGCGGCCAGGACGTTTAAACTCCTGCACCATCCGCTCGAATACCTCATCCCCAGGCTGGGCCACATAGGGTTGGCCGGCGGCGGCAAAGTCTGCCTTGGTCTGCTCCATCACATGCAAAGACAACAACATCGAGGTCTCGTCGATGACCGCTAAAGGACCGACCGGCATGCCGGCATACTTGCCCGCATTCTCAATCATCGCGGGAGCAATGCCTTCCTTCAGCATCACCGCACCTTCACGGACGAAGGTCCCGAACACGCGACTGGTAAAGAAGCCTCGCGAATCATTCACTACGATCGGTGTTTTTCCGAGAGCGACAACATAGTCATAGGCCTTGGCAAGTGTTGCAGCCGACGTTTCCTCGCCCTTGATGATTTCCACCAGTCGCATTTTATCGACCGGCGAAAAAAAGTGCAGGCCGATGAAATTCGCGGGCTTTTTGCTCGCTTGCGCAAGACCGCTGATGGGCAGTGTGGAGGTATTCGACGCAAATATCCCGTTCGCACCAAGCAAGGGTTCGGCGCGCTTTGTCACTTCGGCTTTTAGCGCGCGTTGTTCGAACACCGCCTCGATGATGAGGTCACATCCGGCGAGCTTGCCAATATCGGCGGTGGGTTCAATCAAAGCCAGCGTCGCCGCCGCTTCGCGCTCGGTCGCGCGACCGTCTTCCATACGCCGCGCGAGAAGCTTCGATGAATAACTCTTCCCCGCCGCGGCCTTGTCGATCGATACGTCATTCAAGACGCAAGGAATCCGCCGCGACGCGTTGGCCCAAGCGATGCCACTCCCCATCATGCCGGCACCGAGAATGCCGACCTTGCCGGGCAGCCACCTCGGTTCACCCTTCGGACGCGATGCGTCCGACCGGATTGCCGTCATATTGAAGAAGAACGCGGTAATCATGTTCTTCGCGTTTTGTCCGCAGGCAAGTTTGGTGATGTAACGGGTTTCAATCCGCAATGCGGTATTGACATCGACCTGCGCGCCTTCGACCACCGCCGCAAGGATGGCTTCCGGCGCGGGATAGAGTCCGCGCGTTTTCTCCACTAGCATGGCCGGTGCCATCGCCAAAGCCTGGGCAAGACGAGGCGTTGAAGGCAGACCGCCCGGCATGCGGTAGCTCTCTTCATCCCAGGGCTGCTTCGCGGTGGGATGCGCCACGATCCATGCCCTCGCTTGGTCCATCATGTCGGCGGGCGACGATGCCAACGCGTGCACGAGGCCAAGCTTGGCGGCCTCGCGTGGTCCGAACAATCTTCCTTCGACCAGAAACGGGAACGCTTTCTCCAACCCGAGCAGCCTCACCATCTTGGTGACGCCACCGCCGCCTGGCAAGAGGCCAAGCGTCACCTCGGGCAAACCAAGCTGGATCGACGCTTCGTCCAGGCAAATGCGATGCTGGGCGCACAGCGCGAGTTCCCATCCGCCGCCCAGCGCGGCGCCGTTGAGGCAGGCGACCACCGGCCTGCCCAGCCGCTCGAGGATTCGAAAACTCTTCTTGATGCGTTCGATCCCGGCGAAGAAGGCCGGGCCGTCTTCTGCCTTCAATTGAATGATGTCGTTGAGTTCCGCGCCTGCAAAAAACGTCTTCTTGGCGGAGGCGAGAATGACGCCGGCAATGGTTGCCTTATCGGCATCCAACCGCCAAACGATTTCATCCAGCGCCTCGCACCAGGCGGCCGACATCGTATTGACTTGCGCACCCGGGGCATCGAAGGTCAGCGTGACAATATGCGACGCGTCTTTCTCAAAACGAATGGGCGACATCGCTAGATCCTACAGGCGCTCGACGATCGTCGCGATGCCCATGCCACCGCCAACGCAAAGGGTCGCCAGACCGTAACGCAGCTTGCGACGCTCGAGTTCATCGATCAAGGTGCCAAGAATCATCGCGCCGGTGGCGCCAAGTGGATGGCCCATCGCGATCGCCCCACCATTCACATTGATCTTCTCTTCGGGCACGTCAAGCTCTTTCATGTATTTGAGCGGTACGGCCGCGAACGCCTCGTTGATTTCAAACAGATCGATCTGATCGATCGTCATCTTCGCCTTGGCGAGTACCTTGCGGGTCGCAGGCATCGGACCGGTCAACATGATCGTGGGATCAGAACCGGTCAGCGCGGTCGCCACGATGCGGGCGCGCGGCGTGAGTCCAAGCGCCTTGCCCTTCTCTTCGCTACCGACCAGCACCGCCGCGGCACCATCGACGATGCCCGACGAATTGCCGGCGGTATGCACATGACGAATGCGCTCGACCATCGGATAGCGCCGGATCGCCACCGCATCAAATCCCATCTCACCCATCTGCTCAAATGACGCCCGCAGCGAGTCGAGCGCTGCCATCGTGGTGCCCGGTTTAATGAACTCGTCACGATCAAGAATCACACCGCCAACGCCATCCTTCACGGCGACGATGGATCGATCAAAGCGTCCCGCAGACTGCGCTGCCGCGGCGCGCTGCTGCGAACGAAACGCATAGGCGTCGATATCCTCGCGCGAAAAATTATCCAGGGTGGCAATGAGATCTGCGCCGATGCCTTGCGGCACGAATGCGGTCTCGAAGCTCGTCTGCGGATCGAGCATCCACGCGCCGCCATCCGCACCCATCGGCACGCGCGACATCGATTCCACGCCACCGGCGACGATGAGATCTTCCCAACCGGACTTCACTTTCTGCGCCGCAAGATTGACCGCTTCCAAGCCTGATGCGCAAAACCGATTGAGCTGCATGCCCGCTACGCGCCAATCCCACCCGGCCGCAAGCGAAGCGGCCTTGGCGATACAGCCGCCCTGATCACCGATCGGCGTCACGCAGCCCATCACCACATCTTCGACTTCCGCCGTATCGAAATCATTACGCGCCTGCAATGCGCGCAAGACACCGGAGAGCAGCGTGATCGGCTTCACTTCATGCAATGAGCCGCCCGGTTTGCCGCGGCCGCGGGGTGTGCGAATGGCATCGAATATGAAGGCTTCGGACATGATGGGTCTCCGGAACAGGCCAGATGTAATCCACGAAGTAATCGCGCGGGCGGATCATAGCGCGGGGCGAGGAATTCGACCGCCATCATGCCGCCAACTTTCGCGCCGATCTTTTCGCCGGGAAGGTCGTCATCACCGGCGCTGGCAGCGGCGTGGTTCGGTGCGTCGCGCATGAACTTGCCGCGCTACCTTCTTCAGCCACAAGCAAGTTAAGCTCGCGGCCGCAGCGGCAACTAGCGCTTTGATCTTGTCAACTTTTCATTGAGGGTTTAAGCCGCTCTTTTGTTCAGCCGAGCGGATTGGCTGCAATTGCTGTGAATCGTTGTTGGGTCGTCGTTAGCTGCTTCGCGCAATGTTGCATCGCGCGCGCGTTCAAACTGCCTCGGGGATT
>SHXR01000051.1 GCA_009693235.1 Betaproteobacteria bacterium | reverse complement strand
GACCCAAAGACACACGCCATCGCCTCAATCGCGCTCGACCAATCGGCACTCAGCCACCGCACAATCGGTCCCGGTTACACTGCCGGTCCAATCAACCATCGACTTCCCGCTCGACTCGTTCAGGATCAAACCTGAATTGGAAACGGCTTTCGCTTTTAGAGCGATGCTCCGCTACTTAGTCTGCTCCAAGCGCCCGATCCGCTTGATCGTCTCCGCCAGACGCTTCGCATCGCTGTCGTAGAGCTTTTGAAACTCCGGTGCATCGCGGTAATCGATCGGCGTGGAGATCCGGTCCATCATCGTTTTGAAGCTGGTATCCGTTGACACTTGGCGCATCGCATCGCGTAGTTTTTGCATGATAGGCGCGGGCGTTCCAGACGGTGCCAATAAGCCGCACCAAATGATGAAGTCAACGTCGTAGCCAAGTTCCTTCAGCGTGGGCACTTCGGGAAACACGGCGAGGCGATTCACCCCGGTGACGGCCAACGCGCGGGCCTTGCCGCCTTTGATGAATGAGCCTGCCGACGACGGGCCGGCCAGCGTGAAGTCCACATGGCCGGAGAGCACTGCGGTGTTGGCAGGGCCGCCGCCGGAATAGGGCACGTGCAGAAACTCAAGGGTTGCCGCATGGGCCAGCATCTCCACCGCGAGATGAATATTGCCGTAGATGCCGGAAGACGCATAAGACGATTTGCCAGGACGCGCTCTGGCGTCCGCGATGAGTTCGTGGATGGTCTTGAGCGGGCTCTCGGTGCGCACGATAAACATCAACGGATCGGCTGAGATCAGCGCCACCGGTGCAAACTGTTCCAGTAGATAGCTGGGTTCTTTGCCGCCCAGTCGTTCCGCGGGCGGAATGACGACCATGCTCGCGAGGCCGGCAAGCAAGGTGTAGCCATCGGGCTTCGCGTTGGCGACCTGTGCATTCCCGGTCGCGCCGCCTGCACCCGGACGGCTTACCAGCACGAAAGGCTGTTTGAGAATACGGCCTAATACTTCGGCTGCGGCTCGTGCATTCAGATCGGCCACGCCCCCAGGGGGAAACGGCACGATGATCTGTACCGGGCGGGACGGATAATCGTCTTGCGCGTGGGCGTTGACGATGCCAAGCACAATGACCAGCGCAGCAAACAATACTTTCATGTGTGTCGTCCTCCAAAACGCGTTATTTTCCGAAGCATACGCCAGGACGTAACAGGCCGGCCGGCTTGCCTTGCTACAATCGTCCCGGCTTATCACCGCCCACTTGGAGCGCATCATGACACCCGAAGAAAAACTGCAATCGATGGGCCTCACCTTGCCGCCCGTGCCCACACCGGTTGGCAATTACGTACCGTACAAGCGCGACGGCAACACGATCTATCTATCGGGACAAGGACCGCGCCGGCCGGATGGCACGTTCATCACTGGCAAGGTTGGGCGCGATACCACGATCGAGCAAGCCTACGGACACGCCAAGATCGTCGGCCTGCAACTGCTGGCGGCGGCGCGTGCAGCGGCCGGTGGCGATCTAGGGAAGGTCGAAGTGCTGAGGGTGCTCGGCATGGTGAATGCAGTGCCGGAATTCGGCGATCAACCGAAAGTGATCAACGGATGCTCGGATCTATTCGTCGCGGTGCTGGGCGAGCGCGGGCGCCATGCGCGGTCCGCCGTGGGAATGGGGTCGCTACCGAATCAGATCAGCGTGGAAATCGAGGCGGTGATGCGGGTGGTGGGGTAGCGCGACGATTCTCGGGGAGGACGGCAGTGAAGCAACTTTTAGTCTTATTGGCCGCACTCGTCCTTGGCCAGTTGGCATTTGCACAACAAAAGCTCGACGGCCTGCCGCTCAATACCGCCGTCTCAGGAACGCTTGAATACGGTAACAAGAGAATCATTCTTCCGGACGGCGAATGGGTTCTCATTGCGAGCGGAACGTGGTTTTCAAACATCGGGAATACACAACGTGGCGCGCCAATGGGCGGTGCATGGCTAGCGCAAACGCGGGACAACCAACTCCTCCGACTCATCTACGTTCTCATGAACCTCGAGCAGCAAAGCTTCGCGAATGGTTGGATCGAAGACCCATGTAAGCGAGGGACGGTATTCGCCAAGACCGACTGGAGCCGAAATCCATCGGACCAATACTGCATGACGGTGAATCACTATGTCGGGCTAATGTCGAATCCGACTGGATGGAGCCGTCAGGCTTTGGTCTGGTTTGAAAAAAGCAAAGTTGCAATTCCCCGTACCATGGTGGCCGTGGATTTTCATCGCGTAACGCGGCCAGACTTGGTCAATATCCGCTACTACTTCAATCCGGAAGTTGACGGGATCGCTAGCGCTATTGATCGAGCGTGGGCGACCAGCGAATGGCAGAAAGACTTGATCGAGATGGACCCAGTGCGACTGGCGTACGCGCAAGATTTGAAACGATGGGGAGAGGCAATGCGCCTTTTCGTTCTCGCAGCGATCGATCGGAAGAAAGCGCCTATTGGCGCGTCTCCCGCTGCGCCTTTCCCCAAGGATCCGCGAAAGCTCCCCTAATTGGCTTCCGTGGGGCCTTGGCAGCGAATTCGTAAGCCAAGGTCAACTCGCATCACGACGAATCGCTTCGATCCAGCATTCCGACCGGACGACAGCGCGCGACGCCGAAACGATCTTAAGGGTTCGACAATCGCGCTTACGGCGTACAAATAAAGCGCAGTCATCAACGGTAGGCTTCACGACGATGGCGAACGGCCACGATGTCAATTAATCTTTCGCGATCTGCGATTCGGTAAATGATACGCCAAAGATCTGTTGCACCCTCCAACTTTACCGCCCCCGCCGGCCGAGGATTCTGAACCAGCGTCGATGCGCTTGAGAAGTCGAAGGGCCACCGGCGAATCGAGCGCCCGCAATTCTTTGCTCGAAGATCGAGCAAAGACAACGGAGTAATCAGGCATACGTCGCGCGCTTGGCCTTCGACTCGATCATGCGTCTAACTTTGGCCAATGACTCTCGAGGTTCATTGCGCCGCCGATGCGCTATATACGCATCGTAAAGGTCCTCCCACAGATTTTTGTGTTTCTTGAGATTGATCAGCACGGCCTTCTTGTTGCCTTTTCGATCAATCAGAAATTCAATCCCGGGCATGTTCATAGAGAATTTTCAGAATTAAGTCGACAGAAAGTGTACCCCAGTCTGGTTTGCGGTCGCTTTAACGTTGAATTCCCCGATACAAATGCCCGTTGCGGATCGCGGCGAGAATTCTGCAATTCTTCATCATTCCCCCCGAATCCCTGCCTCCTTCACGATCCGAGCGTACTTGGCGAGGTCAGTGCGAATTTTCTCGGCAAATGCATCGGGCGAATTGCTTGTTGGTTCATAGCCTAAACCGAGTAATCGTTCGCGGACGTCGGGGAGGGTGCTTGCTCTCGTCAGCTCTCGATTCAACTTGACCACGATTTCGCGCGGCGTGGCGGCGGGCGTCAACACGCCATGCCAACCGAGTTCCTCGTAACCGGGTAGCGCGGCTTCCGACACGGTTGGGATGTCTGCGGCAAGGGGCCAGCGTCGCGACCCGCTCACCGCCAGGCCGCGCAATTTGCCGGCGCGCACCTGTGGTAACGAGACCGCCATGGAATCCATCGACATCTGTATTTCCCCCGCAATCAGCGCAGCAGTCATCGGGCCGTTGCCTTTGTAGGGCACGTGAACGATGTCGATGCCCGCGATGCTTTTCAGGATTTCAACAGCGAAGTGGATCGGACCGCCGGAGCCTGATGACCCATAACTCAGCTTGCCCGGATTGTCCTTGGCGAACTGAATGAACTCCTTCATCGTCTTGGCCGGGACCGAGGGGTGGACCGTGACCAGGAATGCGAAATTCAGCACCTGCATCACCGGCGCGAAGTCGCGAACCGGATCCCATGGCGTTTTCTGCAAACTGGGTTGAATCGCATGGCCATGCGTGGTGAGCAAGAGCGTGTAGCCATCCGCGGCAGCGCGGGCAACCGCCTCGGTAGCAATCGAACCACCGGCCCCGGCGCGGTTCTCAACGACGACCGATTGCCCCAGACCCTCGCCCAGCTTTTGCGCAATCGTCCGACCCACCGCGTCGACGCCGCCGCCGGCGGCGAAGGGGATGATGAGTCGAACGGGTTTGCTCGGATAGGTTTGCGCCAGCGCGATTGTGACGCCTGCCAGGTTGAGCGCGCATGCGATGAGGAGGCTTGGGAACGGATTCATGCAATTCGCCGGAGTAAGTTCAGGGAGTCGCCGTGTTTGCCGTTCCGCCTAATCCCGATACGAAGCATCAATCCGATCCATCTTTCTCATCAGGTAAGCGAATTCCAGTTCGCCGAATTTGCCGTTTGTTGCTTCACGCCCGAAGCCGTCCATCTGTTCACCTGAACGGCGTGCCACATCATCGGGCAGGATCGAGAGCGGATGGTTCATCGATTGCGCATCGAGCTGCACCTGCGCGGCGCGCTCCAGGCGATAGAGTCTTAGGAAGGCTTCCGGAATCGTCTGTCCGCACGCGAGAATGCCGTGGTTCACCAGGATCATCGCGTTCTGCTGGCCTAGATCGTGTGCAAGGCGTTCACGCTCATCGACTTCGACCGTCACGCCCTCGTACGTGTGATACGCGACGCGGCCGTAGAAAGGGGTCGAGGTCATGCTGATCGGCAAGAGCCCCCCGCTGCACGCTGCGAGCGCCATGCCGGCTCGTGTATGTGTATGCATGACGCAGTGTGCATCTTCGCGCGCGGCGTGGATCGCTGAATGGATGACGAAGCCCGCCTGATTGATCGGATAGTCGCTCCGGCCGATGATGTTGCCATCCAGATCGATCCTGACCAGATTCGAAGCATTGACTTCATCATAGCCAAGCCCGAACGGATTAATTAGAAAGTGCCGCTCCGGCCCCGGCACCCGCATGGTGAGATGGCCGAAGATGAGTTCCGTCCAGCCGTAGTAGTCGACGATCCGGTAGGCCGCCGCCAATTGCACGCGCAGTTGCCATTCCTCCGGAGAGCATTCACTGCGTACGCTGCCTTTGGTGATGGGTTCGAGTCGGGCATTCATGCGCTTACTCCTTCGAAGTGGTGAAGGGTGAAAAGTCAAACGTGAAACGTGAGAGGTGAATGCTACCGGAACAAGAGGGTCGGGCTACGCATCCACCACGGCCATTGCTTCGATCTCGATCACCATGTCGGGATGGGCGAGGCGGCGCACTTCGACGGTCGTGCTGGTTGGAAATCCCGGGCCGAAATACTCCATCCGGACATCGACGCATTTGAAGAATTCGTCCATATCGGTCACATAGGTGTTGGTCTTGACGATGTCTTCCAGCCCGGCGCCCGCGGCCCGCAACGCCTCTTTGATGTTCTCGCACACCTGCCGCATCTGCGCCCGCATATCGCCTTTGCCCACGCCATCGCCCTTGGCATCCCAGGCCAGTTGCCCGGAAACGCAGATCAGTCGTTTGCCTTCGACCGATACCGCGTGGGGAAAGATTGGCTTGCCGTTGGCAACCCGCATGTGGAGTTGGTCGGAGACGATGTTGGTGCGTTTGGCTTTTGGCATCATAGGCTCCCGTCAGGTTGATTGAAACGTTCAGCGCTTCTTGCCGAACGCCTGTGCATAGTGGTCAAGATCGAAGCCGACGGCGAGCTTGCCGTCTGTCTCGATGATCGGCCGTTTGATGGCGCTCGAATACGCCCCGAAGAGTTTGATGGCCCGCGCCGCATTCAGATTTTCGCGATCCGCTTCCGGAATTTTGCGAAAGGTCGGCCCGCGCGTATTCACCAGCTTTTCCCAGCCAAGCGCCGCTGCCCACGCTTTCAGCTTGGCCACTGGAACGCCATCTTTCTTATAGTCGTGAAACGTGTAGACAACGCCATGGGCTTCGAGTCAGATGAAGGCCTTCTTCATCGTGTCGCAGTTCTTGATGCCGTAGACCATGATAGTCATAGCACTTTAATTTTGTCGAGGCCGGGGGCGGGTTCGGGATGTTGCAAATCGAGTGCTCGTAGCTGCGCGGTGAGTAGCCGGAGTATCAACACGTAGTCGCGCGCCAGTTCGTCGGCCGCGTTGCCTTTCTTGGAACGCTCAGCGCCATCGTCCGGATCGCAATTCGCAAGCTTGAAGGACTTGCCCGGTGTAACCCGACACCGATCACGCACGTTCATTGCGCTTTCACGCCAATGCGGCGCACCACGTCGCGCCACTTCACGTCGTCCGCAGCGATGCGCTTGGCGAATGCGTCAGCAGATTCGCGCATCGGTACGATGCCGCCATCCTGCAGCCGCTTCACCGTTGGCGCATCATCGAAAATGCGGCCGATATGGGTGTTGAGGGTGGCAACCACATCGCGCGGCGTGCCCTTTGGTGCGAACACGCCGAACCAGTTGGTGACGTCGTAGCCGGGCAGGCCCGCTTCGTCAAACGTGGGTACCTCCGCCAGCGCGGCAAGCCGCTCCCTCGAGCCCACCGCCAAAGCGCGAACATGTCCGGCGGCCATTTGCGCGCGCATTGAACCATAGGCGATGAATGCGACATCGATCTGTCCGGTGGCAAGATCGACTGCGGCGGGATTGGCCCCTTTATACGGGACATGAACCAACTGCGTGCCGGTCATATGCGCGAACACCTCCGCGGACAGATGCGGCATGGTGCCGTTACCTGCCGAACCGTAGTTCAACTTCCGCGACGTGGCCTTTGCCAGCTCGATGAATTCCTTCAGCGTGCGCACCGGCAGTTTGGCGTGCACCGCGAGAATGCTGGCGCCATCGCCCACCGGCGCCACCGGCACCAGATCGTTGAGCGGATCGAACGGCATGCTGTCGTAGATCCACCGATGAATCGCGATGGTGCCGACATTGACGATGACCAACGTATAGCCATCGGGCGGCGCCTTCACCACGAATTCCGTGCCGATATTGCCGCCCGCGCCGGGCCTGTTCTCGACGATCAACGGTTGTCCCAGTGAACGGCCCATCGGTTCGACCATCACACGCGCCATGATGTCGGTGATGCCACCGGTGGCGGCGGTGACGATCATGCGGATCGGGCGGTTTGGAAATGCCTGTCCTTGCGCAAAGGCGAGCGTGGCGATCAGCGTGCCTGCGAGTAACGCAAGTATTCGCGGGATAAGGCGCATGGTCTTGTCTCCAAATCGGCGCGTCGACACGGAAAACGGGCCGGCGATCGCGCCGAGTAATCCTACTCGTTCTTCGCGCCCCCCACCGGTATCGCATCGATCAACACAAACGCCACGCGAGCTGTCTGGTCGGTCCGATTGCTCCACGCATGATTGGTGCCGCGCTGGACCAGCACATCGCCTGTCTTTAGCAACACTTCCCCTTCATCCATCAGCGCCCAAATTTCACCGGACAGGACAATTGCATAGTCAATCGTGGCGGTCTTATGGAATCCGGGATGACGCGACTTGCCAAGATAGAGCGCCGGATCATGTGCATCGGGCGATGCATCGGCAGCCAACGCAGCAAGGCGAATGCGGTCCGGCGGATAGTCGACCACGCGAAAGATGCTGCCGTGCGCGGGCGGTGGGATGCGGAAGGCCGGTATGCCAACGAGCGCATCCGCAGATCGACTGTTATCGGCGGGGGCTTCCGCGGTGACCCACAATTCCGTCACTTGCGGTGTTCCGGGCTTGCGGCTTATACCTTGAGGTGCTGGGTCATCTATCATGAAGACCGAACGTCCATGCACGTCATGACCGGTTACGACTCGACGCATGATGGTTTCCTTATCTTTAAGCAAACGCCGGCATCACCTCGCGGGCAAACAATTCCAGCGATCGTTGCGTCTGTACAGGTGTGAGGCTGCCGAACGTGAACGCACCAATGAAATGATTCACCCCGGCGGCGGGAATCATTCGCTCCAGCGCTTTGCGTACGGTGTCCGGCGCGCCGCAGAGAATTTTGCCGTCGGCGACCAGCTTGCCGAAATCGGCGCGATGCGCGTACTTGTCGGCCTGTCCGATATCCACATACCGCCGCGTGAAATTCTCATTGAACTGCATGTAGCCCGCGCCCGCTTGCTCGCGTGCTTTGGCATCGGTGTCAGCCACATACACATGGGTGGTAAACGCGATTTCCGGTTCGCTCACATGGCCGTTCAGGCGGTCCGGATCACTGCGGTGTGCGGCGTATTCCTTGCGGTAGCTCGCCATGCATTCACACAGCTTCTCGAATGACGGCGAATGCAGAAGCGACATCACGATGTTGAGGCCTTGCGCCGCGATCCATGGAATCGAGCTTGCATTCGAGGTCGGGAACCACACCGGGGGATACGGCTTCTGGTGTGGGCGAAAGCGCGTCTTCAGCCCGTGGTACTGATAATACTTTCCGTCGAGGTTGAGTTCGCCCTTGGTGAAGCCCATGACAAGGAGTTTTAAGACTTCTTCGAACCGCGGCCTTGCTTCCTCATCGCTGATGCCAAATCGCGCGCGTTCATGCGGCGAAGAACCGCGACTGATGCCAAGCTCAAGGCGGCCATGACACAGCTGATCGAGCATGCAAAGCTCTTCCAACAGACGGAGCGGGCTGTAGAGCGGCAGCAGCCAGGTGAGCGCGCCCAGGCGCAATCGCGTGGTGCGCTGTGCCGCTGCGCATAGGAAAAGGCTGGGCGAAGGCGTCGTCGACAGCGATGTGCCATGGTGTTCCGCGAGCAAATAGGAGTAGTAGCCGGCGCCGTCCGCGAATTCAAGCAATCGCAGCCGTTCATCATAAGTCTCTCCATAGCCGCGACCCGATTCGTCGAGCCAATCGAACAGGGAAAAGCGGATCGACTTGCGTGGGGTGGCACTCATGTTCTCTTTCTTGAAGGGAGGCGTCGCGATCGAGCCTACGAGTCGCGTTTGCAACCGTCAAGCCCTTCCGTACGGACGGGGGCGCCTCGACGGTTCGTGGTACAACCCGACGATTGTCTCGTGAGCGCATTGGAGGAGCAGACCGTGGGGAATTACGTTCGTATCGCCTTTGGCGCGCTCGCGGCGAGCATGGTATTGGTTGGTGTCGACACGGCGTTCGCCCAGGCGTGGCCATCGAAGGCGATGCGCCTCATCGTGCCTTTTCCACCGGGCGGGCCCACCGATCTCGTGGGGCGGGCGGCCGCAACGATTCTGAGCGACGCCTTGGGTCAGCCGGTTATCGTCGAGAATCGCCCCGGTGGCAATGGCACCATCGGTGTCGATGTGCTCGCAAAATCGGCCGCGGATGGTTACACCATCGGGCTTACCGCAATCACGCTTGCCACCGCGCCGCATCTTGGCAAGGTGCCCTTCGATGCGTTGAAAGATTTTTCACCGATCGCGAATCTGTTGTCGATGACGCCGCTCATTGTTGCCCATCCAAGTTTGCCGGCGAACAATCTTGCGGAGTTGATTGCCTTTGCCAAGGCCAATGCCGGCAAGGTTGCCTTTGGTACGCCCGGGGTCGCAACGGTGCCGCATCTGGCCGCGGAAATGCTCCAGATGGCCGCAGGCATCAAGTTGTTGCATGTGCCGTACAAGGGCGCCACCCAACAGATTCAGGACTTGCTTGCCGGCGCGATCTTGCTCGATTTCCAAAGCTCATTGGTGGTCGCGTTACCCAATGTGAAGGCCGGTAAGCTGCGACCGATCGCAGTGTTGACGCCCAAGCGCTCGCCACTGCTGCCTGATGTGCCGACGGTGGCTGAGTCCGGCTATCCCACTGTCAGCGCTTCACCCTGGTTTGGGCTCGGCGGTCCTGCCGGGCTCACGCGCGAGATGGTGACGCGTATGAATGAAGCCTTGGTGAAAGGCATGCAATCGAAAGAGATCATCGATCGGTTTACCGCGATCGGCGCGGTCATCCACACTTCAACTGCCGATGAATTCGCCGCGTTCATTCGCACCGAGCATGCGCGATGGGGCGATGTGATCCGGCAGGCGGACATCAAGGCGGAATAGTCCGATGAGCACGAGGCAACCGAGCACCGCAAGTCGTACCGTTGGCGTCATTGGTCTTGGGCAAATGGGGCGGGGCATTGCGCTCAATCTCGACAAGAAAGAGCGGCTCGCCGCTCTGTGGGATGTTCGTCCTGAAAGCGCGAACGGGTTTTCGTCCGCGGTGGCGTTCGCGCCGCCCAATCGCATGGCCGAGCAGTGCGAGGTCGTCATTTTCGTCGTCCCAAGTTCCAAAGAGATCGAGGCATGTTTGAGTGGTCCACAAGGATTGCTCGCGGCGGACCGGCGCGGTCAGGTGATCATTGATCTCACCACTTCAGACCCGCAGGAAACCGGCCGGCTGGTCAAGATCGCCCGGGACCGTGGCCGCGACTATCTCGATGCCGGCATAAGCGGTGGCGCAGTCGGTGCCGACGCCGGCATGCTCACCTTGATGTTCGGCGGCGATGCGGCGACGCTTGATCGTTGCCGCCCGATGCTGGATGCGATTGCGACGCGGATTTTTCATGTCGGACCGAGCGGTGCCGGTCACACGATGAAGCTCATCCACAATATGGTGTGCCACGCCAATTTCTTTGTGTTGAGCGAAGCCGGGCGCCTCGCCGCGCGGGCGGGTATTGATCTCAAGCCGATGATCGATGTGATCAACGCGGGCAATGCGCGGAGTTACATCAGCGAGGCGCGGTTTCCCAATCACATCCTGTCCGGCAAGTTCGATGGTCGTTCGCGGGTCGCCAATCTTGCGAAGGATCTTGGCATGGCCGCCGACTTGGCTGCGGATCTTGGGCGACCCGGTGTGTTCGGCCCGTTGACCGCATCACTGCTCGATCGCGCGATGAATGAAGGGATGGGCGAGCGCGATTTCACGACGCTTTATCTTGAAATGGATCGGCTGCTAGAAGCCGAGCGCATGGCGCGCGGGCAATCCAAATAGGGGGTTCACAATGTATGGCGCAACGAAAGATCTGCTTCTACCCACCACCATCACAGGCTCCCTGCCCAGGCCGCATTGGTATCGGGAGGGTTTGAACGGCCGTGTGTTTCGCGTTGCGCTGTCGAACATCGACTTTCAAGAGCAGTACACCGACGCGGTGTCATCCATGCTGCGCGATCAGGAGCGCGCGGGTCTGGACATCCTCACCGATGGCGATAATCGCTTCGATAACGAGGTCGGTGGCCGTTCATGGATTCTCTACACCGCGCAGCGGTTGGGTGGCGTATCAGGCGTTGATCTGATCGGGCGTTACGCGAGCGCCGCACGGCCGGGCAGCATCATGCGTGATTTCTCCGAATGCGTGACGCCACCGGTGATCACCGACAAGATCACGCGTGGCACCCTCGAGTTCACGCCGCTCTGGAAAGTGGCGCAGCGTCTCACCGACAAGCCGGTGAAATTCGGCGCCGCAACGGCCGAAGTCGTGGAAGGCGGCATGTTGAACAAGCACTACAAGGATCGTGGCGAGCTGATTTTCGATATTGCGGATGTGCTGAATGCCGAATTCATGGAGTTGGCGAACGCGGGTTGTCCGGTGATCCAGATCGAGGAACCGTGGATACATCGTGCGCACTACAAGCAGCGGGCCGACGTATTCCCGCAGGACTTCTATATCGATGTGTTCAACCGCACCGCAAGAATGCTCGCCGAGAAGACGGAAGTCTGGTGCCATACCTGCTGGGGCAACCCGGCGGCGCAGCGTTCATTCGCGCGGCCGATGAGCTACGCGCCGGTGCTGGAAGACATGAACAAGCTCGCATGCGACGTGCTCACCTTCGAAGTGGTCGACAACAGCGGTGAGAACCTGGAACTGATCGGCAAGATCATCACCGGCAAGAAGATCGCGATTGGGGTGGTAAATCATCGCACCTTGCAGGTCGAGACGCCGGAAGATGTCGCCGCGGTCATTCGCAAGGCGCTCAAGTACATTCCGGCCGAGCGATTGGTGATCACGAGCGATTGCGGATTCGGCCGCGAAGGGATGAGCCGCCGGCATGCCTTGTACAAGATGGCCAGCATCGTGCTCGGGACCAATATCATCCGCCAAGAACTGGGATTGCCGGAACGGCACTGCAGGCTTGCCGATCCGCAGTGGTCCTTGATTCCGGCCGGTCAAGGAGATTGATCGGTACCGGGAAGATCGCGTTGCTGCGCCTAGCATCGAGCACGACGGCCCGGCCCGTTTGGCCGCTAGGTCGTTATGATCGGTGTGAAGTCCTGACTCCAAGGGCGTGTCCTCCAATGCGCGAAGGGGCGGACTGTAGTGGAAAGCGCGCGGACTCGCTAGAAGACTCAACGCACTACACTATGGCACGGACGATGGCGCGGCGAGGCAATATGAAGGTAATCGGCAGTGGGGAAACGCTGGGGGCGGCGATTGAAGGCGTCGATCTGTCGCGACGCCTTGACGAGGCTGGAGTCGACGCGATTTTTAAGGCACTCGGCGAATACGGCGTGCTGCGCTTTCCCCGGCAGACCTTGACGGCCCGGCAACTCGCTGATTTCAGCGCGCGGTTCGGCGATCTTGAGATCAATGTGGCGAGCGCGTATCAGGAACCGGGTATTCCCGAGGTGATGACGTTGTCGAATATCGTCGAAAGCGGTAAGCCGATCGGTTTCGCCGATGCCGGCCAGTCGTGGCACACGGACATGTCGTACAGCAAGACCATTGCGTTCGCCAATGTGCTGTACGGTATTCGCATCCCGTTTCGTGATGGCCGCGCGCTCGGCGCCACCGAATTCAGCAATATGCAGGCGGCGTATGACGATCTTCCTGCAGATCTGAAAGAGCGCCTCGCGGGCATGACGGTCTTGCACGGCTTCAATAAATTCTGGGAAATGATGCGCCGGGAGAAGGGCAGCAAGCGCCCGCCGCTCACCGAGGTGCAACGCAAGGCAAGGCCGCCCGTCTCGCATCCTATTTTTCTTACCCATCCACTCACCGGGCGCCAGGTACTCTATGCGAATCCCGGTTATTCGATGCGCATCAACGAGCTGCCCGAACCGGAGAGCGATGCGATGCTCGCGTTCCTGTTCGAGCATCAGCTGCAGCAAAAATTTCGCTACACCCATCGCTGGCAGGAAGGCGATCTGATGATTTGGGAAGATATCGGTACGATCCATAATGCGGTTGCCGATTACGGTCCCAACGAGCATCGTCTCATCAAGCGCTGCCAGGTCATGGCGAATCGGTTCTTCCCAGCCAACTAAAAAGGAGCGCTCGCCAATGCCAGCGATCGGTTATCTGCTGCCTACCCGTGAACAAGTCATGTCGGCGGCCGGTCCTGATTTCCCGCAGATCTTCGCGCTGGCCGAACAAGCCGAAGCGGCCGGGTTCGATTCCGTGTGGGTGGGTGACAGTGTGCTGGCAAGGCCACGTCTTGAGGCATTGACCACCTTGGCGGCGGTGGCTGCGCGAACGCGCCGTGTGCGGCTTGGCACGGCCATTCTGTTGCCCGCGCTACGGCAGCCGGTGGTGCTTGCCAATGAGATTGCGAATGTCGATCTGATTGCCAATGGGCGGCTGGTACTAGGGCTGGGTATCGCGAGCAAGGGTGATGCCATCACACGCGAGTTTCAGGCGTGCGGTGTCCCACACGTGCAGCGCATCGGCCGCTTCGAAGAAACGCTCGCGCTGTTGCGCCGCTTATGGTCGGGGCAACCGGTGACGCATAAGGGCCGTTACTTCGAGTTGGACAATGTGACGCTTGGATTGCGCCCACCACAACCAGGCGGACCGCGCTTCTGGCTGGCTGGGCATACCGAAAATCCACTGCGGCGCGTCGCGCAACTGGGTGATGGCTGGCTGCCGAACGCACCGTCGCCAGACGTTTATGCGGCAGGCTTGGCGCGGCTTGCGGTTCTATGCAAAGAGGTGGGCCGCGATCCGGCGACAATTCACCATGCCGCCTACACGACGATCAATGTGAATGCCGATGTCTCGCGGGCCGGTGACGAACTGCGCGCCTTTATCGAAAACTACTACGCGAGCCCGTATGATGTGCAAAAAAATCGGCAGAGTCTGTGTGCCGGTAACGCAAGCACCTGCATCGCGTGGTTGAAGGCTTATGCTGCCGCCGGTGCGAAGACGATCGTCGTACGGTTTGGCGGGCCGGATCAGCCAGGGCATCTCGAACGCTTCACGAAAGATGTGCTGCCCGCCGTGATGACAGCGTAGACGCGCCGGCATGGCGTTTCCGGATCTGCGCGCGTTCATCGCAAGCGTTGAACAATTTAGTACGCTCCGTCGCGTTTCGGGCGCCGATCCGCATCTGGAACTGGGCGGCATCACCGAGATTGCGGCCGGGCTAGTGGATACGCCGGCGCTGCTGTTCGATGACCTCAAAGGGTTTTCACGCGGCTTTCGCGTATTCACCAATCCGTTGATGGCACCGGAACGCGCGGCGCTGGCGCTTGGGATTGATCCGAGGCTCCGGCCGCTTGATGCGCTGCGTGCGTGGATGCGCAAACGCCAGCAGCTCAAACCGATCCGTCCGGTCGAAGTGAAACAAGCCGAGTTTCTGGAAAACAGTTCCGATGGCGACGACGTCGATCTGGCGAGAATCCCCGCACCGGTGTGGCATCGCGACGATGGTGGTCCATACATTGGTTCGGGCAGCATCGTCATCCTGCGCGATCCGGATACCGGTTGGATCACCGCTTCCATCTATCGTGTGCAAGTGCATACCCGCAATCGGGTGACCGTGCAGTTCGATCACTTGGGCCGGCATGGCGCAATCATCGCGAAGAAATATTGGGATGCCGGTAAATCATGTCCGATCGCGGTGGTGAATGGCGACGATCCCGCGCTATTCGTTGCGGGCTTTGAATCGCTGCCGCTCGGGGTCGGTGAACTGGATTTCGCCGGCGGGATTCGTGAGGCACCGGTTGAAATCGTGCCGGGCCCGCATACCGGGTTGCCGATCCCCGCGCATGCCGAGATCGTCTTGGAAGGCGAACTCATCCCGATGGCAGACGAGACACTGCCGGAAGGGCCGTTCGGCGAGTTCACCGGCTACTACGCGGCCGATCAACGGCCCGGCGCGATCATGGCAGTTCGCGCGCTGCACTATCGCAATGATCCGATCCTGCTGGGTTCCCCGCCGCTGAAACCGCCGCGCTTTCACGTCGGCCTGCCATTTCGTGCCGGGGGCATCTGGGCGAATCTTGAAGCGGCAAATATCACCGATATCGCCGGCGTCTGGCAGCATGTGTCGTCGCTCATGACAGTCGTCTCGCTCAAGCAACGTTACGATGGTCACGCCAAGCGCGCGGCGATGATTGCTGCGGGCAACGCTTATATGGGGCGCATCGTGGTTGTTGTGGATGACGACATCGATCCGTCAAATATGAACGACGTGATGTGGGCGATCGCAACGCGGTGTGAGCCTGCCGAAGCCGTGGATATCGTGCGGAATGGTTGGAGCTCCAGCCTCGATCCGCGCATCGCCCCAAGCGATAAGGCGCGCGGCGTCACCTCGAATTCGAAACTCATTCTGGATGCGACGCGCCCTTATGCATGGCGCGACGAATTTCCCAAGCCCTCGGCGTTATCGATCGACGAAGCCCGTGCGATCGAAGAGAAGTGGCTAGGCGTACTGCGGCCGGGTTAAATATCGAACGCTACTCAACCTTTACACCCAGCCTGCGGATGGTGCGTTCCCATAGCGGCGCCTCGTCCCGGATATCGGCTTCAAACGCCGCGGGCGATGTCGACGGCGTCGCGTCCATGCCTTGCGAAATAATCCGCTCGCGTATTTCAGGCTTTGCGAGCGACTTCGCCGCCGCCGCATGCAAGCGCGCGATGATGGGCGCCGGCGTTCCGGAAGGCGCGAAGAGACCAAACCAGAAGGTGGATTCGTAGTCGGCAAGGCCCGCCTCGAGTGCACCGGGAATCCCAGAGATGGCGGGAGACGGGTGTTGCTTGCTCACGATGAGCGGACGCATGCGGTTTGCCTTGATGAACCCCATGACCGTGGGTGAGGTAGCGAACATCACTTGCGTGTCGCCTGTGAGCAGCGATTGGGCCGCCGGTCCACCGCCCTTGTATTGCACCGTGGTGAATTGAATGCCCGCCGCGGCCTCGAACTGCACCGAGGCGAGATAGGGCGCCGAGCCGAACCCGGCCGATGCGGAGAAAAGCTTCCCTGGATTCGCTTTGGCATGGGCGATGAGGTCCTTCAGCGTTTGGAACGGCGAGTTTTGATTCACCACCAAGACTGTCGTACCGGTCGCAACCTTGCAGATGGCGGCAAGATCGCGGTCCGGATCGTAGGGGAGTTTCTTGTAAAGCTCTTTGCTGATTGTTTGGTGGCCGCCATTGAGCAGCGTATAGCCGTCAGGCGCCGCCTTCGCGACTGCATCGGCAGCAATGGTCGCGCCAGCACCTGGGCGATTGTCGACCACCACCGTGACACCGAGCTCACGCGTCATCTCATCGGCCATCAGCCGCGTCAGAAAATCGCCCGATCCACCGGGCGGAAAGCCCACGATCAGCTTGATCGGCCGATTGGGATAAGCCTGTGCGAACACGACCGAACCCATCAGAAGGCCGGTAACGAAGAGGATCAAACGCAATGGTTGAGCAAACATGATGTCCTCGCAAACTACCACGTAATCATTAGCGGATACCTCAGGAAACGCTGATTAAGTTATTTCGCGCAATCAGCGTGACCAAATTTTTCGGGGAGTTACGAGGGGCAATGAAGGGGTTGGGCCCCCTTCATCCCCAACCAGCTCCCTTGTTCCATTATTCGCTAAACATAGCAGGTCTGCGATCGAATACCACGAGCAGCGGTCTGATCTGGTATCGATCCGATCCGGTCGGCCATCGCGTTGTGCGTCGCCATCCGGTGCACAACCATGCCGTGCAATTTTCAACTCGCAATCGCGCATGCCGATATCAAGTGAGATCTCCAACCATTCACGAGCCATCAGATGTTTGTCATTATCGGATACGTTGCGCTTTCACTTGCATCTTTGGTGCCTACATCTTGCATGGTGGCAATATAGGGGTAATCGTTTCGGCATTGCCGACAGAAATGATGGCGATCGGCGGCGGTGCGCTCGGTGCGTTCGTGGTGAATAATCAGCCGAAAGTTCTCAAGGCAACGCTGGCGTCGCTGCCTACTCTATTGAAGTCGTCGAAGCACACCAAGGCGCGCTACATGCAATTGATGGCCCTCCTCTATGATTTGCTGCAGAAGGTGCGCAAGGAAGGGTTGATGTCGATCGAGAAGGACATCGAGGAATCTCATTCGTCGCCGATCTTCCGGAAATTTCCGACCATCAGCAGTGATCACCACACGATCGAATTCATGACCGACTATCTGCGGCTGATGGTCTCGGGCAATTTGAATCCACATGAGATCGAGTCGTTGATGGATAACGAGATCGACACCCATCATCATGAAGGTCATCAGCCGGTGGCCGCGATTGCGCGTCTGGCCGGTGCGTTGCCGGCGTTCGGCACTGTGGCCGCGGTGTTGGGCGTGGTCAACACGATGGGATCGGTGGGTCAGCCGCCCGCAATTCTTGGTGGCATGATCGGTTCTGCGCCGGTCGGAACGTTCCTTGGCATCTTGCTGGCCTATTGCGTCGCGGAACCGCTCGCTGGGCTCCTCGAACAAAACTGGATGATGCGACCAAAGAATTGAATTGCATCAAGACGACCTTGCTCTCCAGTTTTCGAGGCTATGCGCCGCAAATCGCTATTGAGCTTGGCCGCAAGGTGCTTTACTCGACCGAGCGCCCCACCTTCGCCGAACTCGAAGGGCATGTGAAGGGCAAGAAGTAATGGCAGTATGAAACGGTAGTTGTCCGCCTGTTCCTGGTTTCGGTCACAATCGCGGCGAATGAACGTTCGCCGTTGCGAGCACACCCGAAAGGAACGCACCATGCAACGTCTTGCGCGTTATGCCCTCGCCGCCCTCGTTGCGCTCTTGCCGTGTCTCACGCTCGCGCAAACCTATCCTATCAAGGCGGTCCGGCTGATTGTGCCCTTCCCGGCGGGTGGCCCCGCAGATCTTTTTGGGCGGGCGCTGGCGCAGGGCATGAGTGCCAATCTTGGACAACCCGTCGTCATTGAGAATCGTGCGGGCGCGGGCGGCGTCATCGGCGTTGACGCCGTAGCGAAGGCGCCACCGGATGGCTACACGCTCGCGCTCAACAGTGCCTCGTCGGTATCGATTGCGCCGTTCTCGATGGACAAGATGCCCTACGATCCGCGCAAAGATCTCGCGCTCATCACGACGGTCGTGCAGGTCCCGGAAGTGTTGATCGTCCATCCAAGCGTACCGGCCAGGAATCTGGAAGAGCTCATCGCGTATGCCAAGGCCAATCCCAACAAGATCAATTATGGTTCCGCCGGAGCGGGCAGCATTACCCATCTGGCGGTTGAGTTGCTGAAGACCGAGGCGAAGATCGAGATGGTGCATGTGCCCTACAAGGGCGCTGCGCCGGCCGTAACGGATCTGCTTGGTGGTCAAGTGCAGATGGCGATTCTCGACGTGCCGGTCGTGCTGCAGCATATTCGCTCGGGCAAGTTGCGGGCGATCGTGACTGCAAGTGGCCATCGTGCCTCATCGCTCCCCGAGGTGCCAAGCACCGTCGAGGCGAAGTACCCGAAAGTCAATTCCGACAACTGGTATGGACTAGTCGCGCCGTCGGCCACGCCCGCCGATATTCAAAGGCGTATTCACACCGCGGCGATGGCGGGCCTCCGCTCGGCCGACGTGATCGAGCAATTCGCGAAAGTGAGCGGCGTCGCAGTGCCCTCGACCCCCGAGGAGTACAGTGCCTACCTCACCGCCGAACAGGCGAAGTGGGGCGCGATCGTGAAGGCGATCGGTTTTCGGGCTACCGAGTAGCGTTACGCCGCCTTTAAAGCTCGCCAGACTCGCTCAGCCGTCGCCGGCATATCGATCGGTTGCTTCCCGCGGGAGACCAGCGCATCGGCGATTGCGTTCATCACCGCGGCCGGTGCGCCAACGGTGCCGGTTTCGCCTGCGCCTTTCACGCCGAGCGGATTGGTACCGGTCGGGATCGGATGCACGTCAACATCGAACGACGGCAGATCGTCGGCGCGCGGCATGCAGTAATCGAGAAACGACGCGCTTAACAGTTGGCCGCTGGTCGTGTCATAGGTGATGTTTTCGCAAAGCGCCTGTCCGACACCTTGCGCCACACCACCATGCATCTGGCCTTCGAGGAGCAGCGGGTTGACGACCGTGCCGACGTCATCGGTGATCAGCATGCGCACGAGATCAACGCGCCCGGTATCGGCATCGATCTCGACTTCGGCAATCTGGCAACCATTCGGGAAATTGCCCGGCCCCATATCGAACTCGCCGATGGCCTCAAGCCCCACGCCAAGATGGACCGGATAGCCCATCGGAAAATACGAGCGCTTCGCCACCGCGGTAATCGGTATTGCTTTGTCGGTCCCCTTCACTGCGAACTTGCCATCCTTGAATTCGACATCCGCAGGCGCCGCTTCCATCATGAACGCGGCAATCTGCGTGCCTTTCTCGATGATGCGATTCGCTGCGATGCGTAGCGCCCCGCCGCCCAGGGACATCGAGCGCGACCCGTACGTGCCGCGGCCGAACGAGACTGCGTCGGTATCGCCTTGTACCAGCCGCACTGCGTCGAAATCGACGCCGAGGAACTCCGACACCATTTGCGCGTAGACCGTCTCATGACCCTGACCGTGCGAGAACGTGCCGGCCACGACGGTGACGGTTCCGGCTGGATTGAAGCGGATCTCCATGCGTTCATTGAAGATCGTCGCGGCTTCGAGATAGCATGAGATGCCGCGGCCGCGAATCTTGCCGTTCTTTTCCGAGGCAGCGCGACGCGCGGGAAAGCCTTCCCAGTCCGCGGCTTTCAAGGTGCGATTCATGACCGTCTCAAAATCACCGCAATCGTAGCGATAGGCGAGTGCGGTCTGGTAGGGCATTTGCGAAGACTTCACGAAGTTGAGGCGTCGCAATTCGAGCGGATCACGACTCATCTCGCGCGCCGCCTGATCCATCAAGCGTTCGAGCATGTAGGACGCTTCCGGGCGCCCGGCACCACGGTACGGTGCAGTGGAGGCTGTGTTGGTGAAGATGCCACGGGTGGATGCGCGGATCGCCGGGATCGCGTAGACACCCGATGACAGCGTTACCGCAAACATCGGCGAGATCGCCGCGGTGGCTGCGAGGTAGGCACCGAGGTTGTAAATCGAATCGGCACGGAGCGCGGTGATGCGGCCGGCCTTATCGAACGCCATCGCGACATCCACGACCTGGTCGCGCGCATGCGAATCGCTGGCGATCGATTCGATCCGCTCGCCGATCCATTTCACGGTGCGTCCGGTGCGCTTGGCCGCCCACAGCACGAGAATGTCTTCCGGATACGCACCGCCTTTCATGCCGAAGCCGCCGCCGACATCGTTCGAGATCACGCGGATCATCGCGTCATCGACTTTGAACACTTCGGCGGCCAGTGTTTCGCGCTCGACGTGTGGGGCTTGACCGCTGTGGTAGAGCGTGTAGCAGCCGGTCCCTTGATCGAATACACCCATGGCCCCGCGCGGTTCGATCGAATTGGTGGTGATCCGATTGTTGACCAGCCGGATCTTCGAAACGTGACTCGCAGCGCCGAACGCTTCATCGACCTTGGCTGCATTACCCAGCGCGATGGTGAATGACACGTTGTCCTTCGCGTGCTCCCACACCTTCACCGCGCCCGGCTTCACGGCTTCCGCCGCCGAGGTGACCGAGGGCAAGACTTCGTAATCGATCTCAACCTTATCCGCCGCGTCTTTGGCCTGATCGATCGTTTCCGCAACCACGAACGCGACTGGCATGCCGGCCGATTTCACCACCCCGCGCGCCAAGGCAGGATAAGGCGAGCCGGTCGGCGGGCCGGCCATCAGCGGCATCGGGAAGTGACAATGCATATCGCCAAGCCCTTCCTTGGCGTAGTCGTCACCGGTGAGCACGGCCAGCACGCCAGGCGCCTTGAGCGCGGCGTCGATATCGATGGACTTGATCTTGGCGTTCGGATGCGGTGAGCGGATCACGAATCCGTGGGCGACGCGGGGCAGCTCCACATCGTCGACATAACGGCCGCGACCAGTGAGAAATCGCGGGTCTTCCTTGCGTGGAACGGGTTGGCCGATACCGAATTTCATGGCATGCCTCCTTGTCGGGTGCGACGCCGGTGCCAGGGTCCGGGAGGGACGCGGGACACCCGCGAAGTTCAGGGCTTTCTTGTGTAACTGCGATGATACGGTTTCGCCCGCCCGCATGGGTAGCGGCGGGCTTAGGTCACTAAATCGTTCGCGGCACCGTTTCTCTAAGCCTCAGTCCAACATCGCCACCGCACGCGTCCAGCCGCCCGACGCCGCTTTGATCTTGCAAGGGAAGCACGCCACATGAAAGCCGAACGGCGGCAGCGTTTCCAAGTGCCGCAGCTTTTCCATATGGCAGTAGGGCGTGTCGATGCCGGCGTAATGGCCTTCCCAGATGATGCGCGGATCTTTGGTGGCCATCCAACGTTCTAGCGTCTTGGAAAACGGCGCGTCCCAGCTCCAGCCGTCGATCCCGGTCACTCGTACCCCGCGGTCGGTCAGCCATTTGGTCGCTTCGCGTCCGACGCCGCAGCCTGAGTGAATGTAACGATCCGTCCCGTACATGTCGCCTGCACGAGTGTTGACCAGCACGATGTCCATCGGTTTCAGCGTGTAGCCGATGCGCTTCAACTCGGCTTCGACATCGGCGGCGGTCGCGACATAGCCATCGTCAAACTTGCGGAAGTCGAGTTTCACGCCCGGGCGGAAATACCAGTCAAGCGGCATCTCATCGATCGTTGGCATGCGATTGCCGTGCCGATCTTTTGAGTTGTAGTGGTACGGCGCGTCCATATGCGTGCCGTTGTGCGTGGCAAGCGTGATGTGTTCCATCGCCCATCCTTCGCCGCCCGGCAGGTCTTCTTCCTTGAGTCCCGGAAACAACTCGCACATGAGTTTCGCGTTCTCTTTACCGGTGACGTAACGGATCTTCGGGCGCATGAACGCCGGATCGACGACCGTGTCGTTATCGAGCGGTTGCGAGATATCGATGATTTTAGAGGGTAGTTGCATCGTCATTTCCCCATGAAAGAAGGCAACCAGATGGCGATTGCCGGGAAGAGCACCAGAATAATGATCCGCACCACATCAGCGGTCACGAATGGCAGGATGCCGCGTGAAATCGTTTGCAACGGCAGATTCGGCACGGTGGCATTGAGCACGAAGAGGTTCATTCCCACCGGCGGGGTGATCATGCCGATCTCGCCCAAGGTCACGAGGATGACGCCGAACCAGATCGGATCGAAACCCACCGCTTTGATCAACGGAAACACCGCGCCGACGGTGAGCAGAATCATCGAGAGGCTGTCCATCAGGCAACCGAGGATGATGTAGAAGACGCACAGCAACAAGAGCACTTCATACTTGCTGAAATTGTGCGCCTTCACCCAATCGATCAATCCCTGGGTGGCGCCGGCCGCATCGAGAAAGTAATTGAAGATGGTTGCGCCGATGAGAATCATGAAGATCATCGCCGTCGTGGTCGCCGTCTCGGCGAAGCCCGCGCGCAGCACCTTCATCGTAAGACGACCGGAGACCGCAGTGAGGATGATTGCGCCGAACGCACCGACGCCCGCTGCTTCGGTCGGCGAGAACCAGCCGACGTACATGCCGCCCAGCACCACGGCGAAGAGCAGCACGACTTGCCAGACATCACGCAGTCCGCGTAAGCGCTCGGCGCCGGTAGCCTTCGGGCCACCGGGCCCCAGACGCGGATTGCGCAGCGTCATGTACGAAACGGCGGACATGTAGAGCAGCGTGCCGAGAATGCCGGGTAGGATGCCCGCGACAAAGAGCGCGCCAATCGGCGTCTCGGTCATGATTCCGTAGACGACAAACAAGATCGACGGCGGAATCATCACGCCAAGCGTGCCGCCTGCCGCAACCGAGGCGGAGGCAAGCCGATCGTCATAGCCAAGCCTGCGCATCTCTGGCATCGCGATCTTGCCGATCGTTGCGGCGGTTGCGATGGATGAGCCGCACACCGCACCGAAGAGGGCGCATGCGCCGATCGTCGCCATCGCCAATCCGCCACGCAGATGACCGATGAACGCCGCAACGAGCTGATAGAGGCTGCGCGAAAGGCCGCCATGCCCGGCGAACACGCCCATCATCACAAAGAGCGGCACAACCGACAGGCTGATCGGAAACACCGACTCAAAGGTGGCGCGCCCCACCACGAATCCCAGCGTGCCAAACCCAGTGACGGTGCCGTAACCAATCGCGCCGACCGCGCCCATCGAGATCGCCACTGGCACGCGCAGAGCAATCAACAGCAATACACATGCAAAGCCAACCAAGCCGATCATCGGGCCGGACATTCAGTCGGCCTCCATGATGATCGATTTCGCCCGCACCGCGACGGGATCGACGCCGGTTGCGGCAAAGAGGAGATAGCGGATGAACAGTGTGAAAGATGCGATGACCGAGATACCGAGGCCAATCAGCAGCGGCGTCCAAAACCAAATGATCGGAATGGCCAGCGTTGACGACTTATTGCCCTGATCGATCTGCTGCAAAGCTTGACCGAGTGCGTAGCGCACGAGAAACACGACGAAGACCATCGTGAGCAAGGCCACGAGCGCCTTGATGATCGCGAGCGCACGCGGTGGCAGCGGATCGGTGATGAACTCAACGCCGACATGCCCTTCACGAATATAGGCGAGCGGCATGGACAGGCAAATGCATGACATCACCATGAGTTGCGTGATGTCGTCGATACCGATCACCGAAAAGCCGATCGACTTGCGACAGATGATGTCGACCATCGAGGCGCCAATGGCCACCGAGATCATGATCATGCCGGCGAAGGCGAGCCACTCGCCGACCTGGTCCATCGCGTTGTAGAGCTTGGCGAGCATGCGCCGGGTGCTCAGGTGGCCTATTTCTTCGAGAACCTTGCCACCTGCTTCACCATCTCGTCATAGATGGCGCGTGCGTTGGGTACGCCCTGCTTTTCCGTCTCGGCGATCTGTTGATCGATCAGCGGCTTGAACTGGGTACGCCATTGCTCGCGCACCTGGTCGCTCACTGCAACCACTTGCACGCCTTTGGCGGCCGTGGCCTGTCGACCCGCCTCATCCCAGCGGTCCCACAGTTCCGGAAAGCGCTTGACCCACGTCTCGCCGGTCGTATCGTCGATCACCTTCTTCACGTCGGCGGGCAGGCCCTCGAACTTCTTTTGATTCATCAGCAGATGAAAGCAGGTCGTATAGATGCCCGCAGAGTAGGCATGCTTCAACAGACCTTCCAGACGAAAGCCCCGCACGCCGTCGTACACCATCGAAATGCCATCGAGCGTGCCTTTTTCCAGGCCTTCATAGATCTGCCCCGGACCCATCATGACCGGCGTTGCACCGATGAAGGCGAGCAGCGCCTGTACCTGTGAGCTGGGCGCACGGATGCGCTGGCCTTTCAGGTCATCGAGTTTCTCGATCTTTTTGTCCCGCGTGAAGAAATCGCCCGCGTTGTGGCAATGCAGGCCCAGCACCTTGAAGCCTTTATAGTCATCGGCAAGATGCGTCGGCAGCATCGCCCATAGCGCGTTGGTCGCCGCGTACGAGGTCTTTGACATCAGCGGCAAATCCATCAACAACGTGCGGGGCAACCGGCCGCGCGGCACACCGTTCAAGCCAAAGCCAATATCAGTGACGCCTGCCGCCACTTGATCGGATTGGTTTGCGACATTCCCAAATGGTGAATTGCCGGCGAACAGTCGAAAGGTGACCTTGCCATTGGTGCGCTTCTCGACTTCTTGCGACCAAGGTTGCAGCACGTCCACCATGAACCCGTGGGCGGGCGGGGCGAATATGGAGGCCTTGAGCTCGATCTTGTCTTGCGCGATAGCCGGGGCAACGGCAAGTACCGTGCCGCTGGCCAGCGCACCAATGAGTCGTTTCATGGCTAGCCTACCGGGAGCCGGCTGGACGATTGCGTTTCACCGCTTCGACGTTGGTCGAATCGGTGCCCATGTAGACGCCGCGCTCCCACTTGCGTTTGAGCGGATCGACCACATTGAGACCCATCTTGCCGACGCCTTCGACTTCGATCTCGACCTTTTCTCCGTCTTGCAGCGCGCCAAGACCTTCGTGATTCGTGCCGCAGGCGATCACATCGCCGGTGTTGAGGGTGCAGATGGTCGATGCCCATTCAATCAGCTCGGGCACCGGATGCTCCATGTCATCGGTGTTGTAGTGATGCCGCAACTGTCCGTCGTTCCAGAATTTCACGACGACGTTGTTCGGATTGGGGATCTCGTCGGCCGTGGTGATGCAAGGCCCAAGCGGCGCGAAGGTATCGAACGACTTGCCCATCCAGCTGGCGGGAATCGTGGACGGCCAGGTGCGGCGACCTTCGCCACGCGCGGAGACGTCGATCATCGAGGTGTAACCGAATACGGCGCTGCGCCAATTGGCGCGGCTCAGCTTCTTGACCGGCCCTTTGATCACGATGGCGAGTTCGGCTTCATGCATGAAGATCCAGGGCTCGGTGAATTCAGGCAGCACGATGGTGTCGCCTGGGCCCACGACTGCATCGGTGTTCTTCATGAACATATTGAGCGGGCGAGCTTCGCGTTGCGCATGTTCCCAGTAATTGGCGATGCAGCAAAGCAGCTTGCCGGGGCGCGGCAGCGGCGGGCCGAGGCGCACGCTTGCGAGCGGAACCGCCGCGCCGTATTTGGCCAACCCTTCGAGGGTCGGACGCAAGGTGTCGTAATCGTCGATCAAGCCTTGCATCGTGAGTTGCGGCGTATAGCTCTTCTTCACGACATGAGATAGATCGATAACGCCACGGTCGGTGAGCAGGCCGGGGGCAAGCTGGCGAACGTCGCCAGAAGAAAACAGAACAAACTTCATGAGGTCTCCTCCAGGGGGATCAAAATCCTGGGCCGAAGTCTACCCAACATCGCCGAGGCGAGTCTGTGCGACGATAGAATCTTCCGCGCCCACCTCAAAAGCGAATCTCTACGATGCCATTTGCCGATACCGAAACTGGAACACTGCATTACGAGGTGACCGATCTCGTTGCCCCGTGGGTCGAACGGCCCGGCACGATCATCTTTCACCATGGCATCGGTGGCAGCGCGGGCATGTGGGCGGAGTGGCTGCCGCATCTCATCGATCGCTATCGGATCGTGCGGTTTGATATGCGCGGGTACGGTCGATCGAATCGGCCGGCCCCCGGTTTCAAGTGGTCGCTGGATGGACTATCGCGCGATGTTTTGGCGATCGCCGATGCGATCGGCGTAGAACGCCCGCATGTGCTGGGGGAATCGATCGGCGGCACCATTGCCCTCAACTATGCGCTGCAAAACCCGCAGCGAATTGCCACCTTGACGATGAGCAACGCCGCCCATGTCGGCTTGACCCTCCAGAAGGTCCACGTCTGGAAAAAGACCTTCGATGATCATGGCGTCAAAGGCTGGTCGGATATTTTCATGCGCGATCGGTTTCATGAGGGGGTGCTCGATCTGGTGCGTTGGACATGGTTTGCAACGATGCAGGAAGCGTGGGAACCCGCGCCGGTGCTAAACGCGCTTGGCGTGCTGGTGGGCACGGACCTACGACCCGCAGTCGCCAAGCTGGCATGCCCATTGTTGATTATGCACCCGGATGGCAGCCCGTTTATCCCAGTGGAAACCGTGGTTGACCTGCATCAGCGCCTGCCGGGCTCATCATTCAACGTCATCGGCCATTCGAAACACGGCATGCCTTTCTCGCATGCGAGGGAATGCGCGACGAAGCTGCGGGAATTTCTCGATGCGAAGGCACCGCGGTCGTCATGACCGAAAAGCGCGCCTACCCAGATCTGCACGAGCACCTCGACGCGTTACGCGCCAAGGGGCTCGTCCACACGATCGACCGCCCGATCGATAAAGATTCGGAGCTGCATCCGCTCGTGCGCTGGCAATTCGTGGGCGGGATGGCCGAAAGCGAGCGCAAAGCGTTTCTCTTCACCAATGTTGTCGATGGGCGCGGCCGCAAGTATTCGATGCCGGTGCTGGTGGGTGCGATCGCCGCCAATCGCGATATCTATGCGGTGGGCATGGGCGTGCCGCTCGAAAAAATTCCCGCCACCTGGGACCACGCGGTCGCCCATCCGATTGCGCCGCGCGTGGTGGAGCGGGCAGTCTGTCAGGAAGTGATCCTTGAAGGCGCGGCCCTGCAAGGCGAGGGGAATGGGCTCGATCGCTTGCCGATTCCCATTTCGACGCCTGGGTTCGATGCCGCACCGACGCTGACGGCGACCAACGTCATCACGTGCGATCCGGAAACCGGCGTGCAGAACATGGGTACCTATCGGGCAGCTCTGAAGGCGACCGATCGGCTGGTCGTGCGCATGGCGACGCGCGTTGGTGGTGCGGGCGGCTATCAGCACTATCTCAAGCACCAGCAGAAAGGTGAGAAATGGATGCCCTGCGCGATCGTGCTTGGGTGTCCGCCCTGCGTGGCGTTCGTTGGGCCACAGAAGATGCCGATCGGCGTCGATGAGTTCACCGTCGCGGGGGGTCTGGTCGGTGCACCGATCAATGTCGTGAAAGCACGCACGGTCGATCTGCTGGTTCCCGCCGAAGCCGAGATCGTCATCGAAGGATTCATCGATACCGAGTACTGCGAGCCCGAGGCCCCATTCGGCGAATCGCATGGGCATATCGCGCTCGAAGAATTCAATATGCCGATGCGGGTAACGGCAATCACGCATCGGCGCAATCCGATCGTGCTGTCCTATATCAGTCAGGTCACGCCATCGGAATCGAGCGTGATGAAGCGGGTCGCTTATGAACCCTTATTCCTCTCGCATCTACGCGGCGTGCTTGGCATCAAGGGCGTCAAGCATGTGTCGCTCCATGAGCCGCTCACCGCGTTGCGTCGTGTGGTCCTGGTCACCTATGAGCAGGGCACGCAACGAAGTGAAATATGGCGCGGCCTGTACGGCGCCGCCGCGTTCAAAAGCGATACCGGCAAGATCTGCGTCGCGGTCAATGACGACGTCCATCCGGACAATGCCGATGGGCTGCTGTGGGCGATATCCTACCGAGCGAATCCGGCGGAGGACATCCAAATCCTTGGGCATCGCGGCCTTGGCCACGGCCCCAGGCGCGAACATGGCAAGAAGGAAGACGCGACGCTTCTGATCGATGCAACGATGAAAGAGCCGATGCCGCCCCTTGCGCTGCCAAAAGAGGAATACATGGCGCGCGCACGATCGATCTGGGCTGTATGTGGTCTGCCACCACTGCGTCCGCAATTGCCATGGCACGGTTCAGTCGTGGGCGACTGGCTCCCCGAGTGGGATGAAGCGGCTAAGCGCGCCGTGCTGGGGCGTTATCTTGAGAATGGATTGATCAGTGCGGCGCAGCGAAAGAAAGGCGTGAAGCCCGAGACGAAATTCCGGCCGCCTGCGAAGGGCGAGCGGGAATGAGAATTGGGTTCGACGCGCCGGGCGTTGCCGTGCGCTGCAAGGCCGTCGCGCTCGTACTGTGCCTGTTGCTCGCCGATGTTGGCACGGCCTTAGCGCAGACCTGGCCGGCCCGGCCGATCCGCATCATCGTTCCGCAAAGCGCCGGTGGCTCTACCGATCAGGTCGCGCGTCCGTTCGGGAAATTGCTCGGTGAGGCGCTTGGACAATCGGTGTTCATCGAGAATCGGCCGGGCGCCGGCAGCGTGGTCGGCACCGATTTGGTCGCCAAGGCGGCGCCCGATGGCTACACGCTGCTCGCGGTTGCGGTGTCGTTTGCGATCAACCCAAGCCTTTACAAGAAACTGCCGTTTGATCCGCTGCGCGACTTTGCGCCCGTCGCGCTGCTCGCGTCGTTTCCGAACGTGCTGGTTGTGTCCCCTACGCTGCCGGTGAAGTCGGTGCAGGAATTGATCGTCTATACGAAGGCTAATCCCGGCAAGCTCAACTACGGATCAAGCGGTATCGGCAGCGGCACGCATCTTTCCATGGAACTGTTCCGGCATATGGCGGCGATTGAAATGGTGCATGTCGCGTACAAAGGCGGTGCACCCGCGGTGAATGCGTTGCTCGCAGGAGAAGTGCAAGTCAATCTCGCGACGATCGGGACGGCCATTTCGCAAATAAAGGCAGGCAAGCTGCGTGCGCTGGCGGTGTCTTCAAAAGGTCGAGTGTCGGTGCTACCGGATGTGCCAACCGTCGCGGAGGCCGGGTTGCCTGGTTACGAATACGACTCGTGGATCGGACTTCTCGCACCGGCTAAGACGCCGCGTTCTGTTATTGCGCGACTTGCGGCGGAAGCTGCCAAGGCGATTCACGCGCCGGAGATCAAAGCGCTTCTCGCACTCGAAGGTGCGGAGCCGGTCGGCAATTCACCCGATGAGTTCGCGGCGATTCTCCAGACGGAAGTCGCGCGCTGGAAAAGGCTGGTGGACGCTTCGGGTATCAAGTCCGAATAAAAATTCGCGGCGCGGATTCCTAATCGCATCGAATCGTCATCCCGCCGTCGACGACGATCTCTGTCCCGGTGATGAAGCGGGCTTCATCGGAAGCAAGAAAGAGAATCGCGTTCGCGGTGTCGCGCCCATCGCCCATGAAGCCGATCGGAATGCGTGCCTGCCGCTGCTTAAGTAGCGCTTCAATATCTCCACCGGTGCGTTGCTTGGCTAGGCGCGTCTCTACCATCGGGGTATGCAATTGCCCAGGGACAACCGTGTTCACCCGAATCCCGCGTGATGCATATTGTGCAGCGACCACGCGCGACAGTTGGATGACGCCCGCCTTCGTTGCGGCATAGGCGACTTGTGCTGAACCGGTCCAGCGCAGCCCCGATGTTGACGCAAGATTGATGATCACCCCGGCACCTTGCTTTTCCATGATCGGCAACACATGTTTACAGCCGAGGAATACGCTTTTCAAGTTGTGATCGACCTGTGCATCCCACACCTCTTCCGACATTTCCACTGGTCCACCCGCCGCTGATCCACCGACGTTATTGACCAGTACATCGATCCGCCCAAATGCGGTGATGCACGCCTGCACCATCGCCTTGATCGAAGCGCTGTCCGTTACGTCGCAGTGATGCGTAATGATCGTGCCGCCCGCCGCCTTGACGCGTTCCACTGTTTCAACGAGGGACCGGGCATCGCGATCGACGGCGAATACACGCGCACCTTCGTCGGCAAAGCGCACCGCCGTCGCACGGCCATTGCCCCATCCCGGGCCGACCGAGCCGGCACCGGCGATGATCGCGACCTTATTTTGCAGGCGCTTGGCCCGGTTTGGAGAGGGATGGTCGGACGGCTGCGGATCGGTCATGATGGAATACGTAGGAGGACTGGATCGCGACAATGACATGATCGAGCCGAATGCGAAAGCCTCGCCTGGATCGGCGCGCGGAGCCGGGTCTTAGGCGGCGCTGATAAACTGGAATCGGCATCCTGTGCCGATCGACGGCACGCAGCGGGCGGAGACTGCCGGCTGCGAAGCGATGAATACGATTCCGACACGGGTGACACACGAGTGAACGCGCGAATTGCTGGAGCTTATCTTCTGTTCGTGATCGGCTGTACGATCGCGCCGTCGCCTGATTCGCAAACCTATCCAAGCAAGCCGATTCGCATCGTCACACCGGTGGTGCCGGGCAGTGCGCCCGATCTACGGGTGCGCCAGATCGCGCCGAAACTTGCCGAAGCGCTTGGCCAATCTGTCATTGTCGAGAATCGCCCCGGCGGCAATGGTCAGATCGCCGCGCGCGAGGCAGCCAAGGCGGCGCCCGACGGGCACACGCTCTTCAACCTCAACATCAACAACGCACTCAATGATGTGCTGAATCCCGATCCGGCGACGCGGTTGGCGAGTGCTTTCACGCCGATTACCGATCTTGCGCAGTCGCCGCTCATCATGGTGGTCCATCCATCGGTGCCGGCCGATTCGGTCAAGGCGTACATCGCACTCGCCAAGATGAGACCCAAGACATTGAATTACGGATCGAGCGGGTCGGGCGGCATCATCCAGCTACCGGGCGAGCGGATAAAACAGGCGAGTGGTATCGATGTGCTCGAGGTGCCCTACAAGTCACCCGGTGCCGAGCTGCCGGATCTTCTTGGGGGGGGACGATCGTGTCCGGGTATGGGGGTGCCCGCCACGCTTGGTCCGCACATCGCCAGCGGCAGGTTGCGGGCATTGGCGGTGGCCGGGGTGCGACGCTTGCAGATCCTTCCCGACACGCCGACGCTGGCTGAGGCCGGCCTGCCCGGCATCGAGGCACTGACCTGGAATGGCCTTCTCGCTCCGATCGGGACGCCGATCCCGATCGTGCGGTTGCTGCATGCCGAAATCCAGCGTGCATTAGGCCATCCCGATATTCGGGATCCAATTCTTGCAAGTGGATCCGAATTGGGTGGGATGGCGCCCGAGCAGTTCGCAACCTTTCTTGGCCGTGAAATTGAGAAATGGGGAAAGGTCGTGAGGGAAACCGCCATCAAGTTGCAGTAAGGCGTTGGCGCTAGGGCGCGGTCTTGCGCTGTGCCTGCGCAACGCTGACTACTTCGTGCCTTGCAACAAAGCCACCTGTTGATCGAACACGCTGGTGAGAACCGTCGCGGCCTTCGCGAAATCAGGATGTGCGCGCGCGAAGCGACGGATCTCACGCCGGGTCTTCGCCACCGCATCGAACACTTGACCGAGCAGCCCCTGTGCGCGGCGCAAGGAAAGATGGCAGGCATCGCGCGCAAATCCGAGCAAGATGGCACGCGTCGGAAACGCTTTCGTATCCTTCGTCGTGAGCGCCATCGAATCGCGCGGTGCGTAGACGCGGGTCGAAGAAATATCGAAGGCCGGTGCGAGCCAAACGTTGGTCTTCGGATCTTAATACAGCACGCCGAAATTTTTCAAATGGGCATCGCCGTTCCCAATCGCGCAACTCAGCGCGACCATCAGGAAGAAATTCCCGAGCGCATCGGGCAGATGCGCGGGCGAGACGAACTGTGTGATGCGCCGCGCGATCAGCTCGTACGATGAATCGTAGCGCCCGGCCGCACGCAATGCGTTCAACACACAGAAATCTTCGAAGCCAAGGTAGCGGCCGTCCGGGCCAAGGTCGAATCGCTCAACGACCAGGACCTTTCGGTTCTCCGAAAGCTGCACCGTGGGCACCGGCAGGCCACTGAGGGCGGCGGCGCGCATGCAGAAATACTCATTGGCGGCCAGCTCCGGGTAGGTGCGCGAATCGAACATCTTCACGATGTGGGTGGTATCGCGATGCGTCAACCTTGGTAATGAATCGGCATCGCGAATCAATACCTTGGGCTGCATGCCGGACACCCCTGAGGATGTCGCAAAGCGCCGCAGTAAATCCTCCATCAGATCGGCGGTACCGCGATACGTCTGCAGCTCGCGCGCGCTTTGCGCTGGGATTGCGGGCAATGCTTCATCCGGATTCGTGTAGCGCAATCGGCCGATCTGCGAACCGCCGACAATGCCAAGCAGGTCAAGGTCGTCGAAGCTCGGCACAGTCTTCCCGAATGCGCGTTGCAACCGCTCGCGAAGGGCGCCTTCCGGAAGACTCATCTCGAAGATCGGGTGGACCGTATTCATCGAATCGTACTGGTCCGGCACGACCGGCATCGTGAGCGACACCGCGTAATTCGCTGCGGTGCCGGTTACGTAATCAAACAGGAACTCCGCATCGCGCACCGCGCCTCTGGTGAGCGAACCAGCCCGCTTGTTTCCTACATGAACGTCAAGAGCGCCTGACTTCATCGCGCAACTCGGTCAATGTCGGGTGCGATCGGCGTGCCACGACTTCGATTTCAAGTCCAAGAACGGTGCATAGCGCCATAACCTTACGGATGCCAATTTCACCAATCGTGCCGTTCTCGATGGCCGAGATCGTCGCGCGACTCATGCGTAGCCGACCACCCAATTCGGCTTGCGAAAGCAAGGCGCGCTTGCGCGCGGTTCGAACGAGGGTGCCGATATCGGAAATGTCCATGAATGCATTATATACGATGCAATGGTACTAATAATTGCCAATATGCATCGTATATTATGCAAAAGAAAGGGGTTGCGACGATCCGCGCGCCAACCCGCTATCGCGACGCCTTTTGGGACTCGCTCCATCCAATGTAAAGGCCGCTTGCGACGATGATCGCCGAGCCGATCCAGGTGAAAAGCGATGGAACATCCCCGAATATCAAGTAGCCGAGAATCACGCCCATGACAAGTTGAAAGTATTGAAATGGCGAGGCGATGTTGGCGGGCGCGTTGAAGAGGGCGCGCGCTACCAGATAGTGACCCGTGCCCCCGAGTACGCCGAGGCTCGCGAGAAGGGCGATGTCGAATGCGTTGTCTGGAGTGACCCAGAAGAACGGCACGGCCAGGGAAGTGACGAACGAACCCACTAGCGCGCTGTAGAACGCCGAGGTTTCCGGTTTGTCTACGGAGGCAACCCGACGTGTGAGTATTTGATAGTTTGCATAGAAAAACGCACTGCAAAGAATCAGGAGCGAAGCCCAATGAAACACATCGCTGCCCGGCCGAATGACGATGAGCACCCCGCAAAGGCCGACCAGAATGGCAATGAGTCGTGGCACTGAAATGCGTTCGCCCAGCATGCGGGTTGCCAGCAAGGTGACGATCAATGGCGCGAGAAAGCTGATCGATATCGCTTCGGCGAGCGGAATAAAGCGAAGCGCGGTAAAAAAGCAGGCCGTCGAACACACCTGGATGACGGAGCGCGTCAGTTGCGTCCCCGGTCGCGCGGTTCGCAATACCGCGAACCCGGACCGTGGCATGAAGAGGAGCAGGATGAAGACAAAGTGCCCAAGCGTGCGCGCCCAGACCAGCTGTAACGGCTCGTATGTACTCGATAGCAGCTTGACGAACGCGTTCATGAACGCGAACAGAACGACCGCGGCGCACATGAATAGAATGCCGCGACCAACGCGGCCGGGGCTCGGTGCACGAAAGTCGACGGTGCTCATCAACGCATGGTCGGAATGAGACGGTTGCAGCCGGGGCCGCGATACCGAATGGGCGAGGGGGTGGCAACGGTACCCGGTCCGAGCCATAGTGGGAAAGCAACATTATGGGCAAGCAACACTCGCGCGGGCGGATCAACGTCCGTCATGCCGCGTCGCGTTGCACTGTCGGGAGTAAATAGATCTGTCCGGTTTGGTAACAAATAGGTTGTCCGCTTTTTGGTGAATCGGTTCTTCGTGTGCCGCAAGGTCGCGAAGGGCGTAGCCCGCAGCGGCCTTGCAGCACACGCGTGATCTTCGGCCGGCT
>SHXR01000102.1 GCA_009693235.1 Betaproteobacteria bacterium | reverse complement strand
GCTGGGTCAGCCAGCCACTCCTTGATATCGCCCCATCTGAACGCCGTGATGTTGGCTGATATGCTCACTGGAACTGGAAATGTCCCAGCTTCAATCTTCCTGTGAAGCGTCGACGGCGAGAACGGAATTAGCCCCAGTTCAATCAGCGTTTTCGCGCGGACGAATGCCTGGTCGGGGTATAGGGATAGGGGCGGGGTAGGCCCGGTAGATAGTGCGTGTTTCATCATGCCACCTCTTGCTGTTTCTTGAGATGGCGCCCATTGTCCTGGACCGGATTTTTACGAGCCGGCTTTTGAAAAACGGATCCCTTTCCTTAGGCGACTGATGCGCGCGCCCAATCCTGAGATCGTGATTTCAGATTTCCCGTCAGCTCCATAGATCACGTCGTTATCGATGATGTCGATGACCCCTTTTCCCATTTCCTGCTCTAATGCGCGCTGCATTCCCTTGGCGTTAATCGCGGGATTCTTGTAGAAGATCTGCTCGACTAATTCCGGTATCGGCTTTAGGCGTCGGGGCGCACTGGCCCTCTGCTTCTGTTGCGCTGAGAATTCTGTGATTTTGGCCTTGAGCAGTTTTAACGCATCTAGGTTCCGCCCTGTGGCGAATCGCTTAAAAACCTTCTCGATAGCGGCAAACCGTGGATCGTCCGTATCCCAAGTCTTCATCGCGCAGAGCGTTTCCGCATCGACCGTTTTCCAGAGATGTTTCCGGGCTTCTACGCCGCGTCGCAAGCGTTCCCGCATCAGGATGAATTCGAGTACAGCCTGTGCAAGGTCGTCGTCGGTTTCATTGGCGGACCGGGCACTGACAAACTCTGCGTACAATTTTTCAAGGCGCTTCTCGAACGCTTGTTGGTTTGGCGCTTTCGGTTTCACCTGATTTTCCTGGTGGACGTGGCCCGCTTGATTGTCTGGCGGCTTGGTTGGTCCAGAAAATTGGCCCAGTCGGCCATAAGGCGACGTCTCTTTTCCAGGAGATCGGTGCGTTGGTATGACGCTTTGACCGCGTCGCCGACTGCGTGGCCGGATGCTGCTTTACGTATTTCGTCGGCGTAGTTGGTTTGCTCGGCACTCCAGGTGCGAAATGTACTTCTAAACCCATGCGGCACCGCATCAACGGATAGTTCGCCGCGCTCGCGCATTCCTCGCATCAGCTGCGACAGCGCCATGTCGCTCAGGCTTTTTCCCCGGGTTGACGCGAATATCTTGGTGTCACCGACAAAGTGAGGTAGACGTTCTAGCACCGCGATGGCTTGATCGGATAGTGGTACGCGCATCTCCTGCTTCGTCTTCGTATGCGCGGCAGGAATTGACCATAATTTGTTTTCGAAATCGATTTCAGACCATTCGGCCGCCCGCACCGAGCCGGACCGCACAGCGGTCAAGATCAGAAATTCCAGTGCGTTGGCGCTCATGCTTTGGTTCCGTCGTAAATGAACCATGAAATTGCTGATATCTTGGTAGGCCACTGCCGGGTGGTGTCGTACCGGACTCAAAGTCTTCGGCGCGGGTAATTGCGTATTGAGGTAGCCGGTCCACGTGGCCGGATTGACCCCGGTGCGGTATTCATTCACGGTCGCGTAATCCAGCACTGACTTGATCCGGCCAAGTAAACGCGCGGCGGTCTGAGTTTTTGCGTACCAGAGCCTTGTATCTTGGGCGCCGGCACGGCCCGTACATTCTTGAAGCAGGACTTCCATAATGTGGCGTTTGCCGATGTCGGCCACCAGAAGGTTTCCGATTACCGGGTACGCGTAGGTGATGAGGGTTGCCGCCCATTGCTTGCGGTGTTTGTCGTTAGAGTAATCCGAGGCATGGGCATCCAGGTATGCGGTCGCACACTCGATGAACGTTTTCGCTCTGCCGGCTTGGTCAATCTGGGCGCTGCGGATTTGCTTCTTACGCAGCCTAAGATCCACGCCCTGCCGTGCGTCTGTTAGAAGCCGTTTTGCCTGTTCACGGGCTTCGGCGAGCGAAACCTGGGGGTAGGATCCCAAGCCGAGGATCTGTCGGTCAGCGCCAACCCGGGTCCGCAATATCCATGAGCGCGGTGGTTGAGCGCCTTCCTGGGCTGGATTGCGGATCTGAAGCAGTAGGCCCGCGACTCCGCCGACGGCATGCCACCCGGGACTGTTGAGGCGGTTGACGGCGACGGCCGAAAGGGGTTTGGCAATCTTAGGCATACCAAATAACATACCCAAAGAAATGGCATGGCATGGTATCCGTCGGTGCCCGGTGACTCAATCGGAATCTTTAATGTTGAATATTAACAGAGAGATATGAAACGCCATGATGCTTGGTGACGTATTATCAGAGCGGACTCTCTCTCCGCCAATAAAAGAGCCCGCGCAAGCGGGCTTTTTTAATCAGAGCAAAGACACCTGTTTGGCGAAAACTCGCGCTATGCGCCGCTCGCCCAAGCCCAGCGCTATGCTGCCCTGCGGTCCAACCATCCCGAGGGGAGCCCCATGCAAAAGATCAAACGCCGTAAGGTTCAGAAATATGCCTTCGATAACCGTGATAAGCCTTGCATGCGGGTAAAGCCGGGCGAGACTTTCCAAATCGAAACCGACGACGCGCTGTCAGGCATGATCGCCGACGATAGCGATCATCCGACCGTGCAAAGTTTCGCGAGTGAGCACTTCGCGCGCTTGGCGAAGGCGACACCCGGCCTGTTCAATCCAGTGGTTGGGCCAATCTATGTCGAAGGTTGCAAAGCGGGCGATGTCCTCGCTGTTCACATCGACTGGATCGACCCTTGGCGCTATGGTTTCTCCGGTGTAATTCCGCGCATTGGACCACTCGGCGATTCGCTGCGCTACAAGGAATGCGCTGAAGGGTACGTGCATGTGCTGGAGCACTTGCCGGGGCCGAGCGGACATACGCGTGATGGTACAGCGAAATATTCGGAGACCTTGAGCTGGCCACTTGAACCCTTCATCGGCACGCTCGCCACCGCGCCGGAGCGCGAGGTTGTGACCTCTGTACTTGGTCAAGGACCGTTTGGCGGTAACATCGATTGCCGCGACATCTGTCCGGGCCACACCATTTATCTCAATTCCTATAACGACGGTGGGCTGCTCTACGTTGGTGACGTGCACGGCGGCCAGGGTGACACCGAATTCACCGGGATTGCCGATGAGACGCGCGCGACCGTGCAATTGTCTTGCAGCGTGGTCAAGAACAAGCGGTTGCCATGCGTGCGTATCGATAAGCCAGACAGCATCGTCGCCGTCGGTATCAACTTGCCGATGGAGCATGCCGTCTATGATGCCACCCGCAATTTGATGGAGTGGTTGGCGCAGGATTATGGCGTGACACCGCGCGATATCTATGTGCGGATGTCCTGCGATCCGGCGTTTCGTATTCGTACTTATCAGATGGTGCGACTGGGGACCTTGCAGCACGTGGTTGGTGCGGAATACCCGAAGTCACGGTTGTTCGACGCGGTGACCCCGGTGCGTAAGGCCGCGGCTAGGCCGGCCAAGAAGGCTGCAGCGCGCCGTAAGCCGTAACGCCCGAGCGCCCGGACCGTCATGTGGGTGCGGGTTCTCGCAGCCGCGGCAGCTGAATCATCAGACTGTTGGCGATGATCCGCCAGCCATTGTCGTAGTGCTATGGAGGAACCCTGCTGCCGCGACGGCAGGGGTTGTAGTGATTGTCGGTATTGCACACACTGCGTCGCAGGTCATGCCGCAGACTTATCGCTTCATACCAATGGCCTTGGCCTAGGAGCCTGTCGGACTCAGGATGAAGCGGCTGCAAATGAGGGAGAGTGGTGCATATTTCGCGAAATCCTCGTTAAATAGCGGTGTTATTCGCCTCGGATTTCGCGCAATCTGCCCTCACCCCCCCTCATTTTCGCTATGCTTCCCCTAAGTCCGACAGGCTCCTGGAGGTTAATCATGAGATTTCATCAAACACTATGTGCTGCGGCGCTCGCGAGCGTCACTGTTCTCGTGCCGATCTCGGCTGTGGCACACGAATTCGTCGATAACGGCAAGGTCACGCCGCTATTGAGCGAGGTTCTGGCCGCAATGCCGGGTAAGGTCGGCACGATGCTAACCGTCGAATACCCGCCGGGTGGCAAGACCGATAAGCACCGACATCCCGGCGCCTACACATTCGTCTACGTGCTCGAGGGCGAACTCGAGTTCCAAGTCGAAGGCAAGGCGGCGGCCAAGTTGACTGCAGGGCAGACCTATTTCGAAACCCCGGATGACGTGCATAGCGTGTCGCGGAATCTGAGTGAGACCAAGCCGGCGCGTTTCCTGGTCGTGTTCATCCAGGAACAGGGCAAGCCGCCGGTCGAACCCGTGCCATGACACGGTTGACTGACATGGAACCATGACAGCCACGAAATTACTCGCCACGACTGTGGTCGGCAGCTACCCGCAGCCGGCGTGGTTGGTCGATCACACCCTGCTCAAAGCCAAGCTCGTACCGCGTGTGCGTGCGCCGGAGATCTGGCGTGTCGGCGCAAACCAGCTCGAAGAAGCGCAGAACGATGCCACTTTGCTCGCCATTCGCGACCAGGAGCGGGCTGGAATCGACACCATCACCGATGGTGAGATGCGCCGCGAAAGCTACTCCAATCGCTTCGCGACTTCGCTGACCGGAATCGACCTCGAACAACCCTTCATCCGTCGCGTGCGTGATCTCGAGATCCCGATGCCGCGCATCATCGGTCCAATCACGCGGCCCGGGCCGGTCGAAGTCTCCGATCTCGAGTTTCTCAAACAGAACACCCGGCGGCTGGTCAAGATCACTTTGCCCGGCCCCTTCACCATGAGCAAACAGGCGGCCGATGAGTATTACCATGATCCCGAAGCGGTGGCCATGGCGTATGCCGATGCCGTCAATTTAGAAGCGCGCGATCTCGAAGCGGCCGGGGCGGACGTCATCCAGCTCGACGAACCGTGGTTGCGCGAAGATCCTGATGGCGCAACCCGCTATGCCGTTAAAGCCATCAATCGTGCGCTGGCCGGGCTAAAAGCCACGACCGCCATCCACCTCTGTTTCGGCTATGGTTTCATCGTCTCGCCCGCCAAGCCCAAGGCCTATGCGTTCTTGGCGCAGCTCGCGGATTGCGTGGTTGATCAGATCTCGATCGAAGCCGCCCAGCCGCATCTCGACCTCGGCGTGCTGCTGCAACTCTCGGCAAAGACCATCGTGCTCGGGGTTGTCGACCTCTCGACCAACGAAATCGAGAGTGCAGCGCTGTTAGCCGAACGTATGCGTCGCGCACTGCCGTATGTGGCGCCCGAACGGTTGATGCCGGCGCCCGATTGCGGCATGAAATACCTTACTCGCGCCGCCGCGTTCGGCAAACTGCAAGCGCTGGCAGAGGGCGCCGCGTTGGTCCGCCGCGAACTCAGCTAGCTGCCGCCGAGCGCTCGAGCGCGAAACGCGCAACCGTACAACCAACAGCGAAGATCGGCAGCTCCGCGGTATAGAACTGCAACTCGCCGGCCCCACCCGCCGCCGCCGCAACCGCGATAAGAGTGCGGATCTCGAAACCCCCTTGGCCGGCATCGCGATAAGTTTCTGCGTCGCGATAGTCGAGGAGTGCGGTTCTGTCGTTGCGCATGAGGCGATCGAGAAAGTCTCGATCCCACGCTTCGTTGATTTTCCCCGAGTCCGGCGTCGCCGGCCAATGCGAGATGCCGCCGGTACCGAGCAGGGCGATCTTGTCTGGTTGCGCATCGCAGGCGCGACGCAGCGCCTCGCCAAAGGCCCAGACCCGTGCGAGCGGCGTCAACGGCGGGCCTTGGCAGTTGATGTTGGCCGGAATGACGGCTATGTCGTACTTCGGCGTCAGAAAATTGAGCGGCACCATGATGCCGTGATCGAATTTCCATTCCTCCGCGTAGGCAACATCAACCGTCTGCATGACCTCGCCGATCAAGCGGCGGCTCAGGTCGGCGTTGCCAGGGATGCTGGTACGCGCGATCCGCAACCAATGCGGGTCCTCGATCGGACCTTCATACTGGTCACTCATGCCGATGCAGAAGGCCGGCATGTTGTTCATGAAAAAGTTGGCGAAGTGCTCGGCTGCAACCACTAACAGCACCTCCGCGCCGGTCGCCGCGATCTCCCGGCGTTGGACCTCGAGCTTGGCGTACAACTCGTCGCGTAGCGCGGTATTCTCGACCAGATGCGCACGCCCGGTCATGCCGGGCGCATGACTGACAACGCCGGCATATACCAGGCTCATCGCGGCTTGCCTTCGGCGGTAAAGCTCGCACCGCCACCAGTCATGGCATAGACGCCAGCACGGACCGCACCATGTTTGGCGACACCTTGACGCATCATCTCCAGATAGTCGAGCCACGCGATGCCGAGAAAAGCCGCATAGTGCATCAGGATCTGTCCATTCACGCCGAGCACATAGAGCAGGCCAATATCGCCGGTGCGGAGCGCCTCGCTTTCTTCCCCGCTCAAGGCGTATTGCGCGGTCAGTCCATCGATATCGGCGCGATACTGGCTCTGCGCGGCGGGCTCACGATTGAGCACATATAGAAACTTCTGCAATT
>SHXR01000050.1 GCA_009693235.1 Betaproteobacteria bacterium | reverse complement strand
AGTTGCGTTGCCATGTGGACTCCTGTTCCCTCAGTTGTTCCCTCATTTAGTCTTGAGAAGAGGAAACAAAGTCTCAGCAAGTGTTATATGCCTTGAGAAGAGGAGCCGCGAGGTGGCTGCTAGCAAACCTCCAATTTAATCAACAAGTCTGGTAAGATTTGGCTTGTTAATAACGCTTGCGGATGCTTGTCCCTTCTCAGGAATGCTTGCCTGATCATAGTGACGTCCACTCCGCCAATAATCACCCTCGGGGCGAACTACGGTTCGCCCCGAGTTTTATCTACGATCGAATGATCTGCCGCCCTATGGCAAGGATGCAGATCGGACGGCAAAAAGAGCCCCTCCCATGCCCTCGATGTTTGATTTCGTCCGTGAGCAAAAATGGCTCGTGCGGATATTCCTCATGCTGATCTGCGTGCCGTTCGCGCTGTTCGGCGTCGAGTGGTATCAGCGCGGTGCGGTTGGCGTCGACGCGATTGCAACGGTCGATGGCGAGAAGGTCCTGGTCAATGAATTCAATCAGCGATACCAGGCACAGCAAGACCAATTTCGACAGATGCTCGGCCACAATTTCGATCCGTCGATCCTCGATACTCCCCAGGCCCGTCAAGGCGTGGTCGATCAACTGGTGACGGAGCGGATTCTCGGAACCTACGTGGCGCGCCACAGAATGGCCCCAAGCGACGCCGAACTCGCCCAGACGATCGCCGAAAATCCAGACTTCAAGGAAGGCGGACAATTTTCCAAAGAGCGCTATCAGCAGCTCCTTCGCGCCACCAATCGATCGCCGCTCCAATACCAGGAAGAGACCCGCCGTTCCCTCGCTTTCCAACGCCTCGGCGGTGCCGTCTATGAGGCGGGCATCGGCTCGAAGAAACTCGCCAACCGCGAAGCTTCGCTCGCGGCCGAAACGCGTGAAGTAAGCGAATTGATAGTGAGTCCTGATCAGTTCTCCGCCCAGGTAAAGATTACGCCCGAGGCGGTGGAGGCCTATTACAAGGCCAATCCAAAGGACTTCGAAATCCCGGAGGCGGTCAAGGCTGAGTTTATCGTCCTCAATATCGAATCGTTTTCTGCGCAAATCCCAGTGACCGCCGACGACGTTCGCAAGTCGTATGACGAGCGCTTCGCGAGCAAAGCGAAGGCGCGCGACGAGGCAAAGAAGAAGGCAGATGAGCTGCTGGCCCAAGTTCGCAAGGCACCGGAGCGATTTGTGGAATTAGCCAAGACACATTCCGATGACCCAGGCTCAAAGGACAATGGCGGTGATTTAGGCTTCAATGCACGCGGCGCCATGGTGCGGGCGTTTGACAACATGGTGTTCAAGCTGCGGCCAAAAGAGATCAGTTCGCTGGTTGAATCCGAGTTCGGCTTTCATATCATCGTGCTGGAAGAGGTGCGCCAGGCGGCCGGCAAGTCGGAGGAGCGACGCGCACGTCATATCCTGTTGCAGGCGCCGACCGATGTGAAACCCTTCGAGGCGATGCGCGCCGAACTTGAACACGATTTGCGCAAGCGAAAAGCATCAGCGGACTTTCCGAAGTTGGCTGAAAAATTCACAGCTAGAGCAGATCAGCAGGTTGACTCCTTAAAGCCGATCGCCGATGAATTCAAATTGGCCTTATCGACTTCGGATTGGATTCCCCGTTCCGGCGGCCCCACCGCAGGAGCGCTTGGCAATGGCCGAATGCTGGCCGCGCTGTTTGACGTCGAAACACTCAAGTCAAAGCGCAGCACCGAAGCACTCGAATTGAACCCCGGCATCTTTATCGTGGCCCGCCCGGTGGAACATCGTCCGCCCGCCGTACGAACGCTGAATGCAGCGCGCACCGACATCGCCAAGCGTTTGACGGCGCAAGAAGCCAAGGCTCTTGCATCGAAAGCCGGCCAAGAGCGACTCGCATCCTTGCAGAAGACGGCCGATGTGGGTGGGCGGTGGGTCAATACACGAATGCTCACGCGCGCCGCGCCGACCGGATTGAGCCGCGAAGCGGCGCGGGAAATCTTTCGTGCGGATGCGGCGAAGCTGCCGGCCTATGTTGGAATGGAAGCGCCCGACGGCGGCTTTGCTATCTACCGGATATCAAAAGCGGGTTCCGGTGATGCGGTGGATGAAAAGCGTTTAACGGCCGCACAAACGAATCTTGCGCGCTTGCATGCCCAGGAACAATTTCAGGGCTTCGTGGGCGGACTGCGCGAAAAATCTAAGATCGAGATCAACAAAGCGAATCTCGAAAGAAAGAGCAATTAACGGCATTGCACCGCGCGGCGCTACTCGGTGCTGCCTGCTTCCAGTGGCATACCGCCCACCACCTGGCTGAAGCCACCGTCCACATAGGTGATTTCACCGGTGACAGCCACCGCCAGATCGCTCAGCATGAACGCAGCGACATTACCGACATCGTCAATCGTCACATTGCGCCGTAGCGGTGCATTCTCAGCGACAAACTTCAAGATCTTGCCGAAGCCTTGTATGCCGCTTGCCGCCAAGGTCTTGATCGGCCCGGCAGACAACCCATTGACCCGAATCCCGCGTGGCCCAAGGCTTGCGGCGAGATAGCGGACTGCCGCCTCGAGACTCGCTTTGGCCAAGCCCATGGTGTTGTAATTGGGTACCACGCGTTCGGCGCCAAGATAGGTGAGGGTCAACAGGCTTGCCTTCCGACCTTCCAGCATCGGCAGTGCGGCTTTCGCGAGGGCGGCGAAGCTGTAACTGGAAACATCATGCGCAACTCGAAACGCTTCGCGGGATACGCCTTCCAGAAAGTCTCCGGCAATCGACTCCTTGGGGGCAAAGGCAATCGCATGGACGAGCCCGTCCAGTCCGTCCCATTCAATGCGTAACGCAGTAAACAAGGATGCGATATCGGCATCATTTGCCACATCACACGGCAAAACAATGCTCGTGCCTAATTCCTTGCCCATGTCGACGACGCGATCGCGAAACCGCTCGTTCTGATAGGTGAGGGCCAAACTCGCGCCTTCGCGGCGACAAGCGCGTGCGATGCCAAAGGCGATCGATCGATTGCTGAGCAGACCGGTAATGAGAATACGCTTGCCATCAAGAAAGCCCATCGTTACTCCAAATCGCCAGAGGCTCCAGAGGAGCGCATGATTAGTTGACGGTCCGATTATAAGGGTACTGGCGCGATTGAATCACCGCAAAGAGGCACTATAGTCGCCTCATCGCCAGGCGGGTGATGCATTGATTGGTTACACTTCAAGCCACGATGCGCAAAGCAACGGTGCTCCTCCTTGCGTTCCTCGCACTCGCGGGCTGCGGCCGCGTCTGGAACGATCCCTATCCGGCCATAGAGCGGGATGCCAACATCCTTTATTCATCGTTTACTGAGCGGCCGAAGACGCTCGACCCGGCTAAATCCTATACCTCCGATGAATGGGATTTCATCAGCCAGATCTATGAGCCGCCGCTGCAATATCACTATCTGAAGCGCCCCTACGAGCTCATTCCGCAATCGGCCGCGGCAATGCCGGTGGTCCGCTATATCGATGCCAACGGCGTAGCGCTGAAAGCCGATGCCGCCGCCCGCGATGTCGCCTACAGCGACTATGAGATTCGTATTCGTCCGGGCATTCAGTTTCAACCACATCCGGCGTTCGCGAAGGGCGCCGACGGCCAGCCGCTTTATCTCGGATTAACCGAAGACGATATCAAGCGTCGCTTCATTCTGGCCGATTTTCCGCAGACCGGTACGCGCGAATTGATCGCTGAAGATTATGTGTACCAGATCAAAAGACTTGCGCATCCACGGCTGAGTTCGCCAGTCTTCAGCCACATTGCCGACTATGTGGTCGGACTGAAGGAGCTCGGTGCCCTGCTGCAAGAGGCCAATAAGAACATCGTTGCGGCGCATCAGGCAAAGTTCGGTGCATCCGATCAAGGGCCGCCTTGGATCGATCTGCGCGAATTTGCGTTGCGTGGAGTGACGGTGGTGGATCGCTACACTTACCGGATACGGGTAAAGGGGAAGTATCCGCAGTTCCTATTTTGGCTCGCGATGCCGTTCTTCGCGCCAGTACCGGTGGAAGCAGAACAGTTCTACACGCAGCGCGGCATGAATGACGGGCGCAATCTGACCCTCGAATGGTATCCGGTCGGCACCGGACCTTACATGCTGGCGGAAAACAATCCTAATGCGCGGATGGTGCTCACCCGTAATCCGCATTTTCGTGGCGAAGCGTATCCAGCGGAAGGCGCGCCCGGTGACCGCGAAGAAGGATTGTTGGTCGAAGCCGGCAAGATCGCCCCCTTCATCGATCGCATCGTCTATGCCCGCGAGCGCGAAAGCATTCCCTACTGGAATAAATTCTTGCAGGGCTACTACGATCGTTCAGGAGTTGACTCCGACCAATTCGATCAGGCCGTGAAGATCAGTTTCGAAGGCGAAGCGGCACTCTCCGAAGACATGGAACGGCGTGGCATTCAACTGCGCACTTCGGTGGGGACTAGCACGTTCTATATGTCCTTCAATTATCTCGATCCGGTGGTGGGTGGTCCCAGCGCACGCAAATTGCGGCAGGCGATATCCATCGCCATGGACTGGGAAGAGTTCATCACGATCTTCCAGAACGGTCGCGGGTTGCCCGGTATGGGGCCGATCCCGCCTGGCATCTTCGGTCACCTGGAGGGCGAAGCGAGCATCAATCCGATCGTCTACGACTGGGTCGATGGCAAGCCACGCCGCAAGCCGATCGAGGCGGCAAAGCGGCTTCTCGCCGAGGCGGGCTATCCGTCCGGCCGGGATGCCAAGACGGGTGCGCCGCTGGTGCTCTATCTCGATACTGTGCAGCGCGGCCCGGGCGACAAGGCGCGCCTGGATTGGTATCGCCGGCAATTCGCGAAACTCGATATTCAACTGGAGATTCGCGCCACCGACTGGAATCGCTTCCAGGAAAAGCTGCGCAAGGGCAACACCCAGCTTTTTTTCATCGGCTGGAACGCCGACTATCCGGACCCGGAAAATTTCTTGTTTCTCTTGCATGGCGACCAGGGGCAATCAAAATTTTCCGGTGAGAATCGCGCCAATTATTCGAATGCCGAATTCGATAGTCTGTTTGATCGGATGAAGGGTCTGCCCAATGGGCCGGATCGTCAGGCGGTGATTTCCCGCATGGTGCGCATCGCGCAAGACGATGCGCCGTGGCTGTTTGCCTATCATCCGAAGGACTACCGGCTGATGCATGCGTGGTTGAAAAACGTGAAGCCAAATCAAATGGCGCGCAATGGCATCAAGTTTCAGCGCATCGATGTGGCCGAGCGCGCCGCCAAACGCGAAGCCTGGAATGGTCCGGTCTGGTGGCCGGTGATCGCATTGATCGTCCTTCTTGGCGCCTCCGCCATCCCAGCCTATGCCGGCTACCGTCGTCGCGAGCGCATGGCCGCACGCCGCGCACCGGTCCGGGCCTAGGGGAGAGCGCTTGTTCGCGTACATCATTCGGCGGCTGGCGTACGCGATACCGATTCTAATCGGCGTCAACATCCTTACCTTCGCACTCTTCTTCGTGGTCAATACGCCTGATGACATGGCACGCATGCAATTGGGCGCCAAGCGTGTGACACCGGAGGCCATTGAGAAATGGAAGCTGGAACACGGCTATGACCGGCCCCTGTTGTTTAACAGCGAGGCCGCCGGCATCGAGCGCATCGCCAGTACCATTTTCTTCGAGAAGTCGGTGAAGCTCTTCGCGTTGGATTTCGGCAATGCAGACGACGGTCGCTCGATCGGCCATGAAATCCGGACGCGTATGTGGGCGAGCCTCGCCCTGGCCATCCCGGTATTTCTGGTCGGACTCGCCGTCCATGTGACGTTTGCGCTCATTCTCGCCTTCTTTCGCGGCAGTTATCTCGATTTCTGGGGCGTTGTGGTCTGTGTGGCGATGATGTCGATTTCATCGCTTTTCTACATCATCGGCGGGCAATACTTGGTGAGCAAGCTGCTGGCGCTGGTACCGATATCGGGCTATGCCGCAGGCATGGATGCCTGGAAGTTTGTCATTTTGCCGGTAGTGATCGGTGTGATCCACAACATCGGCAGCAGTACCCGCTGGTATCGCACCGTCTTTCTTGAGGAAATCTTCAAAGACTATGTTCGTACCGCGCGTGCCAAGGGCTTGAGCGAGCGGGTGATCATGTTTCGGCATGTCTTGAAGAACGGCATGATTCCGATTCTCACCGGCGTGGTGGTGGTGATTCCTTCGCTCTTCCTTGGCAGTCTGGTCACCGAATCGTTCTTCGGTATTCCCGGCCTGGGTACCTACACGATCGAGGCGATCAACTCGCAGGATTTCGGCGTGGTGCGATCGATGGTGTTTTTGGGTTCGGTGCTCTATATCGTCGGGCTCATTGCGACCGACATCTCCTACACATTGGTGGATCCGCGGGTGAGGTTCGACTGATGCCAGTCATGCTCTGGACCGATGCATTGGTGTGGTTCTTGATGGCCACCGTCATCGTGTTCATCCTCTACGCCAGACGCCGGGAACATCTTTCTGCGCCTTGGCGTCGCGTGCTGACCAGCTCCGCGGCGATGGCGTCAGCGGTCACCCTGGGTGGCTTTCTCTGCATCGGGCTCATCGATTCGATTCACTATCGCGAAAGTCTTGGCGCCGTAAAAGGCGATGGCAAGCAGGCATATGCGGTGGAAGTCCTGAGCGGCCTCGACTGGATGCTGAGCGACCTTCGCAAGCGCCAAGAGAAGACCTACTCGGCCCCCTTCGCGCTGCATCTGTTTCAGAAGGAATCACTCGAACGCCCGGACGGCAAAATCGTGCGTGTGTACCCGCGATTGCATCATGCCGGTAAACATTTGCAGGACGAAAACGAATTGACCGGTGATATCGCATGGCGCTTCGCATCGGGTATCGTGAGCGGATCTGCCGTGGCGATTGCGCTGGTCATGTTGGGAATCTGCTGGATTGCGCGTCATGCCGCAGCGCCGTACGGTGCGATGCTTACCGCCATCATGAGCGGTGCCACGCAGGTGCGCTGGCGACCCGCCTTCCTTGCGCTTTGGGTGTTGCTCATCGGTGTGGGGCTAGCCGCCTCTCTTGCTCCGCATTACCACGTGCTCGGCACCGACAAGGTGGGGCAGGATGTTCTATACCAAGCGCTCAAAAGTATTCGGACCGCACTCGTCATTGGCACGATTACAACGCTGGTCACGCTGCCGCTTGGGGTCTTGCTTGGCATTGCCGCGGGCTATTTCAAAGGCTGGATCGATGACATCATCACCTACGTTTACACCACCATCAACTCCATCCCAAGCGTGCTGCTGATTGCCGCATCCGTTCTGTTGATGCAGGGATACATCGAACGCAATGCAGAGCTGTTTCAAACCACCGCGGAGCGCGCGGATATTCGATTGCTCCTCTTATGCGTCATTCTCGGTCTGACCAGTTGGACCGGCCTCGCGCGGCTGTTACGTGGTGAGTCGTTGAAGTTACGCGAGTTGGAGTACATCCAAGCGGCGCATGCGCTCGGCGTCACCCATCTGCGCACCATCACCCGGCATATCCTTCCCAATACGATGCACATCGTGTTGATCGCATTGGTCATGGAGTTCAGTTCACTGGTGCTGGCCGAGGCGGTGCTCTCCTATATCGGCGTAGGCGTGGATCCAACGATGATCAGCTTTGGCACGATGATCAACACCGCGCGTCTCGAGATGGGCCGGGAACCGATGGTCTGGTGGTCGCTCTCCGCGGCGTTTTCCTTCATGGTGATTCTCGTGCTGGCGGCCAATTTATTCGCCGATGCGGTGCGTGACGCCTTCGATCCGCGCAACGCCATGGGGCGCGTCGCCGCGGGTGGGACCAAAGCATGACCGACGCAGCGCTTGTCGTCACGAATCTGCGCACCGCCATTGCCGGTGCGAATGAAACGATTCATGCGGTTGATGGCATCGATCTCAGTATTTCACCCGGCCAGACCTTCGCCATCGTCGGTGAGTCCGGCTGCGGGAAATCGATGACGGCGCTGTCCATTATGCGGCTCTTGCCCGATGCGGCGCGTATCATCGATGGGACTGTTGCGGTGGACGGCACAGACGTTCTGGCGCTGCCTGAAGCGGCCATGCGCAATATCCGCGGCCGCCGGGTGGCGATGATTTTTCAGGAACCGGCCACCAGCCTGAATCCGGTGTTGACGGTCGGCCGGCAGATCGAAGAGGTGCTGGCACGTCATCTCGGACTGCAAGGTCCGCCCGCCCGTGCGCGTGCGATCGAGCTGCTGGAAGCGGTGGGTCTGCCCGACGCGGCAAGCCGTATTGACGACTATGCCTTCCAGCTGTCTGGCGGCATGAAGCAACGCGTCATGATTGCGATTGCGCTGGCGGGCGATCCCAATGTGATTGTGGCCGATGAGCCCACCACCGCGCTCGACGTGACCATTCAGGCCCAAGTCTTGGATCTGTTAAAGGCTATGCAGACAAAGCGCGGCACGGCGATGCTACTGATCACCCATGATCTTGGCGTGGTCGCGGCAATGGCCCATCGCGTTGCGGTGATGTACGCAGGTGAGATCGTTGAAACCGGCGAGCGAGCCGCCTTCTTCGCCCGACCGTCGCATCCGTATTCACGAAAATTGTTCGAAGCGCTACCGGGTACCGCGCCGCGCGGCACCCCGCTATCAGTCATTCCCGGACAGGTGCCATCGCTCGCGACCGCATTTGTCGGCTGTCGCTTCGCCGATCGCTGTGACCTCGTGCATGAGCGCTGCCGTCAAGCGGCGCCGGGATGGAGTAGCTTAAGCCCAGGTCATACCGTCCGCTGCTTTGCGGTGGAGGCGGGCACCAAGCCGCCGGTGCGAGCGGTTGCACTGCCGGCCGCAGTGTCAGCCGCGGCGGCGGGCAAGCCAAACGCTTCGCCGTTGCTGGAAGTGCGTGATCTCGTGGTCCATTTTCCGATTCGCAAGGGCGTCTTGAAACGTACGGTGGGCCATGTCCGTGCGGTCGATGGCGTGTCGCTCACCATTCAAAGGGGACAGACTTTAGCGCTGGTCGGTGAATCAGGCTGCGGCAAAACAACGGTCGGCAAAGCGATCGTGCGGCTCGTTGCGCCCACTGCCGGTCGTCTATCCATCAATGGCGTTGATCTCACCAACCTTGGCGGCAGCGCACTGAGGGAACGTCGCGCCGACTTCCAAATTATTTTTCAGGACCCGTTCGCCTCGCTGAATCCGCGCATGCGAATCGAGGATCTGCTGATGGAAGGCATGCTGACCCTCGGGGTGCTGGACAATCACGCTTCCCGCAGCAAACGCATCGATCAGCTGCTTGACCAGGTGGGCTTGCCGAAGGTATCGCGCGGGCGTTATCCGCATGAGTTTTCGGGTGGGCAGCGGCAACGGATCGCCATTGCCCGCGCACTCGCCGTCAACCCCAAGCTCATCATTTGCGATGAGCCGACCAGCGCCCTCGATGTCTCGGTCCAGGCGCAGATTCTCAATGTATTTGCCGAACTACAGCGGGAACTGGGCGTTGCATACCTGTTTATCACCCACAATCTTGCAGTGGTTGAATACTTGGCCCATCGTGTTGCCGTCATGTACCTCGGACGCATCGTCGAGGAAGGCGAGGCGGCCAGCGTACTGCACGCGCCGAAGCATCCCTATACGCAGTTGTTGTTGTCGGCCGTTCCACGCCTGGATGGCATGACTCGCCGCGGCGAAATCATCGGTGAATCGCCATCACCGATCGCGCCACCACCCGGCTGTCATTTTCATCCGCGCTGCATACATGCGCGGGACATCTGCCGCGGCAGCTACCCACCTGCCGTGGTGGTGGCGGGCGACGCCACGCACCGGGCCGCCTGTTTCGGATACGAGTAGGGACTCGCAGGTCGGGTAATGAGGCCCGCCGCAAGCGACCGCAGAACAAGCGCAGCCAGGGTCGACCCCAGTGGACCCGAAGGCGGTCCGCGCCTTAGCGATTGGCGACGTTGATCGTACTCACGGACTTGCGGGCTGGGGCGGCAGCACCGACCGTCGAACGTGGGGAATTGGAATTCTTATGCGCCGGCGTACGCACCGGTGCGGCCGCTTGGTGTACGACCAACGAATGGCCGGCAATCAGAGCAACACCCCCGTTCCAGCTTTGCAGATCCATGATGCGTACCCGATACTTTGTCGCGATGGCTTGCCAGGTCTCGCCCACTCTCACCACATGCTTCACCATACGCGGCGCGAATTCGGCTGAGATGGTCGTCGGCGCCTTGAACAGCGTGGCAAGCGGTGCGGGTGCGCTGGCCCCGGCGGGGACCAGCAATCGCGCATCCATCTGCAGGCGGCCCGTGCCGCGCACGCCATTCACTTGGCGAAGTTGATCAAGGCTGATTTTATGACTGGCGGCGATCTCTTCGAGCCGTTCCCCTTTTTGTGCGTGATAAATGCGCCACGCTGATAGCGGCTGATCATGCGCGGCAAGGTTCGCGGAAAAGCTCACCAATCGCTCAGCGGGTAGAACAAGAATAGGGGTCTTGGCCGACGATGCTACCGGACGATTGTGGCCGGGATTCAGTGCGATCAAGTCTTCCACCGACATCTCCGCCAAGCGGGCCGCCATCACGAGATCAATGTCTTCGCTGAGGGTGACCGTGGCGAAGTAGGGCTCGTTCGGAATCGGGTCAAGCAGGATGCCGAATTTCTCGGGATTGGCCACGATGTTCTTCAACGCCTGCAGGCGTGGCACATAGTGTTTGGTTTCCATCGGTAAACGCAAGTTGGAGAAATCCACCGGCTTACCGAGGCGCCGGTTGTACTCGACCATGCGCGCCACACCCCATTCGCCAAAATTGTAGGACGCGAGCGCGAGATGCCAGTCGCCATGCATTTCATGGATTTTTTGCAGGTAGTCAAGCGCAGCGCCAGTGGAGGCCACCACATCCCGCCTTGCGTCGTACCACCAGTCCTGCTCGAGGTTGTACTCACGACCAGTCGATGGGATGAACTGCCACAGTCCCGACGCATGGGCGCGTGAATAGGCCATTGGATTGAAGGCACTCTCCACCATAGGAAGCAGCGCGAGTTCGGTCGGCAGACCGCGCCGCTCGATTTCTTCGACGATGTGGAACAGGTATTTGCGGCTCCGCTCGACCAAAAGCTTGACCATCTGCGGGCGTGCCATGTATTCCTGCTGCCGCAATTTGACGAGCTTCGAGTCGAGATCGGGCATCGCGAAACCGGCGCGAATACGCTGCCAGAGGTCGGTCGGCCGGGCAGTCGATGTCTCAGGGATCGCCGCACCCTCGCTGCTTCCCTGGATGGGTGATGCAAGGGATCCGGCATTCTCGTGCGGCACCAGCGGATCGCCGGCTTGACCCACTGGTGGCATGAGCCGATCGGTCGCAGTCGATGCCAACTTGTCGTGCACCGATCCATCCACCGGATGTGTCAGCATGATATTCACGGCAGGCGCTGACTCGACGATCCCTTCGAGAGTGGGATTGGCATGTGTCAGGGCGGGAAGGATCAACATGCTGGCGATCGCCAGCCCGCGCTGAACAAGGCCGGCCTTGACAAGCAGTCGCTGCTGGTGTAGCGCCGTCATCCGTATCCCGATTCCTGCGAAATCAATCGATTGTAATTGTCGGCTGTCGTCGGTAGCAATTGCAATTCACCAACACGTAACAAGCTACGCTAATGCGCAGATTATCGCCGTTCAGCGTTCTCTGATACTGCCGCCGCCTCGCACCCTGTTCCCGCCTTGCCACTTGGCTGATTGCCAGGCGCTACGATACCTTGTTTGGCATGGATCGAATGTCATTTCGGTTGGTCATCGTTTGGCCAGTATAGCGCTACCCCGCGCACCGATGCCCAAGCCCATTCCATCCACCGTTCCCCAGCCGAGTATGCCCATCACTCAACCGGTGTCCGCCGCTACTATGTCGGTGCGTTCACCCCTTTGGAATAGCCGTTGATCCGCAGGTTGGGTCGAAAATATTTCAGTTGCATCGTCTTGCATGCCAAAATGCATGCTGCGACACTTCATCACCAATTGGATGCGTTGGGCATGCCTTGGCATCCCAATCTTACCCGCCCGCCGAATGAGCCGAATCGTCTTAGAGCCGCTGCAGAAATCGACCATCGCCGATTGGTTTGACAGCGATACCGGTCGTTACACCCTGGCCTGGGAGCGCACGCAGATCGACCTTGCGGTGGAAGATGTGTTCGGCTTCAACGCCGTGCAGCTGGGCGTCCCTTCGGTTGATTTTTTGCGGGCAAATCGGATGCCCTCACGATTCTCGATTGGCCCAGGCCAAGGATGCACGATTCAATCGTCGTTCACGCATCTGCCGATCGCCTCGCACAGCGTCGATCTCTTGGTGCTGCCGCATGTCCTGGAGTTTTGCGAGGATCCCCATCAGGTGCTCCGCGAAGTGGAACGGGTCCTCATGCCGGAAGGCCAGATCGTGATCACCGGATTCAATCCGATCAGTCTGTGGGGGATTTCCAGGCTGCTCGCCGGACGGCGTTATGAGTGGCCGTGGCAGGGCGAATTCATCGGACTGCTGCGCCTGCGCGACTGGTTGAAATTGCTTGGTTTTGAGCTGAACGGCGGCAAGTTCGGCTGTTATGCGCCGCCCTTCAAGACCGAAAAATGGCTGCGACGATTTCGCTTTTTGGAACGGCTTAGCGATCGGTGGTGGCCAATCGTCGGCGGCGTCTATGTCGTGCGGGCGGTCAAGCGTACCGTTGGCATGCGACTGGTCACGCCGGCATGGCGAACCCGTCGTAGTCAACCGAGCGCCCTGGCTGCCGTCACCCGTCGCGCCGGATGGAGAACCGATTTTCAAGCGAAGCGCCCACCGGTGTTACGGCTGGTGAGCGGCAGTACCATGCCGGGTGCCACCGTCCCATACAGCCTCGCCGGCACCGTGCGAAGTGATGACTCAGAAGCCACTTAACGTCCATGCGGTCGTCGACACCGCCGCGGTTGACACAGTCCACATCTACACTGACGGCGCCTGCAAAGGCAATCCGGGCCCGGGTGGCTGGGGCGCGTTGCTCGCGTTTGGCGACCATCAACGTGAACTTTGCGGTGGTGCAGCGGACACGACCAATAACCGCATGGAGATCACCGCGGTGATCGAGGCGCTAGGCGCCCTCAAGCGCCGTTGTCACGTCGAGCTTTACACCGACTCGCAATACGTGATGAACGGCATCAAAGAGTGGTTGCCGCAATGGAAACGACGTGGCTGGAAGACCGCTGCCAATAAACCGGTGAAAAACGTTGATTTGTGGGAGCGCCTCGATACGGCAGTCACCGCCCATGCGGTACATTGGCATTGGGTACGAGGTCATGATGGGCATGCGGGCAATGAGCGCGCCGATGCGCTGGCGAATCAGGGCGTTGACCAAATCCGTGCCGGTCATTGATGCGCTGAATGCCTAGGCGCGTGGCAGGGATTACCAAGGAAACGCACATGCGGCAAATTGTATTGGACACCGAAACGACCGGCCTGAGCGCCGGCCTTGGTGATCGGATAGTGGAAATCGGCGCGGTGGAAATGGTGAATCGGCGCCTGACTGGGAATCACTTCCATCGTTACGTCAATCCGGAACGCAAGGTGGGGGCCGGGGCCCTTCGCGTCCATGGACTCACCGACGACTTCCTAAGCGACAAACCGAAATTCAGTGAAGTCGCGGCTGCGCTGCTCGATTTCATTCGCGGCGGCGAGTTGGTCATCCACAACGCACCGTTCGATGTCGAGTTTCTGAATGCCGAGCTGGCGCGCATGAAGCGTGGCGTAGTGGCTGATCATTGCGCCGGGGTCTTCGATACGCTGGTGCATGCCCGCGAGTTGCATCCGGGGCGCAAGAACTCACTCGATGCACTATGCGAGCGCTATGCGATCAGCAACGCGCATCGCAAACTGCATGGCGCATTATTGGATGCTGAGTTGCTGGCCGAAGTGTATTTAGCGATGACGCGCGGCCAAGATTCCCTGGCGATCGATATGGGTGGTGCCACCAACGCGGGCGACGCGATCCGCCGCGCAGCCCGTCCCAAGGTGCCATTGATCGTCAGAGCGGCTTCTGACATCGAGCAAGCGGATCATGCGAAGGCGTTGGAAGCCATTCAAAAAGAAAGCCGGGGGCGTTGCGTCTGGCTGGCCACGCCGGTCACCCCACGTTAGCGACGCTCTTCGCGCCAAAAATTCGGGACGGTTCCGCCCCTTATACTAGCGACCTCGTTCCTCTATTCGTTGCCCGCCCCCTATGGCTACGCTAGGCCTCAATCCGTATAACGTCCACCTCGACAAGAACCCGGCCAATTATTCGGCGCTGTCGCCCGTCAATTTCCTCGCTCGAACGGCCGCAGTTTATCCAGACCGCCTCGCCGTCATTCACGGTTCGCGGCGCTTTACCTGGGCGGCGACGCATGCACGCAGTCTTCGCCTGGCCAACGCGCTAGCCAAGGCGGGAATCGGTACCGGCGACACCGTCGCTGCGGTCCTTGCCAACACGCCCGAGATGTACGAAGCGCACTTTGGTGTGCCGATGACGGGCGCGGTGTTAAACGCCATCAATACGAGGCTGGATGCCGAGGCAATAGCGTTCATGCTGAACCACGGCGAAGCCAAGGTTGTGTTGGTCGATCGAGAATTTGCGGGCGTGGTGAAAGCCGCCATCGCACAGGCCGGCCGATCGATGCTGGTGATCGATATCGATGATCCCGACTATGCAGGCCCGGGTGAGCACATTGGGTCGACGACCTACGAGCAATTTCTGGCAAACGCCCAGCCAAGCTTTGATTGGCAGGGGCCAGGCGATGAGTGGGACGCCGTCGCGCTTAACTATACGTCCGGAACCACCGGCAACCCCAAAGGGGTCGTGTACTCGCATCGCGGTACTTATCTCAACGCACTTGGCAACATCATCACCTGGGGCATGGCCCATCATCCGGTGTACCTCTGGACGCTGCCGATGTTTCACTGCAACGGCTGGTGCTTTCCATGGTCGATCGCCGCGCATGCCGGTACGAATATTTGTCTGCGCAAGGTCGATGCGGCCTTGATCTTCAAATTGATTCGCGAACACAAGGTGACGCACTACTGCGGCGCGCCGATCGTTCATGCAACCTTGGTCAATGCACCGCCTGCGTTACGCGAAGGCATCCAGCACAAGGTCGCGGCGTTCGTCGCCGGGGCCGCGCCGCCCGCTTCAATGATCGAGAGCATGGAGAAAATGGGCTTTGATCTCACCCATGTCTACGGCCTCACTGAAGTTGTCGGGCCCGCCGCGGTGTGCGCCAAACAGGAGAGCTGGGAAGCCCTTGATATTTCCAAACGTGCCGAACGAAACGGCCGGCAGGGTGTGCGTTGCGTCATGGAAGACGGCATGACGGTGATGGATCCGGCCACGATGAAAGAAGTGCCGCGCGACGGCGAAACCATGGGCGAGATCATGTTTCGCGGCAACATTTCAATGAAGGGCTACCTCAAGAATTCCAAGGCTACCGATGAAGCCTTCGCCGGCGGCTGGTTTCATTCCGGCGATCTGGCCGTACTCCATGCCGATGGCTATGTGAAGATCAAGGATCGCTCCAAGGACATCATCATTTCCGGCGGCGAGAACATCTCATCGATCGAAGTGGAAGATGTGCTGTATCGCCATCCGGCCGTGCTGGCCTGCGCCGTGGTGGCCAAACCGGACCCAAAGTGGGGCGAGACGCCTTGTGCATTCGTTGAGCTCAAGGCAGGCGCCATGACGACCGGGACGGAAATCATCGAATTCTGCCGCTTGCATCTGGCCCGGTTCAAAGTGCCACGCGCGGTGGTATTTGGTGAAGTCCCCAAAACCTCAACCGGAAAAATTCAGAAATTCCCGTTGCGGGAACGCGCCAAATCGGCTTCGGCCATCGATGTATGAGATCGAGGCCCCGCCAGTTCACAGTGCCTAAGAGCAATTTTCTTCGAGGAGTCGCGCGATGAATGCCAACCTGCAGGCCGCAGTCGATCAATCCTACGTGCTGCGTGCCGATCGCGACGGCATCGCGACCGTCACGCTGAATCGCGGCGACCGACTCAATCCGCTATCGATGGCGATGTTGGATGCTATGCAACAGACCATGGACCAAATCGCACAGGACTCGACCGTCAAGGTGGTGGTGTTGGCAGGCGGCGGCAAACACTTCTGCGCCGGCCACGACTTGCGTGAAATGCGAGCCAATCCCAGCAAGGCATGGCAGACTGATCTGTTCGAGCGTTGCAGCAAAATGATGTTGACGCTCACGGCCATTTCGCAGCCCGTGATCGCGCGTATTCAGGGCGTTGCGGTCGCTGCAGGTTGCCAACTCGTGTCGATGTGTGATTTGGCCGTCGCCTCGGAAAACGCCCAGTTTGCACTGCCGGGGATCAAAAGCGGCATCTTCTGCACCACCCCTGGCGTTGGCGTCGCGCGCAACGTCGCACGCAAACATGCGATGGAAATGCTGCTCACTGGCGACGTTATCGACGCCAAAACTGCGGAGCGCTTCGGCTTGATCAATCACGTCGTGCCGCTTGCTGAGCTGGACGCCGCAATCGATCGCCTGGCAAAGAAGATCGCCGCCCATAGTGGTGCAGTGGTTGGCATGGGCAAGTCGTACTTCTACAAACAGATTGAAATGGGACTAGCGGGTGCCTACGACCTGGCGGCTGAGGGCATGGCCTGCAACATGATGCTGGACGATGCGGGCGAAGGCATCGATGCGTTCCTCGCCAAACGCACACCAAACTGGCGAGATCGTTAAATGGCTGACAAGGTCACCATCCCCGCGCTTTTGCAACTGAAGCGAGACGGGCGCAAGATCGTCGGCGTAGTGGCCTGGGACTACCAGATCGCCAAAATCGTCGATCGCGCGGGCGTTGATATTGTGTCAGTTGGCGACTCGGTCGGCGTCAATCTATGGGGCCATTCGCACCCATTGGAGGTCACCTTCGAGGAGATGCTGATCGTCGCCAAGGCGGTCCGACGTGGCGTCACGCGCGCCCTGGTGAGCTGCGATTTTCCGTTCGGCCCGCTACAAGAAGGCACGGACTCCGCATTGCGTGCGGCCATTCGGTTGGTCAAAGAAGCGGGCGTGGACATGATCAAGCTGGATGGCGCGCCGGACTATCCCGATGCGGTGCGGGCCTTGGTACGCGCCGGCATTCCGGTCTTCGGCCAGTTTGGGATCACGCCGCAAACGGCGCTTCAGTACGGCATCCAATACAGCGCCCAATCCACAAGTAGCGCGCAGATTCCCGCGGCCATGACAGAGAAATTTGTCGCCGAAGCGAAGCTACTGGAAGCAGCCGGCGCCTCGTTGCTCGACTTCACCAATTCCGGGCCGATGGTCGGCGCCGCCGTGGCGGCCGCGGTCAGCATTCCGGTCGTGGGTGGTTTCGGTGGCGGACCATGGCTCGACGGGCGTATCCGGATGGCGCATGCCGCGATTGGCTACGGCGCGGCGGAGATCGATGCCAAGCAAGAAAACTACGCGAATGTCGCGCGCACGACGCTGGATGCGATCAGTGCCTTTGCCGAGGACGTGAGGGCGGCCAAGCAGATCAAAGGAATGCCTCCCGGAACACCCAAGTAGCCGCTCGCGGACCCGCCGCGACGGGTCTAGTTGCATGCAACCTGCAACGCTCGTATAGTGGCACCCATGAGCCGCTTATTCCTCACGCCATCCGTGCCCGCGCTATCTAGCGCGCTGCTGCGGCTCGACCTGCTGCTGCGCCCAGCGCGCAGATAACCTAACCCCACAATTTGGAAGTTGTTCCCCGCCTGCGCAAGCCGGCCGGGAGAGACGTCATTCGTCGTCCAAGGAGTGTGCCATGCCCATGTTGCCATCACCGTCCAGCAAATACCGCGCCTTCGCCCCCGTTGGTTTGAAGGACCGCATCTGGCCCGATCGCGTTATTACCAGGCCACCGATGTGGTGCTCGGTTGACCTGCGGGATGGCAACCAAGCCCTCATCGAACCGATGAATGGCGAGCGAAAGCTCCGTATGTTCGAACAACTGGTGCGGATCGGCTTCAAGGAGATCGAGGCGGGCTTTCCCTCGGCATCACAAACGGACTTTGACTTCGTCCGCAAGCTCATCGACGAAAACCTCATTCAAGACGACGTCACCATTCAAGTGCTCACGCAGGCCCGCGAGCCGCTGATCCGGCGTACCTTCGAGGCGGTGCAGGGCGCCAAGCGCGTGATCATGCATGTCTACAATGCCACCGCACCGGTGATGCGCCGCGTGGTGTTTGGCATGACCGAAGACCAGGTGATCGCCGAACTCGCCGTGCACCATGCCAAGCTGGTGAAGTCGCTCGCTGATGCAGCGCCTGAGACCGAGTGGATCTTCCAATATTCACCGGAGATGTTTTCGGGGACGGAACTGGCGTTCTCCAAGGCGATCGTCGATGCGGTCACCGCGGTCTGGGCGCCGACGCCAGCGCACAAATGCATCATCAATCTTCCCTCCACGGTTGAGCATTCCACACCCAATATCTTTGCCGACATGATCGAGTGGATGCATCGCCATCTCGCGCGGCGCGATGCCATCGTGCTGTCTGTGCATCCGCACAACGATCGCGGCACCGGCACCGCCGCTGCCGAGCTTGCGCAAATGGCGGGTGCTGAACGGGTGGAAGGCTGCCTGTTCGGCAACGGTGAGCGCACCGGCAATGTCGATATCGTGAATCTCGCACTCAACCTGTATGCGCAGGGCGTCAATCCGGGCCTCGATTTTTCTGATATCGATGACATTCGCCGCTGTGTCGAATATTGCAATCAACTGCTGGTGCATCCACGGCATCCCTATGCGGGCGATCTCGTCTATACGTCGTTCTCCGGTTCGCATCAGGACGCCATCAAGAAAGCGTTCAGCGCGCGGAAGGACGGTGATATCTGGGAAATGCCGTATCTACCGATCGACCCGATGGATGTCGGACGCAGCTACGAAGCGGTCATTCGTGTGAATAGCCAGTCCGGTAAAGGCGGTATTTCCTATCTGCTTGAGGCCGAATTCGGCATCGCACTGCCACGCCGCTTGTCGATCGAATTCAGCCAAGCCGTGCAGGTAGTGACCGATGCGTCCGGCAAGGAAGTCCTGGCCGAGGGCATCTGGAGTATTTTCCGTACCGAGTACCTGGATGCCACCGCACCTTACCGGTTCATTAGTCATGAGGTCGCAGCCGGTGCGAACGAGATCGAACTGTCCGCGCAAATCTTGCACGACGGCAAAAAGCATTCGGTACAAGGGCGGGGCAATGGTCCGATCGACGCATTCGTGCGCGCAATCGCCAGTGCGACGCAAGCATCGGTACGGGTGCTCGACTACTCAGAACATTCCGTAGGCGCCGGAGCCAATGCCACGGCGATCGCCTATATTGAGATGCGCGTCGGCGAGGGCCCGGTGCTATATGGTGTCGGCATGGATGCGAACATCGTGACGGCCTCCCTTCAGGCGATTGTCTCGGGGCTCAATCGGGAAGCGCGCCGCGTCAAGAACAAGGCTGTCGTGGACAGCGTCAAGTAAGCATCGCGTAACGCGAGTCAGCCAAGGAGCGGGTGTGGAAAAAGTTCAAGCGGCCGTCCGCACAGGGCCAAGCAAAACCGAATTTCGCGAATATCCGATGCCAAACGTCCCGGACGATGGCGCGCTCATGAAGGTAGAAGTGGCCGGTATCTGCGGGACGGACGTCAAGCTCTACAAGCAACCGCCCTCCAGCGCTCCGGTCATCATGGGACATGAAAACATCGGCTACATCGCCAAGGCCGGTCGTGAATTCACGCGCCGCAAGGGACTCAAGGAGGGCGATCTAGTCTTCCCGGAACACTACGTCACCTGCGGGCAATGCGAGTGGTGTCATGCCGGTCAGTATCGCCATTGCAAATTGACCGATTGGCGCTTCAATCCGGACGCCATCCGCTACGGCTACACCTCGGCAAATCGTGCGCCACATCTTTGGGGCGGCTTCGGACAATACGTGTTCCTGCCTTGGAACGCCGTGCTGCACAAGGTGCCGGCGGGTCTTTCCCCTGAGCTGGCCGGCATCGTGACACCGATGGCCAATGGCATCGAATGGGCCCTTTTCGATGCACAGGTGGGCTATGCATCGACCGTGCTCATTCAAGGGCCAGGACAGCAAGGCCTCTCACAGGTGGTGGCCTGCAAGCAGGCGGGGGCTGATCTCATCATCGTGACCGGCACCGCAAAAGACGCGAAGCGCATGGAGGTAGCTAAGCTCCTCGGCGCTGACCATGTAATCGACGTGCAAAAGGAGGATCCACTCGAGCGCATCATGTCGATTACCGCCGGGCAGGGCGTCGATGTCGTGCTCGACTGCACCGCGGGCGCCGGGACGGCACCGATCCTTCTGGCGGTCGATACGCTAAAGCGCAAAGGGGGAACGCTGGTCGTACAAGGCGAGATGAATGAATTTCCCAATTTCCCGCTCGGGCGCATCACGGTGAAGTACATCACCATCAAATGCGCGCGCGGCCATAGCTACAAGGCTTGCGAGCTGGCGCTCCAGCAACTGGCCTCACATCGCTTTCCATTGGAGGCGGTCACCACCCACACGTTCGGACTCAAGGACGCCGACCTCGCCATAAAATCAGTGGGGGGCGAGGGCGTACCGGATGTGATTCATGTGTCGTTGATGCCGTGGATGTAGGGGAGCATTAAATAATCTTCGCACTCCGCAACCTACCAATCTCCTCCCCATCCAGCCCAAGCAGCCCCCGCAAAATTTCGTCTGTATGCTGCCCAAGCAAAGGCGGCGGCCGGTCGTAGGTGACAGGCGTCGCAGAAAATTTCATCGGACTCGCCACGGAGGGCACCGTGCCACTCAGCGGATGCGGGATATCCACTCGCATATTGCGATGCTGGACGTGCAGGTCTTCGAAGACTTCCTGCATGTTGTTGATCGCGCCGCACGGCACGTTGGCCGCCTCCAGGTCGCGAATCCATTGCTTGCTTGGCCGTTCCAGGATGATCGACTTGACGATCGGGATCAGCACATCGCGATGTTTCAGGCGTTCGGGGTTGGTCTTGAAGCGGGCATCGGTCGCCAGTTCCGGTCGGCCGGCCTCGTTGCAGAAGCTCGCGAACTGGCTGTCGTTGCCGACGGCGAGGATGATGAAACCATCGGCCGAAGCGAAGACTTCGTACGGAGTGATGTTGACGTGCGCATTGCCCCAGCGCTTCGGAATGTTGCCCGACACCCAGAAGTTGAGCATCTGATTGGCGTTGAATGCCACGATCGAATCGAAGAGCGCCATATCGATGTATTGACCGATCCCGGAAATCTGCCGGTAGGTCAGCGCCGAGGTCACCGCGAGCGATGCGTACATACCGGTAAGCACATCGGTCACCGCGATGCCCACCTTCTGCGGGCCGCCGCCAGGGAGTTCATCGCGTTCACCGGTGATACTCATCAGTCCGCCCATGCCCTGGAATACGAAGTCATAGCCGGGGCGATTCGCGTACGGGCCATCCTGGCCGAAGCCGGTGACCGAGCAGTAGATGAGGCCGGGATTGATCTTGGCGAGATCGTCATAGCCAAGACCGTAGCGCTGCAAGTCGCCGACCTTATAGTTCTCGAGGAGCACATCGCAGTGTGCGGCGAGCTTGCGAATCAGTGCCTGCCCATCTGGCTTCGAGATATCGACCGTGAGCGATTTCTTGCCGCGATTGACCGAGAGGAAATACGCCGACTCGCGCGTTTCCTTACCGTCCTTGTCCTTGAGCCAAGGCGGGCCCCAGGTACGCGTGTCATCGCCGGTGCCGGGTCGCTCGATCTTGATGACTTCGGCGCCCAGGTCGGCCAGATTCTGTGCGGCCCATGGACCAGCGAGAACGCGGGTGAGATCGAGCACCCGAATATGCGAGAGAGGGCGTGTCATTGTTCTGCTTTGACTCCAGCTGCGACGATGACCTTCCGCCACTTGGCGATTTCGTCATTCAAGAATTGGGTGGAAGCTTCCGGCGTTCGTCCAATGGGTTGAATCGCCAATTGCGTCAACCGATCGCGTAGATCGGCTGATGCGATGGCGGTTGCGATCTCTTGCGAAATCCGGTTGACGATGTCGGCCGGCGTACCGGCCGGGGCGAGGATCATGACCCAGGTCGCCGACTCGATCGCCGGGCCGCCCGCTTCAACGACGGTAGGGACTTCCTGTGCGCCAGCAATGCGTTCATTGGAAAATAGGCCGAGCGCTTTGATCTTGCCGCTGCGCACATGCGGCATCATTGAACTCGGCACGTCGCCCAAAATCTGGATGTCCCCGCTCATCAGCGCCTGCAATGCGCCGGCTGTCCCCTTGAACGGGACGTGCACCATATCGATACCGGCGACCTGCTTCAACAATTCCGTCGTGAGATGGGCCGCCGCACCGATGCCGCTCGAACCAAAGGAAAGCTTGCCCGGATTGGCTTTCGCATAAGCGATCAACTCGCGCATGTCTTTGACCGCGAGATTGTTGGCGGCGGTGAGGATGATCGGCGCGCTCGCTACATGCGACACAACCGCAAAACTCTTCACGGCATCGAACGGCATCTTGCCCGCGTAGAGCGTTGCATTCGCTGCATGGGCGGCAATCACGGTCAGCAATACATAGCCATCGGCCGGTGATTTGGCGACCAGTTCAGCGCCGATCAGGCTGTTGGCGCCGGGCCGGTTCTCGACCGTGATCGGTTGATTCCATGCTGTTTGCAGTTTTTGCGTGACCAGGCGAGTCACGGTATCGGTGATACCACCCGGCGTGTAGGGCACGACCCATCGGATCGGTTTATTCGGATAGCCTTGAGCGTAACTCGTGCCCGCAGCGAATCCCGCGGCGGCGGCGAGAAGACATAGCGCGTGTTTGACCATGAATAGGTACTCCGAAGGGGATCATCGAACGGCGGGCATTCTCGCACTTCTGCCAAAGCGTCTGGAAATACACTGGTGAATGTCGACCGGTCGGCCACTGGGTCATTGCTATAATCGGGCGCTTTGCACTTTCGCGCTCCTTTGCCCTCACTCTGACCTATTCCATGAAAGTTCTCATCCCGATCAAGCGTGTCGTCGACTACAACGTCAAGGTGCGCGTCAAGGCCGACGGGTCCGGTGTCGAAACCGCGAACGTCAAGATGTCCATGAATCCGTTCGACGAAATCGCGGTGGAGGAGGCCGTCCGTCTCAAGGAAGCCGGTGTCGCCACCGAGATCATCGCGGTGTCATGCGGGATCACTGCCTGCCAGGAGACACTGCGGACCGCGCTGGCGATCGGCGTTGATCGCGCCATCCTGGTCGAGACCGATGTCGAATTGCAGCCGCTCGCGGTAGCCAAACTGCTGAAGGCGATCGTTGCGAAAGAGCATCCGTCTATCGTGATCCTCGGCAAGCAGGCAATCGATGATGACTGCAATCAGACCGGCCAAATGCTGGCGGCGCTGCTTGGTTGGTCGCAGGCGACCTTCGCATCCAAGGTGAAAGTCAATGGCGACCAAGCCGATGTCACCCGTGAAGTCGATGGCGGCCTCGAGACGATCACCGTCAAACTGCCCACCATCGTCACGACCGATCTCCGGTTGAATGAGCCGCGCTATGTGACGTTGCCCAACATCATGAAAGCCAAAAAGAAGACGCTCGAAATCTTCAAGCCGGACGCACTCGGCGTGGATGTGACGCCACGACTCGTTATCTTGAAAGTCGAAGAGCCGCCAAAGCGCAAGGCCGGCGTCAAGGTTGCCAATGTCAAAGCCCTGGTGGCCAAGCTCCGTAATGAAGCCAAGGTGATTCAATGAGCACGCTAGTCATCGCAGAGCACGACAACAAAACGATCAAAGGCGCCACGCTCAACACGGCGGCAGCGGCGCAAAAAATTGGCGCGCCAATTACGGTGCTGGTGGCCGGGAACGATTGCAAGGATGCGGCCGCGGCCGCGGCGAAGATTGCAGGCGTCGCGAAGGTATTGATCGCCGAAGGCGCGCAGTATCGCGATCAGCTCGCGGAAAATCTCAGTGCGCTGGTGGTGTCGATCGCGGGCGTTTACAGTCATATCCTCGCCCCGGCCACCAGCTTCGGCAAGAACGTGACGCCACGCATCGCCGCGCTGCTCGATGTCGCGCAGATCTCCGACATCATCGAAGTGAAGACAGCCGATACGTTCGTGCGGCCGATCTACGCCGGTAATGCGCTCGCAACGGTACAGTCGAAAGATAGAATCAAGGTGATGACGGTCCGCACCACCGGCTTTGATGCGGTCGCTGCTACCGGTGGCTCCGCATCGATCGAAAGTACCGCATTGCAAGCCGATAGTGGCCTGTCGATTCTGGTCGGACGTGAATTGACCAAGTCTGAACGCCCGGAATTGACGGCAGCACGCATCATCGTATCGGGCGGTCGCGCGATCGGCTCCGCGGAAAATTTCAAAGTCCTGGAACCGCTTGCGGACAAACTCGGCGCGGCGCTCGGTGCGTCACGGGCGGCGGTCGATGCGGGTTACGCACCCAACGACTGGCAAGTTGGGCAGACCGGCAAAATCGTCGCGCCCGATCTCTACATTGCCTGCGGCATCTCCGGTGCGATCCAACATCTGGCCGGCATGAAAGACAGTCGCGTGATCGTCGCCATCAATAAGGACGAGGAGGCACCGATCTTCCAGGTAGCGGATTACGGCATCGTTGGCGATCTGTTTAGTATCGTGCCGGAGCTGGTAAAGGAACTTGGTTAATGGACGCATCTCTCGTCGGAGGCTGCAATGAGTGAGTACCGCGCGCCAATTCGCGACATGATGTTCGTCTTGACCGAGCTGGCCGGGCTTGACGAAGTGGCGGCGCTACCGCCGTTCGCGGATGTCAACGCAGAACTCGTCCAACAGATTCTGGAGGAGAACGGCAAGTTCGCTACCGAGGTGTTGTCGCCATTGAATCAACCGGGCGACCGACAGGGCTCCAAATGGACAGCCGATGGCGTGAAGACCCCCGATGGCTTCGGCGATGCTTATCGAAAGTTTGTCGATGGTGGTTGGAACGCGCTGCAGTTCCCGACGGACTTTGGCGGACAAGGATTACCCAAGACGGTGGCCACACCGGTCATGGAGATGTGGAAATCCGCGAACCTGTCGTTTTCACTCTGCCCGTTGTTGACGGGCGGTGTGATCGAAGCTTTGCTGCTGCGTGGTTCAGATGCGCAAAAGGCCCAGTACCTACCGAAGATGATTCAAGGCGACTGGACCGGCACCATGAATCTCACCGAACCGCAGGCCGGTTCGGATCTCGCGTTGATCAAGAGTCGCGCGGTGCCAGAGGGTGACCACTACCGGATCTTCGGTCAGAAGATTTTCATCACCTATGGTGAGCACGACCTCGCTGAGAACATCGTGCATCTGGTGCTGGCGCGCGCGCAGGACGCACCGGCCGGCGTGCGCGGAATCTCACTATTTATCGTGCCAAAATTTCTGGTCAATGCGGACGGTTCGCTCGGGGCAAGAAATGACGTTCGCTGCGTTTCGCTCGAACACAAGCTTGGCATTCACGCGAGCCCAACCGCGGTCATGCAATACGGCGAGCGTGACGGCGCGATCGGTACCCTCATCGGCGAGGAGAATCGCGGCCTCGAGTACATGTTCATCATGATGAACGCCGCGCGGTTCGCTGTCGGCATGGAAGGCGTGGCGATTTCCGAGCGGGCTTATCAACGCGCGGTCGACTATGCGCGCGATCGCATCCAAAGCCGCGAATTAGGTGGATCAGGTAGCCAATCGGTCGCCATCATCAAACATCCGGATGTGCGCCGGATGTTGATGACCATGCGTGCGCAGACCGAAGCAACCCGGGCGCTCGCTTATGTGGTGGCGGCAGCGACCGACAAGGCACACCACCATCCGGATGAGAACGAGCGCAAACGCCAGCAGGCGTTCGTCGATCTCATGATTCCGATCGTAAAAGGCTGGTCGACCGAAGTCGGCATCGAAATCGCCTCGACCGGCGTGCAGGTGCACGGCGGCATGGGATTTATCGAAGAAACCGGCGCCGCGCAGCATCTTCGCGATGCACGCATCACGACGATCTACGAGGGAACCACCGGTATTCAAGCCAACGATCTCATCGGCCGCAAACTTTCCCGCGACGGCGGGCAAACGGCGAAGGCCGTCATCAGCCAGCTCAAAGCCCTGGACGGCGAATTAGCGAAACACTCCGATCTGCAGCTCGCCGCGATCCGCAAGCGCCTTGCCGCAGCCGCCGTTGCGGCAGATGAATGCATTACCTGGATCGTGAACGGTGCCGGCCAGGATGTGCGCGCGGCCTACGCTGGTGCGGTGCCGTTTCTCAAGCTGATGGGCATCACTACCGCCGGCTGGCAAATGGCGCGGGCGGCCGTCATCGCGCAGAAGCGCTTGACGGCAGGCGGGCCGGACGCATCGTTTTACCAAGCGAAGATCACGACCGCACGCTTTTTTGCTGATCACTTTCTATCGCAGGTACCTGGACTGCGCGATCAAGTGGTGCAAGGCGCGGCGAGCGTGCTGGGGCTCGCCGAAGAGCAATTCTAACTGGGCGCCGAGCAGCGAACCAACCGATCGAAGGCGCGCTGCGCGCGTTCGTTGGAACGCCGATCATCCAGTAAGCGGCGTTCATGGTGTGCAGCCAGCACGATGCCGTACAACTCGAACGTGAATTGCCACGGATCAACATCGGCGCGTAGCTCCTGCGAATCGATGGCCATGCGTACGGCCTTGGCAATGGCGCCGCGCAATTCCCGTTGCCCCTCTGCGACGATGTTACGCATTGGACCGGGTCGATCGTCATATTCCATAGCGGCCCCTACCAAGAGGCAGCCGCCCGGCGATTCATCGCAGCCGTCCATGTAGGCGAGCCAGTGGTCCATCAACGATTGCAGTCTCAGCAGTCCAGGCGGCTGCGCCATCGCCGGATCAAACACCCGCTCGCGAAACAGTTGCTCGGCGCGGGCCAGGGTCGCCCGTTGCAGTTCTTCCTTGGAGCCGAAGTGCGCAAAGAGGCCACTCTTTGACATGCTGGTGCGAAGGGCTAACGAGCCGATCGACAGGCTTTCGAGTCCGACTTGACTCGCCAAGGCGACCGCATCATTGAGGATGGACTCACGTGTTCGCTCGCCTTTGCGCAAGGTGGGCGGTGGAAAACGTAGGTCGCGCAGGCTCAACGGTTCATCCATGGGCAATAAAGACCGCAGACGGTAGGTGTGCTAGGGCCATTGCACGTGCGAGCCTGTCGCGGCAGGCCCGGTGCGAAATGGACTTTAAAGCGAGTCGATCAAAATGACGATAGGTTCCAAGTTTCCGATGTCCTATGAACGCAACACCTTGCCGGCCTTGGCATCGGTCAGACTGCCATCGGCGTAAATCGTCTGGCCGTTGACGATGGTGTGAAGAACGCCGCGTGATGGCATCACCATGCGTTTCGCCCCGCCCGGCAAGTCGAAGCGACGTTCGCCGCGATTAGACGAGCCAATCGTCTTCGGATCAAAGATCGCAATATCGGCGGCCAAGCCCGTTTGCAGGCGACCACGATCCTTGATGCCGAAGAAATCAGCCGGATCACTGGTTAGACGGCGCACCCCTTGTTCGAGGCTCATGACCTGCTGATCGCGCACCCAGGTGCCAAGCAGAAACGTCGGATAACCCGAATCGCACAACATATCGACATGCGCACCACCATCGCCCAGGCCGATCAAGATATCGGGGTTCGTTAGGATCTCCTTCATTCGTTCGGGGCGGTTATTGAAGGTCGCGAGGGCAAATTCGATATCGAGATCATCATCGACGGTGAGATCAAGAAAGGTATCGACCGGGTCTTTGCCAAGCGCCTTGGCGATCTCGGCGACGGTGCGTCCTTCGAACGGCTTTAGCGCGGCGGAATGCACCTCGTGCACGGTCACGCGCGACCAGTTGCCGAAAGTCTGTGGTTTTTTGAGATCCTCGCGAAAATGATCGCGAAACGCCGAATCACGATAGACCGCGGACTGCGCGGATTTTGATTTATCGATGAACACGCGATTCCAAGAAGGAAACGCCGCGAATGAGAACGGATTCCTCATATTCACTTCGCGCGTGAGTGGCAGGGGAGAGGTCTGCGGCCGCGCACCACGCTTGATCAGTGGCGCGGCTTTGCGTAGCGTGTCTCGAACCGCCTCGGGAATATCATCGCGATCGAACATCGCAATGAAGGTGACCGGCCGCTTACTTTCGGCAAGCAGCAAATCGAGGAGATCGTACTGCTCATCTTCCAGCACCGCGATCTGACGCGTCACGGCCACTTCGATGGCGCCCTTGTTTTTCTCCTTCAGCACATTCGAATACGCGCGATATTCCGCTGCATCGGCGTACCGGCAACCGAGCGGTTTCCCGCCGTAGCCGATGTGCTGATTGAGTACAGTGCTGGAGAATCCGAACGCACCGGCATCCATCGCTTCGCCAAGCAGCGCCTTGATTTTCGCGGTTTCCGCGGGCGAGGCAGCGCGTTCCATCGATTCGGCGCCCATGACGTAATGACGAAACGGGGTAAGCGGCGCTAGGAAGGCAAGATTAAGTGCGGGCTTACGCGCATCGGCCGCATTCATGAACTGCGGGAAGGTTTCCCAGTCCCAGGTGATGCCGGCGTTCAGCACTTCAAACGGAATGGCTTCAACGTTCACCAGATCGCGCATCGCGACTTCTCGATCGCCTGGCCGGCAGGGCGCAATGCCGACACCACAGTTACCCATGACGACACTGGTCACGCCGTGCCAAGGAGAGGGCGTGACCGCACCGTCCCAGCAAATCTGCGCATCGTAGTGCGTATGCGGATCGATAAAGCCTGGCGCCACCACACAATCGGCGGCATCGATGACTTTGGCGGCGCTGTCTTTGATCTTGCCGATGTCGATGATTTTGCCGCCTGACACCGCGATATCGGCATGGCGGCCGGGTGCGCCGGTGCCATCGATCACGGTACCGTTTTTGATAAGAAGATCGTACGCCATGGACTGCTCCTTCGTGGGTTAACGTACCGAGAATAACCTTGTTGGGAGGAATACGGCTATCCGCCCGCAATCCTACATGTTCGGATAGTTCGGACCGCCACCACCTTCTGGCACCACCCAATGAATGTTTTGGGTAGGGTCCTTGATGTCGCAGCTCTTGCAATGCACACAGTTCTGCGCGTTGATCTGCAAGCGGGGATTGGAGCCATCATCGTTCCGGACGATCTCATAGACTCCAGCCGGGCAGAAGCGTTGTTCCGGGGCATCGTAAAGTGCAAGGTTGGTGGTGATCGGCACCTGTGCGCTCTTCAGCGTGAGATGCGCGGGCTGGTTTTCTTCATGATTGGTGTTCGAGACGAAGACGGACGACAACCGGTCGAAGGAAATCTTGCCATCTGGCTTCGGGTAGTCGATGCGCTGGCTCTTTGCGGCCGGTTCGAGCGTTTCGTGATCGGCATGTTTGTGATGCAACGTCCACGGTACCTTGCCACCGAGCAGCCATTGCTCGACGCCGACCATCGCGGTCCCAAGGTACAGGCCCTTGGCCATCCACTGCTTGAAGTTGCGCGCTTTCCAGAGTTCGTCGTGGAGCCATGAGGCGCGAAACGCTTCCGGATAACGGGTCAGTTCGTCATTGGCACGACCTGTCTGCAGCGCTTCCACGCAGGCCTCGGCCGCCAGCATGCCGGTCTTGATCGCCGCATGACTGCCTTTGATGCGCGAGGCATTGAGAAAGCCCGCATCGTCACCCACCAGGCAGCCGCCTGGGAACACGATTTTCGGCAGCGACATAATGCCGCCCGCGGTGATGGCCCGGGCGCCATAGGCGATCCGCTTGCCTCCTTCTAAAAATAGGCGGATATGCGGATGCGTTTTGTAGCGTTGCAGTTCTTCAAACGGATTGAGATACGGGTTCGCATAACCGAGCCCGACCACAAATCCGACCGCCACCTGATTGTTCTCAAGGTGATAGAGGAACGAGCCGCCATAGGTGCTCGCGTCAAGTGGCCAGCCGGCGGTGTGAACAACCAGTCCGGCCTTGTGCTTTGCCGGGTCGATTTCCCACAGCTCTTTGAGTCCAATGCCATAGACCTGCGGATCGGCACCGTCTCGCAGGCGAAACTTATCCATCAGCATCTTGCCGAGGTGACCACGGCATCCTTCGGCGAAGAAGGTGTATTTGCCACGCAATTCCATGCCACGCTGATGATTGCCGGTTGGCTTGCCGTCCTTACCGATGCCCATATCACCGGTGGCAACGCCCACGACTGCACCGGCGGTATTGAAGAGCACCTCCGCACCGGCAAATCCAGGGTAAATCTCAACGCCCAGTTCTTCAGCTTTACCACCCAGCCACCGGCACACATTGCCCAGGCTCACGACATAGTTGCCGTGGTTCTTGAAGCATTCTGGTAGCAAAGCGTCTGGAATCTGATACGAATTCTTGGCGCCAAGAAAAAGGAAGCGATCTTCCGCCACCGGCGTGTTGAGCGGTGCTTGAAGGGCCTGCCAATCCGGATAGAGCTCGGTCATGGCGCGTGGATCCATCACCGCGCCGGAGAGAATATGGGCGCCGATCTCCGAGCCTTTTTCGATGAGGCATACCGAAACCTCGGTCGATTTGGCGGCGGCGAACTGCTTGATGCGAATAGCCGCGGCAAGGCCGGCCGGGCCACCGCCCACGATGACGACGTCATATTCCATGGACTCACGTTGCAAGGCGTCGCTCATCAGATTGTTCCTGGATGCAATGGCACGACATCGCGGCGTGGGGCGGGGTATGGGCTCACCCAGAAAAATTTGGAAATTCTTGCTTGCAAGCTCGTTTCGTCCTTTGCGGTTCAAAAGTCTACTTGATCCCGGTGGTGGCGGAGTTCCCTTACTAATGACGAATCACTTTGAACGGTCCGATTATAATTCGCCGTCCATTCGGGCTCGCGAACTTGCTTGGCCTGCCCCGCCTTCCTTTTTTTTGACGCAGCAACGTTGATGAGCCGTTTCCACGTTCATACCGAACGCATGCCCATTCGCTGGGGCGATATGGATGCACAACGCCATGTCAACAACACCGTGTACTTTCGTTACATGGAGCAGGCGCGCATCAGTTTTTTCGATCGCTACGAAGTGGGCGGGGGCGGCGGTCAGCTGCCGGCTGACCATTCGCCGGTGGTCATCACCGCAAGCTGTACTTATCGACGCGCGCTCGCTTATCCGGGCGACGTCGAAATAAAATTACTGCTCGCTGAGCCTGGCCGCACGAGCGTCATGACGTACTACGAAATGCGTCCCAGTTACGATCCGGAAATAGTGTATGCAGAAGGGGAAGTGAAGATGGTGTGGATCAGCAAAACGCTGAACAAAGCGGTGCCGCTCCCGGCGATGATTCGCCGCCTGGCCGAATCCGGAGTGCTTGCATGAGCGAAACCAAACCACTTTGGACGCCTAGTCAGGAACGCATCGTCAAGGCGAACGTCACGCGGTTTGCAAAGCAAGCCATTGGCGATTGGAAGCTGCACATCAATGACTATCCGGCCTACCACCAGTGGTCGGTCAATTCATCCGAACAGTTCTGGCGGTCAGTATGGAAGTTTTGCGAAGTGCAGGGTGAGCCCGGCAAACGAACCCTCAACGACGGCGACAAGATGCCGGGTGCCAAATGGTTTCCGGATGCCCGGCTGAACTTCGCGCAGAACCTGCTCCGCAGACGCGACACCGGCAATGCCTTGGTGTTCTGGGGCGAGGACAAAGTCAAACGCAACCTGTCGTTTCTCGATCTCTATGACGAAGTCGCCCGCGTGGCAGACGGACTTCGTCAACTGGGCGTAAAACCGGGTGATCGCGTGGCCGGATACTTGCCTAATCTCCCTGAAACCATCATTGCGTTGCTGGCCGCTTCCAGCATTGGGGCGATCTGGTCCTCCTGCTCACCCGATTTCGGCGTCCAAGGTGTATTGGACCGCTTTGGACAGATTGAACCGGTGGTCCTCTTTGCCGTCGATGCGTACTGGTATAGCGGCAAGATCGTCGATGTCATGCCGAAGGTACGGCTGGTCGCCGATAAGCTGCCATCGCTCAAGCGCGTGATCGTCGTTCCCTATGCCGGCTCGCCCACAGGGCTTGGTGGGGTATCGAATGTCGTTTTGTATCAGGACTTCACGCAGGCGAGCGATGCCACCGAGATCGATTTCGCGCAGTTGCCGTTCGATCATCCGCTGGTGATCATGTATTCATCGGGCACCACTGGGGTCCCCAAGTGCATCGTGCATGGCGCGGGCGGCACGCTGTTGCAGCACATGAAAGAGCATCAACTCCATTCTGATCTACGGTCTGGCGATCGGCTGTTCTACTTCACCACTTGCGGCTGGATGATGTGGAACTGGCTGGTGACAGGCCTTGCCACCGGGGCAACGCTGTGCCTCTACGACGGCTCACCTTTCGTGCGCCGCGGCAATATTCTCTGGGATTTCGCCGATGCGGCCGACATGACGCATTTCGGCACCTCGGCCAAATACATCGATCATATCGCCAAGATCCGCGTCGAGCCCGCGCGCACGCATAAGCTGAAGTCACTACGGGCGGTGCTTTCGACCGGCTCGCCGCTCGTTCCGGAAGCATTCGATTACGTCTACCGGGGGATCAAGCAGGATATTTGTCTGTCATCGATTTCGGGCGGCACCGACATCATCAGTTGCTTCATCGTCGGCAATCCGATCCTCCCAGTCTGGCGTGGTGAATTGCAATGCCTCGGGATGGGGCTGGCGGTCGATGTGTTCGATGATGATGGCCGCCCGGTTCGTGGCGCCAAAGGCGAACTGGTCTGCACCAAACCGTTTCCGTCGATGCCCATCTACTTCTGGAGCGATCCGGATGGCGCTAAGTACCGGGCTGCGTATTTCGAGCGGTTCCCGAATATCTGGTGCCACGGCGACTACTGCGAAATGACCGAGCATGATGGCATTCAGAGCATGATCATTTACGGGCGCTCCGATGCCACGCTCAATCCGGGCGGTGTGCGCATCGGCACTGCCGAGATTTACCGCCAGGTCGAGCAGTTGGACGAGGTGATCGAATCGCTCGTCATCGGTCAGGATTGGGACAATGACGTGCGCGTGGTGTTGTTCGTCAAGCTGCGGGAAGGCCTCACGCTCGACTCGATCTTGATCGCCCGCATCAAAGAACGGATCAAGACCAACACGACCTCCCGCCATGTCCCGGACAAGGTCGTACAAGTCGCCGATATTCCGCGCACCAAGTCAAACAAGATCGTCGAGCTCGCTGTGCGCCATGTAGTCCACGGGCGGGCGGTGAAGAACGTCGAGGCGCTGGCCAATCCGGAAGCCCTCGAATATTTCCGCCATCGCGTGGAGCTGGCGAGCTAGCTTGATCCACTATAAGACGGCAGCAGGGCCGACACCGCACGATTGAAGCGGCCGGAATGAACCCAACTACGGACTGCCTCGATGTCCGGGGAGAAATACCGGTCCGCTTCATAGTGCGCAACTTTGGTTCGCAACTCGTCGACAATTTCGCGAATCGGCAGCGAGCTCACCAACGGTGCACGAAACTCGATGCCTTGCGCGGCGGCGAGCAGTTCAATGCCAACGACGGTCGCGACGTTATCGGCCATATCAGTCAGCCGGCGCGCCGCATGGGTCGCCATGCTCACGAAGTCTTCCTGGTTTGCCGAGGTCGGGATGCTATCGACGCTCGCCGGATGTGCGAGCGCTTTGTTTTCGCTAGCGAGGGCTGCCGCCGTGACCTGCGCAATCATGAAGCCCGAATTGAGTCCGTTTTCCTTGACGAGAAAAACGGGCAACCCGGAAATGGTGGTGTCGATCAGCAAGACGATGCGTCGCTCCGACATCGCACCGATCTCGGCGATCGCAATCGCCGGCGCATCGGCGGCTAACGCCAGCGGCTCGGCATGGAAATTTTCACCCGAGAGGATTTCACGCGTATCGGCAAAAACGATCGGATTGTCCGAGGTGCCATTCGCCTCATCACCGAAAATTCCTGCTGCGTAACGCATTTGCGCGAGGCACGCTCCCATTACCTGTGGTTGGCAACGAAGCGAGTAGGGGTCCTGTACGCGTTCGTCATTGATTCGGTGCGATTCACGAATCACGCTGCCGGCAAGGAGCGAACGATAGGTGAGGGCGAGTTCAACCTGCGCGCGTTGGCCGCGAATCTCATGTAGCCTTGCATCAAACGGCGTGTCACTGCCCATCGTGGCGTCCACCGACATGGTGCCCGCCATCACCGCGGCCGAGTAGATGTTTTCCGCGGCAAATAGGCCGGCCAGACTCAACGCGTTGGAAACTTGCGCGCCATTGATGAGTGCGAGTCCCTCTTTCGGGCCAAGCGTCAACGGAGCAAGACCCGCTTGTTCGAGGGCGGTGGCCGTGCACACCGGGCCATCAATCGATGCATTGCCAACCCCAAGCAAGCAAGCTGCGAGGTGCGCCAGCGGGGCCAGGTCACCCGAGACGCCGACCGATCTCTTGGAGGGGATCTGCGGCAGCACGCGCGCATTGAAGAGGTTGACCAATATCTCAGCAGTCGCCACGCGCACACCGGAGAAGCCTTGGGCGAAACTGGCGACCTTCAGCGCGATAATCAAGCGCACGACGCCATCGGCAAATGGCGCGCCAACGCCGGCGGCATGCGACAACACCAGGTTACGCTGCAGTTGCACGAGCTGATCGCGCGGAATCCGGATTTTCGCCAGTTTGCCAAATCCGGTGTTCACGCCATAGACGGCTTGGTCACTTGCTGCGATGTCCGTGACCACCGCAGCCGAGGCAGCAATGCGAA
>SHXR01000049.1 GCA_009693235.1 Betaproteobacteria bacterium | reverse complement strand
GACCCAAAGACACACGCCATCGCCTCAATCGCGCTCGACCAATCGGCACTCAGCCACCGCACAATCGGTCCCGGTTACACTGCCGGTCCAATCAACCATCGACTTCCCGCTCGACTCGTTCAGGATCAAACCTGAATTGGAAACGGCTGCCGTGCAAATCCACCCAATCGGATGACCAATGACTGACTCGGTTGTCCTTTGTGTAGAACGCAGAACACCAAAGGAGACATCTATGATCGCGTCATTCCTAAGCCGACTTGTCATTGGAATTGCCGGTGTGCTCGGCGCATCAGGCGCGATGGCGCAAGGTGCGTATCCCAACAAGCCGATCAAGTTCATCGCGCCGTTTCCCCCGGGTGGCGCGAGCGATGTCATTTCCCGACTCGTTGGTCAGAAACTCTCTGAAGGGCTTGGGCAGCCGGTAACCATTGAGAATCGGGGGGGTGCCGCAGGCAACATCGGTACCGAATATGCGCTCAAGCAACCCGCCGACGGCTACACGCTGCTGTTAGGCAACAGCGCGACCCTGGCAACCAACCCGAATCTCTATAAGCGCATGCCGTTCGATCACATCAACGACGTCGCGGCAGTGACTCTGGTGGCGACGGCCGGCTCGATCCTCGTCGTTCATCCGAGCGTGCCGACTAACACGGTTGCGGATCTCATTGCTCATTTGAAAGCGAATCCGGGCAAGCTTAATTTCTCCTCCGGAGGAAATGGAACTCCCGCGCACGTCATCGGCGAAAGCTTCAAGTCGCTGATGGGCGTGAACATGACACACATCCCCTATAAGGGCACTGCGCTCGCTGTCGCAGATCTGGTCGCCGGGCAGGTGCAAATCTGTTTTTCCGATATGGTGCCGGCCGTCCCGCAGATCCGTGCGGGCAAGATTCGCGCACTAGCCGTCACTAGCGAGATTCGCTCGGCGATATTCCCCGACCTCCCGACCCTCGCCGAATCGAACGTGCCGGTAAAAGTCGGTCAGACATGGTGGTCGTTGATGACACCAAAAGGCACCCCGCGACCGATCATCGATCGGCTCAACGCCGAAGTGGCGAAGATCATGAAGATGCCCGATGTGCAGGAACGATACGCATCGCTTGGTGTATTCACCGCGCATACGACACCCGAAGCCGTGATTGAGCGGATCAAAACCGACACGCCAGAATTCGGCAAGGTGCTAAGGGCCGCGGGCGTCGAACCGGAGTAAATCGGACGAGGCATTCGAGTGCAGGCGAGCGACCCGACAGCCGCTCAGATAAGAACGCGTCGACAGCCTAATCAGCGCTTCGCTTCCTTCAGCAATTTACGCAAGAACATCGTCGGTAGCGACGGCCCCTTGCCCTCCATTGGCGGCAACTGCAATCCGCGTAAGCCAAGGAGATGGTGTGCCTTGAAATTTGCATACAGTGCGTCGTACACGACGAGGCTCGATTCGATGATGGCAGTATCGGGTTGCTTGAGCAGCATCATGCCCTCTGAAATCGCAAGTAGCCCGTAAGCCATCGGTCCATGCTCGTCGTTCGCTGCGGGCCGCTGTTGACGCAGAACAAAGTCAACCCCGGCGCGGACGATGTCCGCAATGGCCGCAAGCGCCGGGTCGTCGAGGCGATATTTACGCAGAATCTTGTCGAAGGTCGTGCCATCGGCGTCGTGCGGGCCCAACTCGGCCCCTGTAATCGCAAAAGGGATAGCATCGCTGGGGCGAAGATGCTCCTCGCCCCAGGGTACGAACACAAACGATGCATCCGGATCGACGAAGCGCTTTATCAACCACGGGCAGGCCACGCGATCGAGATGAACGAAATCCTTGGTGACCCACTTCATTCGCGTCCGCCCCGCTCCGCCGGTGCGTCAAACTCTACGATCAGAATCCAACCTAGCGCGGTGCGTCGCAGCTAACCGTCCCCATATCGGCCGGCAACGACACTTCGAGCAGCTCAAGCTCATCCGATGTAGCCGTCTCGTTGTGCTTGGCGCCACCGGGAATCATAAGGGAGTCACCGGCCGAAATGCGGATTTTTCCTTCGTCTTCAAATTCGAGATCAACCCAACCCTTGAGGACGTAGACGAGCTGCGTCTCGCATTGATGGTAGTGCCAGCCGGTCGGCTCCGACATACCCTTTTCGGCGGACGTGATCTGCGCGCGTATGCGCCCACTGGTCGCTGCCGTGATGCCAAGGTCACGGTATTTAAAAAAGCCACGACGGCCCGGGACGTAATTCGGCTTGTCCTTGGGCGCGTACGTAACCTTCATCTTGGTCTTGGTTGGCAGGGTGACTGGATTGGCACTCATGATATATCTCCTCTAGGGCGATGGATGGACTGATCAATGCTTCGTTGGGAGGGACTCGACACGCTTGGCGAGCCATTCGGCCGTTGCACCCGGCAACGTGGCCAATTCGGCGCCCGCTTCAGCTTTGGTTTGCAGCACACAATCAATGACGAACGGATTGTCGCCGTCTTCGGGCTGGCAGGCAAATTCGAGGCGAATGCCGTTCGGGTCAAAGAAATAGATGCCGTCTAACCGCGGCAACTGTGGGATTGGGCCGCGATAGGGAATATTCGCCTGCTTGAGCCGTTCCTCGATCTCGCGAAATCGCTCCGGCGTCACCACGAAAGCGCAATGCTGCATCGCACCAATCGCGTTCCGGTTATGCGCAGGCTCCTTGCCTTTCGGGATTTCGAAGAACGCGAGCAAACTGTCGTTGCCCATGTCGAAGAAATAGTGGCGGATCGATTCGTATGGGGGATTGCCCCGATTGGCCGGTCCAGTGCCAAGGCCGGCCGGCACTTTCATCGCGTGCACCAGTGGAAAACCAAGCACGTCGACATAAAAGTCGACGGTCATTTTCATGTCATCGGTGCACAGCGCCAGATGGTGAACACCTCGCGCCAAGGATGCCGCGCCGTTGTTGCTCATCGTGAGTTCTCCTTCATCACCGCTCCCGCGCGGCCGGGCCGGATACAACGATCCGGGGTTCGGCCGCCTGCAATGGGTAGAGATTACTCCCCATAGCGTGCCGGCGCACAAACCATGCGCTAATTTCACCGACGATGCCCGCGCGGAACATCATGACGCACACGATAAACACGCAGCCATGGATCACGGCCACCCAGGCACCAAGCTGCGCGAGATAATTTTCCATGCCGGCCACGATGATCGCACCGACCACCGGTCCAGTCAGGGTGCCGACCCCGCCCAAGATGGTCATGAGGAGCGCGTGACCCGACATGGTCCAGTGCACATTCGTGAGCGACGCGAGCTGAAACACGAGGGCATCGAGCGCTCCAGCAATTCCGGAGAAGGCCGCCGACAGCACGAACGCAATCAGCTTGTAGCGACCCGTTTCATAGCCAAGCGAAATGGCGCGTGCCTCGTTATCGCGAATGCCTTTTAACACCTGCCCGAATGGCGAGTCGATGATCCGTGCGATCGCGGCAAAGCTCGCGACAAAACACGCGAACACGAAGTAATACATCGCCAGCGGATTGGCAAGATTCACCACGCCGAGCAAGACGCCGCGCGGCACGGCCTGAATACCTTCATCGTTGCCGGTGAACTCGGCCTGCACCGCAAAGAAGTACACCATCTGCGCCAGCGCGAGCGTGATCATCGCAAAGTAGATGCCCTGGCGGCGGATCGCTAGGTGTCCGAATGCGACGCCGAGCACACCGGCGAGCAGCCCGCCACCCAGCACGGCGCCAAGGGGATCGAACCCCCACGCTTTCATCGCATAGGCGGCGAAGTACGATGCGCCACCATAGAACGCTGCATGGCCGAACGACAGCAGTCCACTGAATCCCATCAAAAGATTGAATGCGCAGGCGAAAATAGCAAAGCAAAGCACCTTCATCAAGAAGACCGGATACACCAACAGCGGCAAGATTGCGCCGCAGAGCAGCGCGCCGATCACCAGCAATCGCAACGTGGCCGGCGCAACAAGTGCACGCCCCGTCGCATGGGTCTCGGCCTCCGGCGCGGCAGTCAGCGTCACCGCCCCAAACAAGCCCGCCGGACGCACCAGTAGCACGATGGCCATGATGATGAACACCACCGTCGTCGACGCCTCGGGATAGAACACCTTGGTCATGCCCTCAGCCAAACCCAGCATGAATCCGCTGACGATGGCCCCTTTGATCGAGCCCATGCCGCCGATCACCACGACCGCGAAGACGACGATGATGATCTCCGAGCCCATGTTCGCGTTGATCTGATAGATCGGCGCCGCCATGACGCCGGCCAGCGCCGCCAGCGCGACGCCAAAACCATAAGTGAGCATGACCATGCGCGGCACGTTGATGCCGAAGGCCCGGGTCAGCTTCGGGTTTTCGGTGGCGGCGCGCAGATAGGCGCCAAGTTTGGTTTTCTCGATCACAAACCAAGTGCCAAGGCACACCACGAGCGCCGCAACAACGACCCAGCCGCGATAGATGGGCATGAACATGAAACCAAGATCCCACGCGCCGCTCAACGAAGCAGGCACCGGGTAAGGACTACCGGTCGATCCATACTGGAAACGGACCAGTCCCTCGATCACCAAGGTCACCCCGAACGTGAGCAACATGCCGTACAGATGATCGAGCCGGTACAGGTGTCTGAGAAACAAGCGCTCCATCACGATGCCTGACGCGCCAACCAAAAGTGGCGCAAGCAACAGCGCGGGCCAGTAACCGATGCCTGCATAGGTGAAGAGCGCGTAGGCCGCAAGACCACCCAGCATGTATTGCGCTCCGTGGGTGAAATTGACGATGTTGAGCAGGCCGAAGATGACCGCAAGACCAAGGCTTAGCACCGCGTAGAAGCTGCCGTTGATGAGGCCGACCAGCAGTTGTCCGAACAGCGCAGGTGCCGGCGGCAACAGATCCATCCAGTTGGTCAGGATCTCAATCATTCACTAGCCTTTACACGCCCAGATACGCAGCAAGGCGCGCGCCGCTCGCGGCAAGATCAGCACGCGCAATCATGTCCACCACGCGCCCGTCCTCCACAACGTAATGCCGGTCTGCAAGGCCGGCGGCAAAATGCGCGTTCTGCTCGACCAGCAAAATAGTGAAGCCACGTTGCTTAAGCGTGGCGATCACCGCGCCGATCTGTTCCACGAGCACGGGCGCCAGCCCTTCAGTCGGCTCATCGAGCAGCAGGAGCTTGGCGCCGGTACGAAGGATGCGTCCGATGGCGAGCATCTGCTGTTCCCCGCCGGAGAGCTTCGTGCCCTGCCCGGATCGTCGTTCCCGCAAATTTGGGAAGAGCGTGTAGATCTCTTCGACCGACATGCCACCTGGCGCGATCACCGGCGGCAACAACAGATTCTCTTCCACGGTAAGACTTGAATAAATGCCGCGCTCCTCCGGGCAGTACGCGATGCCGCGCCGCGCAATCGCATCGGACGTCAGCGCGAGACACTCGGTACCCTGGTGTCGAATGCTGCCGGTGCGCCGTGACACGATGCTCATCACCGATTTCAAGGTAGTCGATTTGCCGGCGCCGTTGCGACCGAGCAGGGTCACGACTTCCCCCTGGTACACGTTAAAGGTGACACCGTGCAAGGCCTGCGAGTCGCCGTACCATGCCCGCAGTTCGGTTACATCGAGCAGTGGTTGGCCAGGCGCGTCACGCATTAGTCGATCCCATGTATGCGGCGCGTACCTCGAGATTCGCCGACACCTCGGCATACGAGCCTTCAACCAATACACGACCGCGGGCCATGACAGTGATGCGATGAGACAGCGCGGCCACAACCGAGAGGTTGTGCTCGACCATCAGGATCGTGCGCTCGCCCGCCAGACCGCGGATCAGCTCAGTAATCCGCCCGATGTCCTCACGTCCAAGCCCGGAAGTGGGTTCATCCAGTAGCAGCACTTCCGGATCGAGCGCAAGCGTCGTGGCAAGCTCCAGCGCGCGGCGATGTCCATAGGGTAGCTGGCCGGCCGTCTCACCCATGAATGCCTGCAGGCCCACTGAGGCGATAAGCGATTCCGCGCGATCGTTAAGCCGATCGAGGCTGCGGCCTCGCCGCCAGAAGTGAAAGGATGTGCCAAGGGCGCGCTGCAAGCCGAGGCGAACGTTATCGCGTACCGATAAATGCGGAAACACCGCCGAGATCTGGAACGATCGCACCAGTCCAAGACACGCCACCGCAGCGGGACGAAGCCTGGTGATGTCCTGCCCCTTGTAGACGATCCGCCCTGCCGTCGGCGCCAAAAACTTGGTGAGCAGATTGAAGACGGTCGTCTTGCCTGCGCCATTGGGGCCGATTAACGCATGAATGCGGCCCTGCTCGATGCCGATCGATACGTCATTGACCGCATAGAACCCGCCGAACTCGCGCGACAGCCCCACTGCCTCTAGAACGAAAGCGGTCAAAGTTAAAACTCCGCGTGGCGCGCCGCGCGGATTCCTCGCTACTTCTTCACCATGGGGCAGGCGCTGTCGGCCAGCGGCGAGAACACTTCACTCGCCGGCACCTTACCGATGATGTCGTAGAAATCGCCGGGAAACTTCGATTGATCCGGTGCTTTCACTTTCGCGAGATACATGGGGCGCACGAGCTGATGATCCTCGCGGATCACACCACCTTCAATACTGAACGTGTTGATCGGCGCCGACTTCATTATCGGCACGACCTTCTGAGCATCATCGGTACCGGCCTTCTGCACCGCGCGGAGGTAATGCAGCACGCCCTCGTAATCGGCGACCTGCGACCAGGCGGGCAGCCGCCCGGCGCGATCCTGGAACCGTTTCGACCACGCGCGCGCTTCGGCATTCATTTCCGGATAGAACGGCATGACGAACGCGATGCCCTTGGCCAGATCGAGCCCCATGCCCTCGATGTCCGGACCGAAAAGCGCAAGCGAAACAAACGCGGCGCCGGTCTTCTCGATGCCGAACTGGCGGCCAGCCTTGACGATGTTGATGAGATCCGCGCCGCCAAAACCAACCGCGATTAGATTCGCGCGCGAAGATTGCGCCTGTAGCACGAACGATGAAACATCGCCGGCATTGAACGGGACACGTACATCGCCTGCGATCTTGCCGCCGCCCTTCAGGATGCCATCAGCCGCCGCGGCGCGCGCCGGCGGGCCGGCCGCCGTGTCCTGCACCATGATGAACCAGCTCTTGCCGCCCTGTCTGGTCATGTAACGGGTCACCGCGGCTGCGAGCGCATAGGAATCCGGCGCCCAGTGAATGGCGTTAGGCAGACAACTCTTGCCGATCAGCTCGGAGGTAAGCGGTATGGTGTGAATGACAGCCTTGGTTGGCCGGTCCTTGGCGATCGCCTGCACTGCGAGCGCGACCGAAGAGCCGGCCAGACCGAACACCGCGGAGACGTTGCTGCGATCGAACCATTCAGTTACCAGCGAAGAGCCCACGCTGGGCTTCATCTGGTGATCGGCAGAGACGACCTCGATCTTGCGCCCAAGCACGCTGCCGCCGAAATCCTCGATCGCAAGCTGCACGGCGATCAACGATCCCTTCCCGGACAGATCGCTGTAGGCGGACGACATATCACTCGCGATGCCGATCTTGAAGGGACCGGCGCCTTGCGCTAACACGGGGACAGCAATGCAGAGGCCCGCGGCGAGGATGAGATAACACAAGAAGGAATTCAGCGCCGAAGCGCGCTCGCTGCAGTTCATTGCGTCTCCTCGGATTATGTGGCGCAAATGATCGTGTCGATGCCGCCGCGCCTCGCCGCAACCGTTGCACTCTATCACCAGTCGCGACCAGTGCACATGGTCGAAGCCGGAGACAAGGGGGGCGCACGAAGCGTGGCGGGCCTGCCGTCTCGATAGAAGGAGCGCGTAGCTAAGCGAACCGTGCCGTGGGATTCAAACCCCTGCTGTGTCCCCGTCAGACCAAGCTTCCTGACGAGATCTCCCCATTTGGTGGTCTCCGCGCGCATGAACGCATTCGCCTCATCGATCGACATCGGATCAATGGGGATTAACCCGAGAATCGCGACGCGGTCCTTGACCTCTTGCGTGCGCATGATCCGATTCATTTCCTCATGCAAACGCACCACGATCTCGCGCGACGTGCCAGATCGCGCCATCAGGACATGCCATGACACCGCTTCGAAATCGGCGGCACCGGTCGACTGCGCAAAGGTCGGCACCTCGGGAAAGGTGCTAAAGGGCGTGGTCGACGACACGGCAAGCGGTCGCGATTTGCCGTCCTTGATCAAGTCTTGCGACGCACCGGCCTCAGCAAAGGCAAGTTGCACTGTGCCCGCGACCACATCGAGAATCGCCTGCGAGGTGCTCTTGTACGGAATATGCGTCATCGACAACCCAAAGCGCTGATTCATCATTTCCACTGCAAGGTGCGGCGCGCCGCCCACCCCTGGGGAACTGTACGCAAGCTTTCCGGGACGCTCTTTTGCGTAGGCGATCAACTCGTTGACCGTTCGCACCGGCACATCGCGATTGGTCACCAGAACGAAGGGTGATTTCAAGTAGAGCGAGATCGGCACGAAATATTTTGCGGATCATAGGAAAGCGTTTTGAACATCGATGGATTGATCGACATCGCCGCGCTTGTCACGACGACCAAGGTATGGCCATCGGCCGCCTGCGCCATAACCTGATTGATGGCGACCATCTGGCCGCCGCCGGGCTTGTTCTCAACGATGACCGGCCGATCGAAAACCTTGGACAGGCGATCTGCATAGGTGCGTGCAACCACATCGAGCCCGGAACCGGGCGTAAGCACGACGACAATGGTGATGGGCCGCGTCGGATAGGTCTGTGCAACGGTTACGCTTGCGCCGGCCAATGCGCACAGTGCCAACACACCACCCTGCATGACCGGCAGTCTTCCTAAGCGGATCCACTTCATACCATTTTCCTTTGCGGTGATTTGGACCCAACGCACACCCGCTTACCTTGGCGCCGGTCCTTTCCCGAGTATATCGGTGTCGCTGCAATTGGCGTGCGCGCGGCATGCTTTTACTCCGGCTTGATGCCGGCTGCCTTGATGACGCGGCGCCACTTGGTGATTTCGGCATCGAGAAATTTCGCGAGATCGCTGGTGCTGCCTCCGCCGATTTCAAGCCCCTGGCGGTCAAACAACTCCTCGATCTCGCGTGTCTTGAGAATGGTGGTTACTTCACTATGCAGGCGCGCGACCATCGGTGCCGGCGTACCGGCGCGGGTGAACAGTCCGTACCATGTTTCCACGCTGTAACCAGGGAGACCGGCTTCGGCGATGGTCGGCACATCAGGCAGCGTTGCCAGACGCTGGAGTCCGGTGACGCCAATGGCAACGAGTTTGCCGCTCTTGAGATGCGGCAACGCCGGGGGAACGGAAATAAAGTGCGCCTCTACCCGCCCGCCAAGAGCATCTGCGAGGGCGGGGCCGGCCCCTTTATACGGAATATGTGTGAGCTTGAATTCGCCCATCAGCATCAGCAATTCCATCGACAGATGGGTTGATTGTCCAGTGCCACCCGAAGCGTAATTGATTGCGCCGGGACGCGCCCTGGCGAGCGCGATGAACTCGGCGATCGAGCGCGACGCGAAGGTCGGATGCACAACGAGAATGTTCTGGCTCGTGGCAAGCATGGTGATCGGCGCGAAGTCCTTGACCGCGTCGTAAGGCAGCTTTTCCTGCAGAGCGGGATTGATCGAGAACGGTCCGGCGTAGCCAAGCACGAGGGTGTAACCGTCGGGTGCGGTCTTTGCCGCCACCTCGGCACCGATGATGCCGCCACCGCCGCCGCGATTGTCGATGATGACCTGCTGCCCAAGCCGGTCTCCTAAGCGCTGGCCGATGATGCGCGCGATGGCATCCGGTGCGCCGCCCGGCGGTGCCGGAACGACGAGCCGAAGCGGGCGCGCCGGCCATTCCTGCGCGAAGACGGGAGAAGAGAGGACACACCAAACCAACAGCATCCGAATCATCAACGACTCCTTAATCGGGTGTGTAGCGTTGACGCAATCCGGCCTGTTCGAGAAGCGGATTGACCTCATCAATCCATTGCTTCAGTTCATCAACATAGTTGACCCATGAGATGAGACACCCGTCTACACCCATGCGGGTGAGCATTTCGAGTTGATCGACCACTTGCGCGGGGGTGCCGACCAGTGGATACCCACCGTGCCCGGCGATGAAGTGAAAGCGAAATTCATCGAGCACCTTTGGATCGAGCGTCTTCGATTGCATGCCAAAGATGGTGAGAAGGTTGTTGACCGCGTCGTAGTCGCCTTTCTCCCGCACGTAGTAATTTAAGTAACGACGCGCCTCTTCTTCGGTGTCGCGCACCACGACATACACATGGATCCATACCTGGACCTCGCGACCCACCGCGCGGGCCATCGATTTCAGTTTGTCGATCTGCGTCTTGCCGCCGTCAAAATCCTGATTGCGCAGGATCACGAAGTTCATGTCGGCAACGGTCGCCGCGAAGTGCTGCCCCGCCTCCGAGCCACCCGCATTCATGACCGGCGGGAACGGCTTCTGGATTGGCTTAGGTTGGCTCCAGGCGCGTTTTGACTGGAAGAATCGCCCCGAATAATCGAATTCCTTTTCTTCCGACCAGACCCGGCGCATCAGTTCGACCCACTCGGTTGCATACTCGTAACGCACATCATGCTCGCGCCATTCAGCGCCGAACATTTCAAACTCATCTTTGAACCATCCGCACACCACGTTCAAACAGAAGCGACCGCCACTCACATGGTCGACGGTCGTGGCCATTTTTGCCGCCATGATCGGATGCACCAAGGGCACATGACAGGTCGCAAAGACGGCGATCTGATCGGTCATTGCCGCCAAGGCGGAAGCCCAGGTAAAGCTCTCGTAGGTGCTGTTGTTGAAATTGGTCGGTCCGCCATAACCGCGCCATCGTCCGACTGGCAGCAGAACATCGAGACCGGCACTATCGGCCATCTTCGCGATCTTCTTCGTGTCACCCCAGTGCAATTCCCAGGCACCCTCGGCGGTCGTAATGGTCGACCCATGGCTGCAATTGAAGGCCATGACGCCAAGCTTCATCCGATGCCCTCGGTACAAAGGATTGGTCACTACGCGCGAAACATGTTGAGTTGCGGTCATCGCTGCGCCTCCTTTGCGCGATCGTGTTGAAGCGCCGTTTCGCTCTCGTGGATCACGGTGCGGTGGGACTCTTGGCAACAGTCTAGCGTTCCGGCGCGTAGGATGTCGCCGATCGGCGGCAGCGCCTGTCTCTTTCGAAAGGTTTCGATGGCTCAGAAAGCAACGGTCTTCAAGGCCGAGCTGCAAGTCAATGATCTGGACCGCCATTATTATCAGACGCACGCCCTTACCCTGGCGCGTCATGCCTCCGAGACGGATGAGCGCATGATGGTGCGCCTCGTCGCATTCGCCCTCAATGCCGATCCGGCGCTGTCGTTCGGCAACGGCCTTAGCACCGCCGATGAACCGGATCTGTGGGTGCGCGATTTGACGGGCGCGGTAACGTTGTGGATCGATGTCGGGATGCCCGAGTTGAAGCTGATCCGCAGGGCCGCCGGCCGTGCCAATCGTGTGGTGATCTACGCCTATGGCCGGGGTACCGATCCGTGGTGGAATATCCTTCGCGCGGATCTGCACCGCATTGACAATCTCGCCATTTTCCGTCTTGCCACCGAATCGACGACTGCGCTTGCTGCGATGGTGGCGCGGACCATGCGCGTTCACTGCCTGATACAAGACGGGCTCGCAAGCGTTTCCGGCAATGACGCGACCATTGAGATTGGCATCGACGTGCTAAAGGAAATAAGACAACGCCAGCCTTGACTCGACCCCAATGACACGTCTTACGCCTCTCCAGCGCTCCGGCATCGCCATCGCGGCGGCCACCGCGGTCAATCTCCCGTTCGGCACGATCTATGCGTTCAGCGTCTTCCTCAAACCAATGGAAGCGTTGTTGGGCATCGGACGCACGGAAATGACGATGGTGTTCGGGCTGTCCACGATCAGCCTCACGCTCGGGATGAACATCGCGCCACGACTCTATCGCATCCTATCGCCGTTCGCATTATTGCTCGCGTGCGGCGTGACCAGCGCCTGCGGCCTTTACCTGACGGCCATCGCGACCGATTTGTTGCACTTCGCCATCGGTTACGGCGTGTTGTTTGGACTGGGTGGCGGATGCGGGTTCATCGTCGTGCAGCAAGGGGCCAATCAGACGATCACGAAAATGAGCGGCCTCGCCAACGGTTACATCGTAAGTCTCTTTCCGTTGGGTGCGATGATCGGAACGCCTGTCTTCGGTTGGGCAATCGAGACGCACGGGTTACGCGCCACGATGACGGGCCTCGCGGCGGTGATCGCAGTAACCGCCACCATCGGTGGCGGTTTTATTCGCCTTGCCGAAATCCGCATGCACGACGCATCGGTGCCGGCATTGGCGGTGACGGACCGTCGGCCGGACGTCTTCATTCGTCTCTTCAGCGTGTTTTTTCTGGCGGCTGGGGCGGGCTTGATGGTAATGAGTCAGGCAGCGGGCATCATTCAGGCGTACGGTGGTAAGACGCTTCTTGCGCTCGCCGCAACGACGATGATCACCGGCGCCATCGCCGCCGCCCGCATCGGCGGAGGATGGTTGGTCGATCGCTATCCGATGCCGATGGTGGCTGCCGGCGCACATCTATTTTCGCTGACCGGGGCGCTGATGCTGACGCTCTGGCCTGGGCCGCTGATGGCTGTCCCAGCTTTGACCATGATCGGCATGGGATACGGATTCATCTCCGGTTCGTCGGCCGGCACGATTGGGCACTACTGGAACAAGAACGCCTTCGGCCATATCGCCAGCCGCCTCTATATCGCCTGGTGCATCGCTGCGGTTAGTCTGCCGATTCTCGCCGGTTGGCTGTTCGATCAGACGCAAGGCTATCGCTTGGCAGTCATGATTGCGGCTGGCGGCAATGTGCTTGGGGCATTGATCGCAATTGGCCTGCCGGGACGCGACGATGCAGGGCGGACCGCCCGCTAGGGCACCCACTCGACCATCGCACCATCGGCACAGTTGGAGACGTTCGTCCGGCAGTTAGGGAAACGCTGATTAAGCTATGCCGCGTAATCAGCGTGCTCAAATATTCAGGGAGTTACGAGGGGGCGAGCTTCTTGTTCAGTGATTCCTTAGGTTGCCGCCTTGTAGCGCAGCAGAAAATGCCGCGCCAATGCAAATCCAACTGCACATACGGCAAGTGTCCAGACGATCAGCGGCCCGGACGGCAGGTCGAAAACCGCCGAACCGGCTAGTCCGACGACGTAACCTATGACACCAATTGAATAGGCACTTGTAAGCGCGCCGCGCGTCAAGGCGTTCACCGCAATCGCGGGTACGATGAGGCTGGCAAAGACGAGATAGACATCAACGAGTTGTACCGACGTCGTGACGCTCAACGCAAAGGCGAGATAAAAGGTGACGCGTCCGAACGACCGGCGCTTTGCGAACCATGTGGCGAAGACGATGATCGACACGATCGCCATCAACAAAATCTGATCGCGAGAGACCCACAGGATCTGACCGACGAGAAGATCCTTGAGATGTTCACCGCCATGCGCGTCGCCTGCCAGGAGCAGCGTCGCGGCCGTCGCCGCAAGCGCAAAGAACGTGCCAATGAGTGCCTCTTGAATCTGCGGCCACCGACGCTCGGTCCAGGTGAGCAGCAAAGCGCCTACGAGCGCAGCGAGAAGCGCGGCACATTGACCCGCCCATGTAGTGGGCTCCCAGCCGAGCCGGTCAGCGGCAATCACGCCAAGCCCCGCAATTTGCGCGATGGCAAGATCGATGAAGACGATGCCGCGCTTGAGAACATGCATGTCAAGTGGCACATGGGTCGCGAGAACCAGCATCCCGGCGACCATGGCCGGACCGAGAATGGACAGGGTGAGGGCGTCCGAGTTCATTGGCTGGCGGTGACGAGAAGGTCAACAATGCTGTCGAACCAGCCAAACAGATCCTTCGACGAGGCATTGCCGCCCACCGAAAACGGCAGAACGATCGCTGGAATCTTGGCACGCAGAGCGAACCATTGCGCTGCCCGTGGGTCGTTGAACGAGGCTCGCACGACGAGCCGCGCGCCTTCCGTCTTCTGCCGCACGAGCAGCGACGCGAGATGGCCGGTGGAGGGCTCCACGCCAGGCTTTGGTTCGAGATAGCCCACCACTCGCATCCCCGCCCACTTGAATAGATAGCTGAACGAGCGGTGGTGCTCGACGACGGCTAAACCGCGCAGTGACCCCACCTTCTCTGCCCATTTCGCAAGGGCAGCACGCCAGCGGTTGGCGAAATTCTCCAATCGTTCACGATAGACGGGGCATTGCCGGGGTCGATAATTACCAGTTGATTGGCAAGCGCCGCCGCGATCGGCAGCAGGTTGCGTGGATCGGTATGCACATGCGGATTGCCCAGGGCATGCACGTCGCCATCGCTGCGATCGAGCCGCGTTGGGACGTCCATCATGGCGACGTATTGCGCAGCCTCAAAATAGCCTGGTCGACCCCGCTGAATCGTTGCATTCCCCGACTCGCGGACCAGGATGGGCAGCCATCCCGCCTCCAGATCCGCCCCGGTGCACACGACGAGACTTGCGCGGCGGACGGCGGCGATGAGGCTTGGCCACGCCTGGATTTGATGAACATCTTGGGCAGCGGTGGTTGCGACATACACCTTCGCGTTGTCACCAGCCAACTCGGCGATGAGCGCGCCCCACTCGGGTTCGCAGGCAAACACTTCAATTGCTGCATGGCTCTGTTGCCAGACGGTGAGCGCGATAAGCATCATACAAAATCGTCGAATCATGGTGTGCCCCTGCCACGCATGGGCGCCATGGGCGCCAAAGCTCATGATGTATTGTAGGAAGACCTGATGATCGATCACATCCGGTCGCGAACGATCGCGCGCATATTGCAGACGCAGCCGACTGAATTCACTTGGTGACCAGTCGACCATGGCCGCCGCGATCGAGGGCTGGTACGGCGCAAGCACTGGAAAGTCAGCGGCGCCAAGCATCCCATTGGCAACCTGTTCGATGCGCGCGACACTACTCCCCAATCGATCGTAGCGTGCGCCGAGCCGCCAGCGCGGCATGAACTGAAAGGTCGCTTGGGCGTACCAACCACGCTGACGTGATGCGTACGCGCCTGGCAGCGGCCCGCCTACCGCGGCATCGGTATCGTAGGTCAGGCGGCCCGCCTCATCGCGCAGAAAGTACTCAGCCTGAAGTTTGAAACTACGTTGTGTCGCGTTGCCATCCGGCGCCCACTTCCAGACGGAATCTGCGATCCAGAGTTTGCTGCGTCCGGCAAAGCTGTTGGTTACGTCAACGCCCGTGCTGCTCCGATCCTTGTAGCGCCGTCCGTCGGGAGAAGCCTGCAGATAGGAGAGCCCGATACGTCAACTGTGGCTCAAACCAAGATCGCCGCCTAGATGACCAAAGACGGTAGCAAGTCGTGGACCGTTGCGGTTTTGTTCACTGCCAGGAAACGACTGACCATTGGCTGCCTCGGCCCCGAACTCGATCAGGAGATCAGCAGGAACGATCCACTTCGCCTGCACACCGTCGTTGCCCAGTTGACCGCCAAGAAACGCCCGGTAGGGAAGGGGTGCATCGATAAAGTCTCAGGCATGTTGGTGCTGCTTGTTGAGATAGCCGATCTCGGAAAAATAGCGACCACCTTTCAGCGTGGCGCCGTAGCCGAGTGATGAAGTTTGAAAATAGGCGTTCTCGACCGCGAAGCCGCCCACGGGCGCAAGGGCACCGACGAACTGGGCGGAAAAATGGTGATCGACGGAGGCGTTGATTGCAAGCTCCGTTTCGGCAAGGCTCAAGCCACGCGGGCCTGGTCCCTCGAAACCAGAGGGCATGAACCCGCCGATCCGATAGGTATTCGAGTCGCGCGATAGGTGGGCATTCCGTCCCTGCATGAGCAACGAGATCGCCGGATTGAAAGCATTCTCGCGGTTCTGCGGAGGCGCAGTTGGGTCGCTCGGTGACGATCCTACGGAGTCGTCGCGCACCGGGTTGGCCGCCCGCGCATCTTGCGCGCTTTTTGCCTCAGCGGCAGCGAGGCGCTTCTCAAGGGCTTCAATGCGCGTTTCGTACTCTTCCTTGAGGCGTTAAATCTGTTTGCGAATCTCAGTCAGCTCGTCCTGCGACTGACCGTAGGCGCAATACGCCATCGTCGTTGCAACCGCAGCCGCCATGGCAACCGCATGAATCCTAGCCATCGAAATTTTCCATTTGAACGTGCGTGCTCAATGCCCTACGTGGTAGGGCGTCAGTGGTTCAAAGGATGGCGGGTGGCGCGCGCTGAAAGAAATGAAAAAAAGGCTGAACAACAATGCCGTGCGACCCGTCGGGCGCCGGAGGCACCGCCCTCCCGACAGACCATGGTATTGCCTGCGGACCAGAGGCGGCATGCTCGAGCGTGACCAAGCCGGCGCACAGGCCGCAGGGCACATCCGCTTCCTGCTTGGTGTTAAACGGATCGCCCTCGGCACGGTCGAAATGCTGATACGCATGCGCCATCACGCCAATCGGGCTCAGCACGAGCGCGAAGATCAGCGGGAACAGGATGCGGCGCATTGAGCTCAGATCAAATGGACGATCGAATTCGCATAATACCGGACCAGGGAGAGCTCGTTCTCGTGTACGACAAACAACCCCTCCTGGATCGCCACCAGGTGTCGCTCGGTGAGCATGCGAAGCCCGGCGGTCACCGCATAGTCCCAGTCACTGCGCGGCAGGTAGATGCGGGCACCGCCTGCCTCCAAGCGCTTCACCAACGCCGCGACCGACGATTTCAGTTCGAACTCGCTAATCGGCGTGCCGGCGCGCTCGAGCAATACTGTCGCCACCAACGGCACCGGCAAGACTGGAATCAGTTTGCCAATCTCAGCCATCAAATGTTGACCAAGGTTCGATACTTCACGCAAACGCGTATCACGATCGAGTTGCGCAAATTCGATGCCGCGCGCATCGCAATAATGCTTCACCGAAACCGGTGTTCCGAAATTCACGCATGCGTAACCGAACCGATGCCATCAACTTCGTATCAACAGCCAGAGTTGGTTGCCTACGAACTTCATGGTATTCGCGAAAGCTGCAGCAACGCCGGGACGACGCGTTCCGGGCTCCACCGCTAGGAGGAGCGTACGGTCTTCTAGTGTGCGATCGTAATTAAGCCCAACCGGTACGAAAATCAAATCGCGTTCAAGGTGAAAGCCTCGGAGCATGTAGTCCAGCACGCCAAAGCGCGGCTCACGCATGCGACCGTCACGCGACAAGCTGCCTTCCGGATACATGGCCTGCGTGACGCCCGCTTCGGTGGCCATGCCGATATAGCGTTCGAGTACGCGGCGGTACAAGTCGTCCTTTGAATTGCGGCGAACAAAATAGGCGCCCATTGAACGAATGAGTTGCTGTAATGGCCAGATGCGAGCCCATTTCCCGACCGCATACGACAGCGCCGCCTTCTCCGCCGCTAAATAAGACGCGAGGATGTAGTCTATGGGGCGGCGGTGATTCATCACGAACACCACCGTCGCACTTTCCGGAACGCTCGCCAGCCCCGCGTCATCGGTATAGCCGACGCGCACACGGTAGATCGACCGCGATATCTTCTTGGCGAGCCAATAACCGATGAGAAAATAGAGATACGCATTGAATGCCGGAACGATTTCGCGTGCATAACGGCGCACCTGGTCGAGCGCGACTTCCCGTGGCATATTGTGCTCACGCACGTAGCTTTGCATCGCATGCTGCACCCTGTCATCGAAGATGAGTCGATCGATCAGTGCCCGGCGATTGGTCTGCTGAAACGGACGGATCTGAATCGACAGTCGCGCACCGACTTCATCGACCACTTTTGCGCGCGGCTGCGGATGAACCAGCGGGCCGAAGGCAGCAGCAGGCGATCAAGTAGCGACCAGATCGCGAGCAGCCCCGCGACAACGACCAGCCAAATCGGTAACTCGACCGTTGGCACGTATCTCCTCCTGCATATTTCTTGGATCGGGTCAGGCGCCCGCTACATCCCACCCGTATCACATTGACAGCGTACGCCATTTCTTGAAAACGGTCCGCACGTCGCAGCGCCATCCACATGTTGATCGACGCTCATGCGAAGCGCTTCAACGGCAGAGGGTCCGTGGAGAACTTCGCATTTTCGAACGGTTGCACACAGTGTGACGACAGTTCGACTCTAACATTGCCGCTCGCGGCGACATCCCGTTTCACGCGCCGCCGTCAATGACAAAAAAGGATCCCTGACCATCATGAGCACCAAGACTGCTTCTGCCGATACCGATACTGAAACACCAATCGATCCTGCCAAGCAACCGCAAATGGCGATTCAACTCACTCCGTCCGGCTCATCGGACATGCCGGTGTTTACGAACTTCACCAACGTAAGCCCAGGCGCCGGCATGGCGGTCATGGACTTTGGTTTTCTCGATCCCCAGACGATCCACGCCGTCACGCACCTCACCCGCTCGGGGAAGAAAGCGCCGAATCCAGTCAATGGCCGGCTCGCCTCCCGCGTGGTGATGAATTACGACACGCTCGCCAACCTGCACCAGCAGATCGGCCGGGTCATCGCGGCGGTCGCAGTGGCTCGCCGCGAGCAGGCGGCCGGCGCAACCGCGGCTAAGGGCGCCAAGCCCAACTAAGCAGTGCCGAAATAAGGGGCTTGCTGCCCCAGAAAACGGGGTTCTCGCGCAACGCGGGGACCCCGCGCCAAGTGATCGCACACGCGGCAACGGCCTGGTAACCGCCGCGATGCTGAAGTGGTGCAGACCGGCATCCGCCGCGCTGTCAGAATGATTTACGCCGCTGTGGTTAAAATCGGGACTTGGCCAGGGCACCCCCTCTTCCTGGCAAATCACCCACACAGGGTCGCCCATGAAGTTCGGCATCAATTTCTTCCCAGCATTTCGCCCGGCTGACAATACGACAGCCAAGTACTACGACCAATGCCTGCGCATTGCCGAGCGGGCCGATCTGCTTGGCTTCAACAGCATCAAGACAGTCGAGCACTCGTTCTACGATTACGGCGGCCATTCGCCCAATCCGTGCGTGTTTCTCTCCGCCATTGCGGCCCGCACCAAGCGTATTCGACTGATCACCGGCGCCGTCATTCCGGCGTTTCACCATCCCGCTCATCTCGGCGGCGACTTGGCCATGCTCGACAATATGAGCAACGGCCGACTCGACGCGGGCTTTGGCCGCGCCTTTCTGCCGAAGGAATTCGAAGTCTTTGGCGTATCGATGGACGAAAGCCGCAGCCGCTTCGAGGAGGGCATCGCGATCATCCGTAAGCTCTGGACCGAGAAGAGCGTCACCTACAAGGGCAAGCACTGGCAACTGGAAGACGTCCACTTGATGCCCCGAGTCGTGCAGCAGCCGACGCCGCCCGTTTGGATCGCCGCGATTTCATCCGAGGAATCGTTTGTCTATGCCGCCAAGAACGGCTTTAACATCATGATCGTCCCGTACGCCGGCAAACCCGGCGCGCTGGAAGCATTCGTGAAGACTTATCGGCGCGTGTGGGCTGAATCCGGTCACGGCGCCGGCAAAGAGAAAGTGCAGGTCGCGCAGTTCTGCTGCATGGCCGATGTATACCCGGTCGCACGAGCGGGCTTTGAGAAAATCATGACCCGCTATCTCGAGACGTTTGCCGACGCCGTCACCTCATGGCAGGGCAAGTCGTCGGACCAATACGTCGGCTACGACAAAATGGTGGCCAGCATTCTCGCCACCAAACCCGATACCATCATCGCGAACAATGCGGCGTTCGTCGGCACGTCAAGTCAGGTGATCGATCAGATTCAACGGCTGAGAGAGTCGTTCGGCGAGATCGAAGCTTCGATGCAAATCAACTTCGGCGGCTCCAATGACGACGATGCGTTCCGCACGCTCAATATGTTCGCCGACAAGGTGATGCCGGCCTTCCAATAGAAATCCGTTTCCAACTGAGGGGAAACATCCCCTCAGAGTCCCTTGAGTTTGGGCCGATTGGCGTCATTTTAGAACGGCCGCCAATGACCACGCCTGCAAGGGCTATTTCGCCGTGCCCCAGACGTCAATCGCCGTCTCGACCACGAGATCAAGCTTGCGACGTTGCATCTCTTGGGTGAGCGGATTGCCGCGATACGTGCTCGCAAACCCACACTGCGGGCTCAAACACAGGTTCTCGATCGGAACGTATTTCGCCGCCCGATCGATGCGGCGCCTAAGGGCGTCCTTCGTTTCGACCGTCGTTGATTTGGTGCTAACAAGGCCAAGGACAATCCGCTTGTGGGTGCGCTTAGGGAAAAACCGCAGCGGCTCGAAACCACCCGATCGCTCGTCGTCGTATTCGAGAAAGAAGCCATCAACATCGAGCTGGTTGAAGAGCTTGTCGGCAATTGGTTCGTAGGCGCCCTCAGCGGCCCATTGTCCCGATGAATTGCCGCGACAAAGATGAATACCCACAGTCATACCATTGGGCTTGCCGGCGATGATCTTGTTGATCAAAGTCGCGAATCGATCGGGCATGTCGTTCGGATCATCGCCCCACTGACGGAACACTTCCCGCAATTGGGCATCGCAGAGATAGGTGTAATTCGTATCGTCCATCTGCACATAGGTGCAGCCCGCATCGCCCAGCTGCCGCAGCTCTTCGATGTAGACCCGCGCGATGTCATCGTGAAATTCGGCGAGATCCGGGTAAGCCTCGACACTCACCGAGCCGCGGCCACCGCGCAGCAGCATCGTGGGTGATGGCATGGCCTGCTTCGTCGTGCGTGTCGTAGTCGCCTTCACGAACTTAAAGCTATCGACTTCGATCGGCTGCGAGTGGCGCAATTTGCTCGAAACCGTAAATGCACGCGTGCGAATCGCTTGCCCTGGACCGCGGAACGTTCCTTATCGCCGCCTGCCGTGTTCGGCACCGCCAGATGCCCGGGCGTTTTTGCACCGTCCAGCTTTTCGATGAAATCGCCGGAAAACGACGACCGACGGAATTCACCATCGGTGATCGCATGAAAGCCGATCGATTCCTGCATACGAATCACATCGCGAATGCAGCGGTCCTGCAAGGCACGCAGCGCGACCGGGTCGTACTGACCCGCCAGTGATTGCTCGTGCGCCAATTTCAGTGCGGGGTCGCGCAGGAGACTGCCAACTTGATCAGCGCGATATGGGGGGTTTGACATTCAGAACTCCATCAATTCGCCATATTCGATTATCGCCACGCCGCGAAGGCGAGCCCCGTTCCGGTCAATGCCGGTGTCCGGTAGCCGGGGGTATACGACGACCAGTACAAATCGAGGTCCATGGCGGCCGCTGCAATGACGATCCAATTGCGAATTTCGGAGCTACCCGCTTTGAGTCTGCGTGGATCGAGACTGGCGAGATATTCGATATCCTTTCGCTCGAGCGCGGCGATGATCGCGCGATCCATTTCTTCTTCGACAACGAAATGGGAAAGCCCGCCGGAAGCGAGGATGCCAACGCGCTGGTCACCCGGAAATTCTGCGATGAGCGATTGCAGCGCTGCGCCAAAACGGGCACAACGCTTGGGGGTCGGCGGATTCGGCGGATTGTAGGTGTTCATGAACACCGGAACAATCGGCACGCCTTGGTCCTGCAGATACCAGCGATGGATAAACGAGTACGCATGGCCTTCGTGTTGATCATCGGCGAGGCTGGCGAGCGCCGTCACATCGAACTCACGCTCCGTCAGCCCTTCGATCAGATGCAAGGCGAGCGGCGCATGGCACGGATAGTGAACGTCGGCGTTTTCTTCATATCGCCGCATTTGTGCGCGCCGGTACCAATCGCCCTCGGCGACCGGTTTGCGCGCGGCATTGCGAATCGTGGCGCCGTAATAAATGCTGATCGCGGGCATCAATCGATCGTGGAAGAGTTCGTACTGGTCATCACCCACGATGACCAGCGCATCGAGCTTCGCCGCCTCGATTGCGACCTTGAGTTGTTCCATCGCTTGCTGCACGTCGTTGAATCGCGCGGTGATCGCGGCGGGCGTAATGAACGTCTCGGCATTGGCCGGCGCCTGCGCAAGCACATCATTGAACGTGATACGTTTGCCTTCACGATCGAAGAACGGCAAACGCTTGTCGGCCTCGCGAAAACGCGTCAGCCAGTCTTCCAACGTGGCGGGCAGCATCACGCTATGCGATGACCCGAAGGCGGCAACGAGCTTGGCCATATCAGTTCGCCTTCGCGCCCGATTCTTTGACCACTCGCGCCCATTTCACCCGCTCGGCGCCGGCATGAGCGGCGAACTCCTCGGGCGTCCCGCCTTGCGGAACGATGCCGATCACTCGAGCTTTGGTGCGAAATTCGGACTGCACAATGAGTTCATTGAGCTTGGCGTTGAGATACCCAACGACTTCCTTCGGTGTACCGGCCGGGCCCGCGATGCCAGTCCAGGATGTGGACGTCATCTCCGGATAACCGATTTCCGCCATCGTAGGCACCAGAGGCAGATCCGGATCGCGCGCTTTGCCGGTGATCGCCAAGGCACGCAACTCGCCCGATTGCACCCGCGTCCGGATGAGATCAAACAATACGTCGGCCTCACCCGCAATCACCGCAGTCGCCGCGGGCGCGCCACCCTTATACGGCACATGCAGCGCCTGCAAGCCAGTAGTGAGTCGCATCAATTCGTAGGTGAGGTGCGGAAGCGTGGCGGGCCCGCCCGATGCGAAATTGATCTTGCCCGGATTCGCTTTCGCATAGTCGAGAAATTCCTTGATCGTCTGATAGGGGAGTCTCGGATTGGCCACCAGCAGTTGCGGCGAGTTGGTCGCCATGCCGATCATGACGAATGATGCGACCGGGTCATAGGGCATCTTCTCGAAGAGCGCCTGATTGATCGCGTAGAGACTCGAATTGCCATAGGGCAACGTGTAACCATTCGGCTCGGCGCGCGCCACTGTTTCGCCGGCAATGATGACACCCGCGCCGATGCGGTTCTCGACGACGAAACGCTGACCCACCAGCGCCGATAGGCCCTCGGCCACCAGGCGCGCCGGCACATCCGTCGGCCCGCCCGCGGCGCCGGGAACAATCAAGCACACCGGTCGTTGCGGATAGCTCTGCGCGAGCGTCCCAATGGAAAGCGAACAAAGCGCGATGGTCGCGATCGCGCCTCGCAACAAACACCAACCCATTTAGCCCTTCTTCATCCGCTTGGCGAAGCGCGGATATACCTTGCTGATATTACCGGCGTAGATCTTCTTTTTATCCACGGCGCTGAGCGTTTTGCTGCCCTCGATGTAACGTTTGGTATCGTCGAAATGAAAACCGGTTTCCGGATCGATACCACGCACCGCGCCCACCATCTCGGAGGCAAAGAGGATGTTGTCGGCGGGAATGACTTTCAATAGCAGATCGATGCCCGGCTGGTGATACACGCAGGTATCGAAGTACACGTTGTTGAGCAAGAGATCCTTCATCGGCGGCTTGCCCATGTCTTGCGCCAGACCGCGATAACGACCCCAGTGATACGGCACCGCGCCGCCGCCATGCGGGATGATGAACTTGATGGTCGGGAAATCCTTGAAGATGTCACCGGTAACGAATTGCATGAACGCGGTGGTATCACCGTTGATGTAGTGGGCGCCGGTCGCATGGAAGTGCGGATTGCATGATCCGCTCACATGGATCATCGCCGGCACATCAAGCTCCACCATTTTTTCGTAGATCGGATACCACCATTTGCGATCGGTGAGGGGCGGATCGGACCAATGACCGCCGGATGGATCAGGATTCAGGTTGAGGCCGATGAAGCCGAATTCGTTTACGCAGCGCACGAGTTCTGGAATGCTGTTCTTGGGTGGCACGCCGGTCGATTGCGGTAATTGGCATACCCCCACGAAATTCTTCGGATAGAGATTACAGACCCGATAGATCAGCTCATTGCAATGCTCCGACCAGTGGATGCTGGTGGTCTCATTGCCGATGTGGTGGCCCATCCCCATCGCCCGCGGCGAGAAAATCGTGAGATCGGTGCCGCGCTCGCGCTGGATCTTGAGCTGCGCGCCTTCCAGGCTTTCACGAATCTGGTCATCGGTAATGCCAAGCGCCCCTTTCAACGGGACGTGTTTGGGATCGCCAAGCCCATCGGTCTGGCTTTTCCGGTAAGCCTCGAGTTGTTTCGGGGCAGTCGTGTAATGACCGTGGCAATCGATGATCATGGAGGAGCGCCTTTGGTATCTGAAACGTGTGGATCGGATGTGGTAACTGTCGCGCAATCAATGCGGAAGCGTTACATCTCTCAACTATAGCATTGGCCTACGAGGTGGCATCCCGGCTCACTCACTACGACATCAACCGGTGCAATGCTGGACACGGGCTTTTATGATGAGGCGTAGCTCGCTCTGCAGTGCGACCCTTCACCTTCGCAGCGACCGTCCTCACCCTTCACTGCCGTCAGGCCTGCATCGCCATCTGCGCCGCCCGATCCAGGTTGCGCTCCAACTGCAATCGTCCCATGTAGTACTGCTTGGGCCACACGATGTCGGCGTAGTGCTGCTCGGCGGCGGCCCGTAGCGTCCAGAACGGATCGGCCAAGTGCGGTCGCGCCAATGCGCAAAGATCGGCGCGACCGGCCGCGATAATCGTGTTGATGTGATCAGACTCGAAGATGTTGCCCACCGCGATGGTTGGGATGCCGACTTCATTGCGCACGCGATCGGCAAACGGTGTCTGGTACATGCGTCCGTATTCCGGCTTTTCTTTCTTCACGACTTGTCCGGAGGAACAGCCGATCAAATCAGCGCCCGCGTCCTTGAAAATATTCGCCATCAGCACCGCATCATCGGCAATGTTGCCGCCGGGATACCAGTCGTGACAGGAGAGCCGCACGGATATTGGTTTCTCAGCCGGCCACGCCGCGCGGATCGCTCTGAACACCTCAACCGGATAGCGGCAGCGGTTCTCGAGTGATCCGCCGTACTGGTCCGTCCGTTGATTGGTGAGTGGCGAGAGAAAACTGGAGAACAGATAACCGTGCGCGCAATGGAACTCGATCATGTCGAAACCGATGTCGATCGCACGCTCGACTGCGAGGAGCGTTGCGCACTTAATGCGATCCATATCGTCCCGCGTCGCTTCCCGCGGCACCTGACTATGCGGCAGGTAGGGAATAGGGGACGCTGAGACCAAGGGCCAGTTGCCCGCAGTAAGGGGTTCGTCGGTGAGTTCCCACGCCAGCTTGGTCGAACCTTTGCGACCGGCATGTCCTACCTGCAAGCCGATCTTGGTGTTTGAATGGCCATGCACGAATTCCACGATGCGCCGCCATGATTGATGCTGCTCGTCATTCCAGATTCCCGCGCAGCCAGGCGTGATGCGCGCATCAGCAGAGGGCGCCGTCATCTCTGTGAAGAGGATGCCCACCCCACCCAATGCGCGCGAACCAAGGTGCACGAGGTAGAAATCGTCGGGCAGGCCTTCCTTGCAGGAGTACATCGCCATCGGCGACATCATCACGCGATTCGAGAGAGTCAGTCCACGCGCCTTGAATGGCGTGAACATCGGCGGCAAGGGCTTGTCGGCGAGCCCCGCCTGCTGCGCAACCCAACGCTCGACGCTCTCGACATACCCTGCATCACGCAATCGCAGATTTTCATGCCCGATGCGCTGGCTGCCGGTGAGCAACGTATAAGTGAATTGCTCCGGCTCCATATGCACATAGCGCTTCACATTCTCGAACCATTCCATCCGATTGCGTGCCGAGCTTTGCAGGCGCAGCGCTTCGATTTCACGCTCGGCTTGGTATGCGTCGAGCGCCTGGCGAATGCGCGTCACCTCCGCATCGCCTTCGAGCGCCGGTCCGCTGCCTAGCGTGCGGGCCAATGCGATCGCATCTTCCATCGCGAGTTTGGTCCCCGACCCAATGGAAAAATGCGCGGTGTGCGCGGCATCGCCAATCAAGACCACGTTCTCGTGATGCCACTTGCGGCACAGGATGCGCGGAAACTTGATCCAGACCGCCGCACCCCGTAGATGCCGGGCGTTGGAGATGAGCTGGTGCCCATCCAGCAGATCAGCGAACAACCGCTCGCACAGGGCGATCGATTCGTGCTGTTCCATCTTGTCGATGCCGTGTTTGAGCCACACATCTTCCGGCGTCTCGACGATAAAGGTCGAGTGCTCCGCATCGAAACGGTAGGCATGGAGTGCGAACCAACCGTGCTCGGTTTCCTTGAATGAAAACGTGAAGGCATCCAGGCGCTTTTTCGTGCCGAGCCAGATGAAACGACACTTGCGCATATCCACATCAGGTTGAAACTGCGCTTCATACTTTCTACGGACCATCGAGTTCAGTCCGTCGGATGCAACGACCAGATCGGCATCCAGGCGAAGCTCTTCAACGTCTTGCACTTCATTGCCATAGTGCAGCTCGACGCCAAGGTCTTCGGCGCGCGCGGAAAGTATCTGCAACAGGCGAACGCGCGCGATACCGCAAAAACCATGGCCACCCGAGGTGATCTTGCGCCCGCGAAACCAGGTGTCGATGTTGTCCCAATGACGGAAGGTGCCGACGATCTGGCGATGACTCTCCGGATCGGCCCGCTCGAAATTACCAAGCGTCGCGTCGGAAAACACCACGCCCCAGCCGAAGGTGTCGGTTGGGCGGTTACGCTCGAAGAGGGTGATCTCGGCGGACGGATTAGCCTTCTTGTACAAAATGGAAAAATAGAGGCCAGCCGGTCCACCACCTAATACATTGATCTTCATTCATTCGATCCTTGACGGCAGATGGGGTGATCCGCCGGTACCAATGGTGCCTCAACCCGGCTGATGCCGCACCATCGGTTCGATTCTACGATTGATACGCCACGGAATGATCGGGAAGTTCATGCATGTTCTCGTTACCGGCGCCAATGGCTTCATCGGTACGCATATCGTGCGGTCGTTGTTGAATGGGTCCATGGTGTTCGCACGTGTCATCGCCGCAGATCGCGCGCCGCCCATTCATACCATAAGTGACTCGCGCTTTGATCTGCGCACAGGCGATATCGCGGACGCCGATTTCGTGCGTTCGCTCTTCACGGATGACATCGAACTCGTCTTCCATTTGGCCGGCTTGGTGAGCGGGGCGGCGGAGGCATATTTCGATGCGGGATTCGCGACCAATCTCAACGGTACGCGCCTCGTGTTCGAGGCCTGCCGCAGCCTTGGCACGGTCCCGCGCATCTAGTCGCAAACTCGATCGCCGTATTTGGTCAACCATTGCCCGAGGTTATTCTCGATGCAACCACACCCATGCCAACGCTTTCGTATGGCACGGCTAAGGTGATTGGCGAATATCTATTGAATGACTACGCACGTCGCGGTTTCATCGATGGGCGGGCGCTCCGCTTCCCCGGTGTGGTGGTCCGGCCACCCGCGCCCAATGGCGCGCTGTCGGCATTCAACAGCGATCTCATTCGCGAACCACTCGCCGGTTGGCCGATCGTTTCACCAGTATCGGCCGAGGCGCGCATCTGGGTGCAATCGATCGGTACCGCGGTCCGCAATCTGATCCATGCGGCCAACACGCCGGCCGCCGCATGGGGCACGCATCGCGCCGTCACCCTGCCGCCGTGTCGGTGACGATCCGGTAAATTCTCGATGCAGTGAGTCGCGTGCGTGGTCAAGACGCATGGCCACTCGTCAAATTCGCGCCCGACCCGGTGGTCGAGGAGATGTTTGGACGATGGCCGAAGGATCATCCAGCGAAGCGGGCTGGTGCGATCGGATTCACGGGCGATGAAAGTATTGATTCGATCGTTCGCGACTATCAGCGATCGCAAGACGTGCGCTAACCCTTTCCCGCAACCTTCAGTACGGACGGCAGCCATAGTGAGATCGCCGGAAACGCGATCAGGATACCAAGACGAATCACATCGGCCACGACGAAGGGCGTTACACCGCGAAACAGCGCCACCGTTGAGACGTGCGGCAGCATCGAATTGATGACGAAAAGATTCATGCCGACCGGTGGACTGATCAGCCCGATCTCAACGACCACCACCACCAGAATTCCGAACCACACCGGATCGAACCCGAGGCCCATAACGAGCGGAAAAAACACCGGCACCGTCAAAAGGATCATCGACAACTCTTCCATCGCAGTGCCAAGCAGCACATAGATCGCGCAGATCGCGACGATCACCATGACCGGATGGATCTCGAATCGCTTGACGAAATCCGTGAGATCGGTGGGCATGCTGGTGAAGTTGATGTAGTTCGCGAACACCAGGGCACCGATGAGGATCATGAACAGCATCGAGGTGGTGCGCGCCGACTCGGCCAGTACATCGAACAGGATGCGCCAAGTGAGCGAGCGACGCGCCCAGGCAAACAGGAACGCGCCGAATGCACCGACGCCCGCGCCTTCAGTGGCGGTGAAGACCCCTCCGTAGATGCCGCCGATCGACACCACGAATAGCACGACCACGCCCCAGATATCCTTCACCGCCTTGATCCGCTCGGTCCAGTTTGATCGCTCACCGGATGGTCCGGCGGTGGGATCGCGCCAAATGACATAGCGTACCGCAAGGCAGAGGAGGGCAACGGCGATGACCCCAGGAAAGACGCCAGCCGCGAACAACTTGCCGATGTTCGTTTCGGTCATGATCCCGTAGATGACCATGATGGTCGACGGTGGGATCAAGATACCGAGCGTCCCGCCTGCGGCAATGACACTGGCCGCGAGCTTGTCCGAGTAGCCGAGCTTTTTCATCGGCGGATACGCAACCCGCGCCATGGTCGCCGCCGTGGCTACCGATGATCCGCAGATCGCACCAAAGCCGGCACAGGCGACGATCGTCGACATCGCCAGCCCGCCGCGCCAATGGCCGATGAACGTGTAGGCCGCACGAAATAACTCCTGCGACATGCCGGCCCGTGCTACGAAATTGCCCATCACGATGAACAATGGAATCACCGACAGCTCGTAGTTGATACCGGCAGAAAAGGTCGTCAGCGCAAGCTGCTCAAGCGCCGGCCCCACGCCTCGCTTGGTCGCGAACGCAACCACGCCCACGATGAGCATGGCGAGCGCAATGGGTACGCGCGCAAACGAAAGCAACAGCAATATTGCGAATGCGACCAGCGTTTCAACCATGCACGGCGGCGATTAGCCACCTTCTCCTATCGCCGGCTCGCGCACCTTTCTTGTCCCACACAGGTATCTCCAAAGAATGACCAGCGAGGCGAGCGCGGAGAGCGCCGACATCACCGCGAACAATCGGGCGAACGGTCCGTGCGGAATGTGCAGCGTCATCGTGACTTCGCGATTCTTCACCAGATCGAACGAGAGTTCCCATAGACGCCAGGCGATATACGCCAGCGCTATCGTACTGATCGCCGTAACAACGACTTGCTGCCAGCGACGGAAGTGTTCCGGCACCATGCGATCGAAGACATCGATCGTGACATGGCCCTCGCGCGCCGTGACCAGCGGTAATGCGCAGAAAATCAGCATGCCCATCAGAAATTCGGTGATTTCATAGCCGCCATACAAGGGCTTCACGAACAGCTTTCGGCCGGCAACATCGATGAAGGTAATAAGCATCATCGAGAACAGCACCGATGCAGCCGCAATCGCGAGAACCCAACCGGTCCAGAGGCCGGCAAGACCGGGAAAGATCGCGTCGATAAGGTCGTGGCCGGGAGGAAGAGGGCCTCTCTTTTTCGAGGGGGCCTGTTCGCTCATTGCGTTAATTTCCCGCCGCGACCTTCGCGACCTCGGCACGGAATGATCGGATTACTTCCTTGCCATTGAGGCCCATCTTGTCCATCTTGCCCGCGTAGTCGGTTTCCATCTTGTCGGTGAGTTTACGCAGCTCGGCGACGAACAAAGGCGACATTTCCTCCATCTTGCCGCCCGCCGCTTTCATCGCCTCCACGCCCTCACGATCGGCGCGGTCCCAGCCGGCGCCCGCCAGACGCGCAAATGCTTCGCCCGACACCTTGTTGATCGCGTCCTGCTGGTCTTTGGTGAACTTCGCCCATTTGTCTTTATTGATCGCGAACCAGAACGACGAGCTATAGAGCCCGCCCTTCACGAACGTGGTGTTCGTAACCAAATTGGCGATATTGAAGCTCTTCAGCGATTCTGTCGGAAACATGATGCCATCGGCAATTCCGGCTGAAAGGATTTCGTAAGATTTCGGCGCGGGCTGGGTGATGACGACGCCGCCAAACGCTTCGATGATCGCCTTGGGCACATCGCCCCCGACCCGGACCTTCTGCCCCTTGAGATCATCGGGGTTCAGGATCAGTTTTTTCGAGTGGTGCATCATGCCCGGGCCGTGCGTCATCGTGCCAAGCAGCTGCACATCATTATGGATGCCCGCTTTTTCGATGTGCGCCTTATGCGTGCGCCACAGCGCCACCCCGTTGTGGACGGCGGTCTCGCCAAGCGCCGGCAACTCAGCAATCAAATAGGGCATAAACCTTTCGGGCTGATAACCGTAGGTTGCGTAAGCCGCATCAACCTGCCCCTTGACGACCGCGTCATAGTGTTGATTGGGCGCAGCGATGGGCTTGGCAAGAATCCGGAACTTAACGCTGCCCTTGGTAGCCTTTTCGACTTCGGCGCCCCAGACTTCGAACACATACTTGTTGATCGGATGGTTCGCGGGCACCCAGGTTGAGAACGTAATTTCAGTCTGCGCCGATGCGGGCATCGTGCCCACCGCCAACGCCACGGCGGCCATGCAGATAAGCAAGCGATTCATAATGATAAATCCTCCTCGTATAGGTGAACTCGGGCTGCGATTCTCTGTACAGGAACGCTTACAACCGCTCGGATATGCCGCAAGCCGGTTCGCATTGCAGGTGCAATGGCCGGTATAGTAACGAATCGGTTGCAATCGGGCACAACGACCCGCTCACCTGGGCCTTCGACGGAGTCGCGCAGTGGAAATTCCGAACGTTAAATCGCAAGACGCCACCAGCGCGGAAATCCGTAAATGGCTGGCGATGCCCGACTGGACGCCGAAACAGCGTCTCGCCTTGGCATGCCGAATACTGGCAAGCGAAGGGCATGTTGCCGGTCTCTCTGGTCAAGTCACCATGCGGGCAAAAGAAGGCGGCTATTGGACGCTGCCCCTTGGGCTCGGATTTGATGAGGCGATCGCTTCGATCATGATTCGTGTCGACGACAATCTGCGGCTCCTCCATGACGGAGGCATGCCGCATCCATCGGTGCGTCTGCACCTCGCGATTTATCGCGCGCGACCGGATGTCACCGCGATCATTCATACGCAGCCCCCCCTATTGCAGCGCTCTCACCATGATCGGGCAACCGCTAGTCATCTCGCATATGGACAGCGCCATGCTCTATGACGAGTGCGCCCATCTCGCCGAATGGCCGGAGGGTCGCATCAACGAACAAGGCGGTGAGGCGGTAGCTCGCACGCTTGGCAGCAAACGCGCCATGCTGCTTACCCATCACGGCCAGCTGTCGGTGGGTGGAACGATCGCCGAATCGGCCTATCTTGCGGTCAACATCGAGCGTGCCGCACGCATGCAGTTGCGCGCTCAGAGCGCCGGATTGATCAAATCCATCAACAAGGAACATGCACGTGACATCCATGATTTTCTGTTGACCCCGGAAATCGTCAACGCCACCTTCAATCATTTTTCACGGCGCGTGCTGCGCCAGCCGCGCGGGGAAGAAGCGCTTGGCTGATCTCAAGAAGCGCTCCCGCGTTGCGACCGAAGGGCTCGATCGCTTACCGCATCGTACGTTCCTGCGCGCCATGGGTCTCGACGACGAGGCGATGGCCAAACCGTTTATCGGCGTCATGAGCACGCATGGTGAGAACACACCGTGTTCGTTGTCATTGCGACCGCAAGCGGAAGCTGCCAAGACCGGCGTGTGGGCAGCTGGTGGCACGCCCTTCGAATTCACCACGATATCGGTGTCCGATGGCATCTCGATGAATCATCGCGGCATGCGCATGAGCCTGTTGTCGCGCGAACTCATCGCCGATTCCGTTGAACTCGTGGTTCGTGGCCATGCGTATGACGCCTTGATCGGCTTGGCGGGCTGCGACAAAACGCTCCCCGGCATCATGATGGCCATGGTGCGGCTCAACTGTCCCTCGGTGTTTATGTATGGCGGAGCAATGCTCCCCGGCGAATACGGGGGTAAGCCCATCAGCGCGGTCAATGCCTACGAAGGCGTCGGCAGCGTGTTGGCCGGCACCATGACCGAAGAAGTACTGCACGCGATGGAGCGTGAATGCTCGCCCACGGTCGGATCGTGCCCGGGGCAATTCACGGCCAACACGATGGCAATGGTGTCTGAAGTGTTGGGCCTTGCTCTGCCTGGTTCAGCGATGCTACCCGCGGTGTATTCCGACCGGCTCGCCCTGGCGCGTGCTGCAGGTGCAACAGTGATGCGCATTCTGCGCGAGGGCGGCCCGTTGCCACGCGAGTTGGTCACGCGAAAGTCTCTCGAAAACGCCGCGGCGACGGTGGCAGCCACCGGCGGCTCGACCAATGCCGGGCTGCACCTGCCCGCGATCGCGCACGAAGCAGGCATCCGCTTCACGCTCGATGATGTCGCAGAGGTCTTTCAACGCACGCCACTGATCGCCGACCTGCAACCAGGCGGCAAGTATCTTGCGCGCGATCTGCACTACGCCGGCGGGGTGAGCGCCGTCGTGAAGGCGCTACTCGATGGCGGCTACCTACACGGCGATGCATTGACGCTCTCGGGGAAAACACTGGCCGAATCGATGCGAACGGTAAAAGGCCCCGACGGCAAGGTCGTGCGCGCTACCGACAACGCCTTGCATCGAACCGGCGGCGTGGTGGTGCTGAAGGGCAATCTCTGCCCAGACGGCGCACTGATCAAGATCGCCGGATTGAAAGCGCTCGTCTTTGAGGGTACCGCGCGCGTATTCGAATGCGAAGAAGACTGCACCACGGCAGTCCGCGAACAACGCTACGAGGCAGGCGATGTGCTGGTCATCCGCAATGAAGGCCCCAAAGGCGGGCCTGGCATGCGCGAAATGCTGGGCACCACCGCCCTCATCTATGGACAAGGCATGGGCGAGAAGGTCGTGCTCCTCACCGACGGCCGCTTTTCCGGTGCGACACGCGGCATGTGTATCGGCTATGCGTGTCCTGAAGCGGCGGAAGGCGGCGCGATCGCATTGATCAGGAATGGTGATCGCATCCGCATCGATTGCAATGCACGAACCATCGAGCTAGTGGTCGCCGATAGCGAACTAGCAAAGCGCCGCGCAGCCTGGCAGCCGCGACAAAGCGAACGCCTTGCCGGTGCCTTGGAAAAATACGCAAAGCTCGTCGGACCCGCAAATCTTGGCGCAGTGACGCATAGCGGTGCGATGGAGTGGCCGCTGGAACGAGATGGCGGAACGGAAAGTTAGCTACCTATACGGAAAGCCAGACCGTTTTGGCAAATATTTGTGGTCTGATAATCATCTAGCCCCTATAACATCAGGAGGCAATGTCTGTGACGAAAAACGAAATCGCTCGTAGAGTCAAGAGCGGAATCTTAGGGCTTGGTGGGGTGCTCGTAATTCTGACCGTAATGATGACTTGCGGTATCCGTGGAAATAATGAACTGCGAAGACAGGAACGTTTAGTTGTTCATGTACAAGAAATTAAAGCAGCAGAACGAAAGAGCTTCAGTGAGACAGAGCATGAGAGATACATGAATTGCGTCTTGTCTGGGAAGTATCCGAAAAAAGAAGTGGCTCCAGAAGTGTGAACAACGCTATAAGTGGAAACTCCGGTCAAAATGCTGGTCCGAAGACGGGCTGGCGAAAAGGAGTTTTAGATGGTCAAGAAATCAGCACGACGTACCCGTCGTACGCATACCCCGGCATTCAAGGCGCGGGTAGCGCTGGCGGCGTTACGAGAAGATCGCACGCTGGCGGAGCTGTGCAAAGAGTTCGAGTTGCACCCGAACCAAATTTCCGATTGGAAGCGGTAGTTGCTTGAGCGCGCCGCCGATGTGTTCGGCGGTGCCGAAGCCGCTGAACCAGTCAATTTGGATCCGCTGCACGCCAAGATCGGGCAACTGGCGCTGGAGAACGATTTTTTAGAACGCGCGCTCACCAAGGCGGGATTGCTGAGCGTAAAGCCATGATCGACCGTAACCACGATCTGTCCATCACGCGCCAGGCGGAATTGCTGAAGATCAGCCGAGGCACGGTTTATTACCTGCCACAGTCGGCCAGTGCCGCTGATCTGACGCTCATGCGCCGCTTGGACGAATTGCATCTTGAGCACCCGTTCATGGGAGCGCGCATGCTGCGCCGGCAACTGGCGCAAGCGGGCATCCACGCGGGTCGGCGTCATATCACAACGCTCATGCGCCGCATGGGCATTGAGGCGCTGGCACCGCAGCCTGGAACCAGCAAAGCGCAGCCGGGGCACAAGATTTATCCGTATCTGCTGCGCAAGCTGACGATCACCCGCGCGAATCAGATCTGGGCGCTGGGCGCGACCTACATTCCGATGGCACGTCGGTTCGTCTACCTCACCGCTGTCGTAGACGTCGCCAGCCGCCGCGTGCTCGCGCACAAGGTAGCCATTACGCTGGAGGCCTGTCATGCCAAAGAGATCATCGAGCAGGCCTTCGCTCGTCACGGCACGCCGGAGATCGTCAACACCGATCAGGGCAGCCAGTTCACGGCCACCGAATTCACCGACGCGGTGCTCGCCAAAGGCTGCAAGCTGTCGATGGACGGGCGCGGCGCCTGGCGCGACAACGTCTTTGTTGAGCGTCTCTGGCGCAGTGTGAAGTACGAACGGGTCTACCTCAAAGCCTACGACAGCGTGA
>SHXR01000101.1 GCA_009693235.1 Betaproteobacteria bacterium | reverse complement strand
CCTCTCCGGATTCGATAAGCGCTACAAGAACGATCTGGTGGGCGCCTCGGCCTTTCCGCCGGCGATGTTGTTGAAGGTCGTGCTGTTCGCCTACGCGCAAGGCATCGTCAGCAGCCGCGGCATTGAGGCCGCTTGCCGCGAGCACGTTACCTTCATCGCTCTGTGCGGCGATTCCCTGCCGCACTTCACCACCATCATCAACTTTTTGAGCACGCTGGGTGAGGACATTGCCCACGTATTCGGTGCAGTGCCGGCAGTCTGCGACCGGGAAGGATTGATCGGGCGCGAGATGTTCGCCATCGATGGGGTGAAACTGCCCAGCAACGCCTCCAAGAAGCCATGGGTATGCACAATAACGGGGCCTAGAGAGGTGGATTACGCCTTGAAGAAGTGATCGAGGCGATCGGGTCGATCAGTGCCATAAAAAGTTAGGCGCAAGACAGCTCAACAAATTCTGTCGCCGCAACCAATGTGGAAGCTGATGGCATCTCAAAAACTGAAAATTCTACAGCCTCAACGCTCACGGTAAGCCGATTGCGTAGGCGGGCGCAAGCCCGCCGGAGCAATTCGGCTTCACCGTGTTGTTATGCCTCTGTCCGAACACGGGAGTACGTCTTTCCGCTGAGAATATTTCTAATTCGCCGAGCACTTTCGAACTGCAACTCCCTTCGAATCTCCGCTATTGGCGTGCCCGTTGACGCGAGCCTTCGTATCTGAGCGACTTGATCAAGAGTAAAGCGATCTCCAGATCCACAAATGACGCGCGCAGCGTACTCAGGGTTAAGCCAATGCTCGGCAAGGAGAGGGTTCGGCATGCCCTTTCGAGGGCTACTTCGAGCCAACCGCTCCAGGATGGTATCTCGCTCGTCGTCAAGAATCGGGCGCTCTTCTTTCTTCAATGCCTTGAGGTGATGCAGATACCTGAGACCCGCTCGGCCACCCGGGATCATGTTGAGGCCATCAGCCCTCCCGAAGCTGTACTTTTCAACTAGATACTCCTCGTGCTCCATCGCTTCGTCTTCTGTCAATCCGGCGGCGCAGACAACGTGGTGGTTACCGATCATTTGGCCATGAGCGGAGCTGACCCCTTGGATTGTTTGCGCCTGCTCTATGCCCAGTTGCCTTAGTCGCGCGAGGCACCCGTCACGGAGTGCTCGGTGGAATAAGAGGGGCGATTCCTCTCGAATGGCCCTGACTGTGTGCTCGTTGTATCGTTTCATCCACCCGCGTTTGGTTATTCCATGGTAGACGAGGTTCGCTCCGTCGCCCATCTTCAGTACGTGCAAATAGATCATGTGCTTGGATTCGAGTGATGGTAGACCCTTGATGACGTAGCGAAGCGGGATCTCGACGCGCTGCGGGATATCCAAAGAAATCGAATGCAACGCGATGTGCAGTCCAGGGGAGCCCCCCAGGTTTTCGTTGTCCGCAATCACCTGTGACATCGATAGGTTCTCGTTCTTCTTTCGGTCGAACCGTTTTTAGATAGTTACAACAATGGTCGGGCCAGGTAGTTTCAGGGGCGGCCCAAAGCCGTATTACGTGTTGTGCGAAAGTATTCGAGAAGGCAATTGGTTCTTCTTGTCGAGTCCTTCAAGCGCTCCGTCGAAGACCCGGAGATCTCTTGAGTCGAGTGTTAGCCCATCACACAGGAATCTGAAGTTTTGCTCGTCGACGAATTTATATTTTCTCATTCTTCGCTACGGAGTGGCTCAACTTCGAAGAGACATAACGTGAATTAGACTTCCTATTTGCAGCGTATCTACTCGACACCAGCATCGGAGGTCGTTCAACCATTTTATTCTCCGGAATATTTAAGTGACTCGTGAAAAGCATAGCGGTGACTCAGCGGCGTCATTTGCAGGAACCATCGGAGATAGGCTACGCAGTTCGAAAACATTATCATGGAATCAAAGATTTAAAGTCCGTCTGTACATCACCCTCGACGGGTAGATAGGCTGCGTGCCCCGATCCGGCGATCGTCTTGCGTTGCGATCGAGATAAATTTCATGCCTTCATGTCGGGCCGTCATCAATTGCATAAATTGCATCTTGCGCCCCAACACAGAATTCAGCACGCTCACCCCCGCAACCTCTGATATCGCGCGCGCCACGCCTCAGCGATTTCCGGATTCTTGCAATGCAGTGGCAGCTCACCGCGTAGAATCCGGCTGAAGTTCTCTTCCGCCGCTGGAAGGAAGGAACCATAGACCTCTTTGGTGTGGCCGATCAGATGCGGCGTGAGGAACACGTTGGGCATTGTTTGCAATGGATTGTCGAGCTTGGGCGGTTCGATTGCGGTCGTATCGATGCCAGCGCCCGCGATTCGTTTTGATTGCAGTGCTTCAATCAAGGCCGGTTCGTCCACTGCGTCGCCACGCGCGGTGTTGATAAAGAATGCCGTTGGCTTCATCTTCGCGAAGGCGGCCGCGTTCATCAGATGTTTGCTTTGCGGCGTCACGGCGGTATGGCACGAGACGACATCGCTTTGCCGGAGCAGGGTGTCGAGATCGACGAATTCCACATAAGGTGGCACGCCCTTTGGATCGATGAACGGGTCGCAAGCGAGGATGCGCATGTTCCATCCTTGCAGGCGTTGTGCGGTGGAGCGGCCGATACGCCCGAAGCCGACCAGACCGATGGTTTTCTTCATTGCCATTTGTGCCCAGGCGTCTTCGGCGCGGGTGCGTGGCCGCTTGAGATGACCTCGTGCGACTTCGCGCGTTATCTCGGGTTTGTACAACAGCATCAACATCAGCATTACGGTCGATTCGCCGATGCTGTTGAAATTCTCCGGGGTGGCGCCATGGCCGACGATGACGCCGAGCTGCGAAGCGGCATCGGTGTCGACCGTTTCGAGGCCGATGGTCGGGTTGACCAATCCCAGTAGCCTGGGCGCTGCTTCGATCATTTCCTTCGTGCAAATGCTGCGGCTGCTGAACATCGCTATCTCGGCGCGTCCCAGGTACTCGGCCCAGCGTTCACGCGGCAGTTGCACTTTCTCGCCCGGGCGGGATTCCGGTCCGCGAGTGACTTCCGCGCCGCGTGCCGCCAGCCGCTCATGCAAGTCGTCGACTACGTCAGAGAGCATATGGTCACGGGAAATGTAGACGGCGCGGCCGGCGAGGTCCTTGGTCATTCTTCAGCTCCTTGGTCCGGATTGGACATGGTCTTGCCAGTACTTCATCAGCCCCTCACGCGAGGTCTTGCCGCGATCCGATTTTGGAATGGCGTCCATGAAGGTGATCGATTCGGGCATCTTGTAATCAGAAACTTTTTTTCGCAAATGCGCACGCAGCTCATCGACGCTCGGTGAGTGCCCCGGTTGCGGTACTACAAAGCACGCGATGGCCTCGCCGTAAATGTTGTCGGGGACACCGATCGTCGCTGCTTCCAATACGCTTGGGTGTTCGGCAAGGATTGTTGAAATCTCGAGCGGTGCGATGTTCACGCCGCCGCGAATGATCAATTCTTTTCTGCGACCGGTGAGGAATGCGTAGCCATCCTGGTCGAAGTAACCCAGATCGCCGGTGCGATAGCCCTCGGGTGGCGTCGGCAGAAAATTGCCGCGGCCGAGCAGATAAGCAGAGAACACCTGAATGCCGCCGACGAAAAGCTCGCCCTCGACCTTGACAGGCGTGTCATTGCCCGCATCATCGATAAAGCGCGCATTGATATGCGGTGTGGGTCGGCCGACCGGTCCCCGGCGCGGCGCGTCAGGGTCATTTGCGAACATGAACCCGCCTTCCGATGAGCCGCACGCTTGCACGAGTGGAATGCCATAGCGTTTCTGGAACGCATCGAATGTTTCGGGTGCGATCGGCGCGGTGCTGGTGGTCATGTAGCGAAGCGTCGGCAGATCGGCTTTTGTGATGGGATGCGGCCGCGCGAGCAGCATCGTGATCGCAGTCGGCACGCCTGCCGACACCGTGACGCCATAGCGCTGCACCCATTGGAAGAAGTGCGATTGCGAAAATTTCCTGGCGAGTACGATGGTGGCGCCTGCTTGCAGGGTGGTGCACACCGACAGGATCTGCGGCGAGCACCAGGTGACGGCGCGGTATTCGAGAATGCGGTCGGTCTCGGTGAGTCGAAACGCTTGCACATCACCATCATTCACATAGAAGTAGGCTTCGTGGCTGCAGCACACGCCTTTGGGACTCGAAGTGGTGCCCGAGGTGTAGTTGATCAGTGCGAAATCTTGCGGCGTACCGACCAATGGCACCGAGAGGGTCGGCTCGTTCGCGAGTAGCGCGAAGAATTCATTGGTGCTGCTTGGCACCGGGTTATCGTCAAACGTGTAGTGCTCGACGCCCGCGGCGCGGGCGATGGCTTGCAGCTCAGGCGCGAGATCGCGATGCCACAAAATGAGCTTCGGCTCAACATCGAAGAGGATCTGCTCGACGTTCTTGGTGTGGACTTCGCAGTTGACAAGGTTGATGGTCGCGCCATACGCCTGTACCATGTGGAACAACAGCATCTGCGACAGACAGTTGTCGGCCAGGACCGACACGCGATCATTAGCTTTAAAGCCGCGCTTGGCCAGAAAACTCGCCATCTGGTTACAGAGCGCGAAGACCTGATGGAAGGTGACTTCGAAACCGGATTCGGCGGCGACGGCGTACACCTTGTCGCCGCGCTCATGGGCATGGCGCCTGGCGATCTGGTGGACGCTTTGATAGGGGGTGCGCATGGTCGACCTCTCTACCGTATCCTATTTGAGCAGGGCGAGCGGGGCGAGTGACAGCCACGGGATATAGGTGATGAGCATGAGCGCAACGAGATAGAGCCCGAGAAACGGCAACACACCTCGATAAAGGGTTGGCAGCGGGACGTTAAATAGCGCATGGGTTGCAAAGAGGTTCAATCCAAAGGGTGGGGTGAACATGCCGATCGCCAGATTGGCCGTCATGATGATACCGAAGTGAATCGGATCGACGCCGAGGGCCTGCACCACCGGCAAAAATAATGGTGTAAGCACCAGAATCGCGGCGGGCGGTTCGAGAAACGAGCCGATGACCAACAACAACGCGTTGAAAGCAAGCAGCAGTTGCCATAGCAGCAGGTCCCATGCCTGGATGCCGGCGACCAGCTTTTGCGGCATGCCGCTGGTCGTGACGAGCCATGCGTAAAGGCCCGCCGAGGCGAGGATGATCATCACCTGGCCGCAGATGTAGATCGATGTGGAAGAAATTTTCCAGAGATCGGCCCAGGTGACTTCCTTGTAGATGTAGCGGGAAACAAACACGGCGTAAATGACCGCGACGCCGGCTGCCTCCGTCGGCGTGAAGATGCCGCCGTAAATGCCGCCCAGAATCACGACCGGGGCGCCGATCGACCAGGCGGCATCGCGCGTCGTAAGAAGAACGTTGGTCCACCGCACCCGCGAAGTGAGCGGGACCATCTGCACCTTCGCATAGATCAGCACATACACAATCGCCAAGCCACCCAGCAGCAAGCCGGGCACCACGCCGGCGAGAAACAGCGCCGGAATCGACTGCTGGCCGGCGATTCCGTAAATGATCATCGGGATCGACGGTGGAATCATCACGTCGATCGCGCCGGTAGCAGCGATCAGGCCGCCGGCAAATTTCGGCCCATAGCCGCCGTCACGCAACGCGGGATACAAGATGCGGCCGATCGCGGCGATGCAGCCCACTGCCGAACCCGACATCGCGCCAAACATCTCCGCCGAAACCACGGCGGTAATCGCGAGCGAGCCGCGCACACCACCGATGAGCGACATGACCCATTCGATGAGGCGCCGCGCGAGTCCGCCTTGACCCATGATGTCGCCCGCAAGAATGAAGAGCGGGATGGCAAGTAGTGGGAAGCTGTCGAGCGCGCCGAAGACGACCGTTTGCAACGAATGCAGAGGTAACTCGGGGTTGAGCGCAATGCCGGTGAGTGCCGTGAGTAACAGCACGATGTAGACCGGCAGGCCAAACGCCAGCAGCACGACCGGCAAAACAAAGTAGAGGAGCGCATCCACTATTTGTGACGGCTGTCGATGTCAGACGCGTCACCGCGCCGAATGCGAGCAGCGATGCCCACCGCCAGGACGAGTGCTGCGCAGGAAAATCCAAATGGGATCACACCCTGCGGTAAGGCCATGGGAATATGCGAGGAGTCGCTCCGCTGATCGAATTCGATGAGCTTCATCACGATCGGTGCACCGGCATACGCGGCGGTCAGACAGACCGATAGGGTGATGGCATCCACCGCGGTTTCGAGGGCGATCTGGAATCTCCGTGGCATGGCTCGCACCAGCATGTCCATGCGTACATGGGCCGCATCGCGCGTGATCCGCACGAAGGTTAGGAACACCGCGCCGATCAGGAAGTACAGCATCACTTCCTCAGCCCAACCGATCGGCGACGAAAATACATAGCGCCCGATGACGTTGGCGGTGTTGATGGCGACGATGCATACCAGCAGCAAGGTCGCCAAAAACTGCGTGCTGCGGGTAAGGCGAGTAATCAGTGAATCCATTGCGTCAGGCTACGGGGCAGTAGTCGCCCTCTCCCGCATTGGGGCTGGCGCTTACCCAATTCTCCGGATGGATCGACATGTTAGGTTGAAACGTAGGGTGGAAAAACGAAGTGCATTCCACCACTTGGGTGCCGCCATGGAGCGACGTGCCTTCCATTGTGCAGATCTCGATGCGGTGGAATGCGCTCCGCTTTTCCACC
>SHXR01000048.1 GCA_009693235.1 Betaproteobacteria bacterium | reverse complement strand
ATAACTTCATTTGTTCCAACTTCTTGTCTTCTTCCTCGTGCGCTCGGATGTACTGACGGATCACTGTTTCATCGCGCCCCACTGTGGATACGAAGTATCCCCGTGCCCAGAAATGCTGCCCGACGAAATTCCGCTTGCGCTCCCCGTATACCCTGACAACGCGGCATTGGCGCGGACGTCCGCGAACGATGGCTGTCAGCGTCGATTCGGGCGTGGCGTACTTCGTCTCGACCAGGGCCATCGCAATCGGACCATTCACCGAGGCGCCGAATCCACCGCTGGTGATACGGCCCACTTCGCGCTGCTGCGTGTCGAACAACGCCTCGCCTTCGCGTATCGGTGCACGACCCTCTGGAATCAGACCCACTCGGCGACGCGCGGTTCCTTGTTCGATGTTCTGCAAGATGATTGGCGCGCCAGGGAATCCACCGGCGCGTGCACCACCTTTACGGCGCGCCTTCGGAATCGCCCATTCAAGCGCGGCGTCGACCGGTGAGATGGTCGCGTCGATATCGTGGCCATACAGGCACAGGCCCGCTTCCAGGCGCAACAAATCGCGCGCGCCCAATCCTGCCGGTGCAACATCGTCATCGGCTAACAAGCGCTTGGCAAGCGCCTCCGCGGCGGCGGCCCGCACACTGATTTAGAAACCATCTTCGCCGGTATAGCCGGATCGAGACAACGACACCTCGATACCGACCACCGTCGTGCGCGCGACCTGCATGAAGCGCATCGCCGCGGTTGCGGAAGCGAGGCTTGCAAGGACGCGTGCCGAGGCCGGGCCCTGCAAGGCGAGCAATGCGCGATCATCCATTGGTTCGACGCGACACCGGTGACCAATACGAGATCGCAGCCAGGCGAGATCGTCCGCTTTGCGCGATGCGTTGACCACCAGCATGAGCGCATCGCCGGTGTTGGCGACCATCATATTATCAAGGATGCCGCCGGTGTCATTGGTGAAATAGGTATAACGCTGGCGACCGATCGGCAGCCCATGGATATCGGCCGGTACGAGTGATTCAAGGCTCGCCGCCGCATCGGGCCCGGACAGGCGGATCTGCCCCATGTGCGATACGTCGAACAGGCTGGCCTTGGTGCGGGTGCGGAGGTGCTCAGCAAGGATACCGGCGGGGAACTGCACCGGCATCTCGTAACCGGCAAATGGCACCAGCCTTGCGCCAAGCGAGCGATGCAGCGCGTTCAGCGGCGTGGGGAGTAGCGTCTCGACAGGATCGGACATCGGCACCTTTCATGTGATCGAGGTACGCGAGGTAATGCGGGCGACGCGCTCCGCAGGCGAACGCGTACGTTCTTCTTTTACCTTAGAACTCGCCGCTCAGGAATCGAATAGCTGATAATCGGCCTGATCTCATCACAAGATGTGCGCCTCTTCTCATGTCGGACGCTTTTGGTTCCTCTTCGCCCATCCTAACGATCGAAGGGGTGCGCGCCACCATCCGCTTCAATCGACCGCGTGAGCACAACTGCATTGATCCGGCGGATCTTCCGGTGCTGCGGGACCACCTTACAGCCGTTGCACAATCGCCTGGCATTCGCGCCCTTGTCTTCACCGGAACCGGTGCCAAGACATTCAGTTCGGGCTACACCTTGCAGGCACTGATCGCGCTTGACGCAAGCGATCACTCGATCAAGTGGGATGCGCTGATGGACACGATCGAGGCGTTCCCGATTTCAACGGTCGCGGCAATGAATGGCAGCGTCTATGGCGGGGCGACCGATCTTGCGCTCGCCTGCGACTTCAGAGTGGGCGTAACCGGCTCACGTTTTGTCATGCCCGCGATGCGGATCGGCCTGCACTACTACTCGGGTGCCATGCGCCGCTATGTCGAGCGTCTTGGACTTTCGGCCGCCAAGCGTCTCTTCCTGCTTGGTGACCCCGTCCCCTGCGAGGAGATGAACGCCTGCGGGTTCTATGATGCGCTCGTCGCCCCAGCCGATTTCGATGCACGGGTGACTACCATCGTCGAGTCGCTTAGCGCCGGTGCGCCCGCCGTCGTTCGCAGCATGAAGCGCCATTTGAATGCGATCGCACGTGGCGAAATGGATGCAGCAGCGATCGATAGCGCCTATATCGCCAGCCAACAATCCGACGACCTCAAGGAAGGCATCGCGGCGATGCAGGAAAAGCGCGCGGCGAAGTTCAAGGATGTTTAAGCGAGCTCAGTACAGCTTGAACCCACGGCTACGCACATAGGCGCCGAAATCGGCGCGGTCGGGCTTGGCGTATTGGCGCGCTTTGTCTTCCGACCAACCGTATTCCTGCGCTTCGCCGTGTACCGCGACGTCGCGTTGCTGCCGGATTGGTTGGACCGAATGACGGCGTTTGTCATACCCCTCGACCTGTTCGCGTACGGCGGCGTCATCGAAGCGATCGATATGAACAGTCGTCTTGAGCGGCAGGCGCAGGCTGATCTCGCGATGATGGGCAGGCCAACCAACCGTCATGCCGGCAACCGGAAAGACGTGATCGGGCAGTCCGATGATGTCACTCACTGCTTCGGCATGATTGCGAATGACGCTGATCGGACAGCAGCCGAGCCCCACCGTTTCCGCGGCCGCGATAAATGTGCCCAGCGCAATGGCGGCATCGACGGCGGCATTGAAGAACGGATCGAGATGGTCATTGGCAAAGGGAATTCCGCGCCAGGTATGCAATTGCCGCTGACGGCGATTATTCCCGCAGAATACGAGCAAGACGGGCGCCTTGGCCATCCACGGATCGCCGGGGAAAAAATTCGCGATGCGGGCGCGCTGCTTGGCATCATGCAGAACCACGATGTCGCGCTGTTGCAGATCGCTCTTTGATGGCGACGAGAGCGCGAGCGCACAAAACATTCGAATCAATTCATGCGTGACCGGCTGGTCGGTGTAGTGGCGCTTGACACGATGGTCGGCGATGCGGAACAGGCCGTCCAATCCCTGAAGTTTTGCATCGACCGGACACGATTCACCGAAGCGGAGTTCGATCAATCCGGCAATTTGCGCCGCGAGTTGCTCCGATTGACTGGTCGGCATAGCGGTCCCCTTTGTTCGCGTACGATCAGACTACATGATCGGGGGCAAGACGGCATTCGATCACGCCCTGCTCGATCTGAATCGTCGCATGATGAATGCCAAAGCGCGCTTCCAGGGCTTCACAAAGCTCGCGGAGAAATTCATCGCCCGAATGCCCGACCGGCATGACCAGATGCGCCGTCAAGGCAACCTCGGTGGTGCTCATTGCCCACACATGCAGGTCACGCAGGGCGGTAACGCCGGCATGCGAGCGGAGAAACGCACCGACTTCGCCAGGATCGACGCCCTGCGGCACACCGCCTAATGCCAAATTGAGCGACTCACGAAACAACCGCCATGTCGCGAACACGATGAACGTGACCACGAGAAGACTCATCGCCGGATCGATTCAGGACCATCCCGTGAGGACAATGCCAATCCCGGCCAGGACGACACCGAGCGAAACGGCCGCATCGCTCATCAAGTGCAGATACGCACCCTTTGCGTTCAAGTCGTGGGCGGCCGAGCGATGAAACAGGAGCGCTGATAGTCCGTTGATCACTACGCCGGCGAGCGCTACCCAGATCACGATATCACCGGCAACCTCGCGCGGCGCGGAGAATCGATGCACGGCCTCCCAGGCAATGGCACCGCAAGTGACGAGGATGAGTCCGGCATTGATGAGGGCCGCCCAGATCGATGTGGCACGCAATCCGTAACTCAATCGCGGGGTCGGTAAGCACCGCGCGGCTGCCGCGGCAAACCACGTGATGAAAAGTCCCAGGACATCGGCGAGGTTGTGGCCCGCATCCGCAATCAGCGCAAGGGAACCGGCCATCACACCGAATACGAATTGGCCGGTTACCAGGACAAGATTGAGCGTGATACTCCATGCGAAAGCACGATGCCCGGGTCCGGGGCCGTGCGCGGGGTGATCGTGGGTGCTGCGGTGCTCGTGATGACGGTGATCATGGTGGTCATGCGGCGAATGGTGGTGGTGCGCTGACATGATGTTCGCGTCACCGCGGCCGCGATGCTAACCCCGTCGCACCACGACGAACGGCATATCGGTGTCGCGGTGTAGCTCGACGGTTGCATCACGGCGCATGATGACGGCGCGATTGCAACCCGCGTGTTTGGCGGCATCCAAGGCTTGGTTCGCGCGCGCCAAGGTCATGGCGACATCTTCATGACCGTCGGACACCGTGACACCGGCGGAAAACGTGAGCCCATCGGGAACGAGCTCCCGAACGCGATCGATAATTTCGCGCGCGGCATCGGCACTGCATCCATGCAGGATGATGGCGAATTTCTCCGGGCCATATTGGGCGATCAGGTCGCCTTCCCGCAAGCGCGAGGAAATTGACGCGGCAGTCGCCGCCAGCAGCCGATCCCCCGCCCAATGGCCATTGCTATCGCTGATCGCGTCGAAATTGTCCAAATTGATCATCGCCACCGAAACCTCACGCTCCGTTCGACGGGCGCGCTCCAACGCCAACGGACACTCTTCATCAAAGCGGCGGCGATTGGCCAACGCAGTGTGTTGATCGACACCTGCAAACGGAACGAGCCCGCTCATCAGGCCGACCCGTTGCAGAATGGTCCGCGCATTGATCACGCCAAATATCGCCGCCAGCAGCGCGATCGTTACCACACACACAACCTTCCAGATCCCAGCATAGTCACCGGCACTCGCGGCCAACACGGCGGCCCGATCGCTGCGTGCACTGACGCGTTCAACCAGATCTGCAACCAATTCCATCGATGGCCTGAAGGAAGGCAGGACGTCGTACGATGGCGCACCGGGCCGTCCATTCCGACCCAGTGATGCGGATGATTTGTTCGGTCATGCCCATTTCGGCGATGACGCTGAACATGGCTTGCTTGACGGGCCCGATTGGTTTCGTGGGGCCCCATTCCACCGGATCGACGCGATCAATCGATTGCGGTTCTGATCCGGCGAACACCGAATACACACCGCGAGCCCCATCGACCGTTTCAACCATACATGCGATGCGTTCGCCACGTGGGTTCATGCCGTTCTCCTCTGCGACCATGCAGCCTCATCGGCCGCATCGGGCGACACGCGGAGTGCAAATGCCTCGCTTGATGTCATCGCGATTAGAATTGGGCACGCATCGACTGGAGACACCGCAATGGAAAGCTACGAAGTGGTTGATTGGGGTAAGCCGTTGCAACGCGCAATGCGAGAAACGCCACAGCCCACCGGCACCGAAGTGCTCATCAAGCTCAAGTACTCCGGCGTCTGCCATAGCGATGTGCACATCCGGGACGGTTACTTCGAGTTGGGTGGCGGCAAGCGCTTTTACATGACCGATCGCGGCATGAAGCCGCCAATTACCATGGGCCATGAGCCTTTGGGAACGGTTATGGCCGCGGGGTCTGATGCGGGCGTGGTGCCGATCGGACAGGATCGTCTCGTCTGTCCCTGGACCGGCTGCGGCAACTGCGCGAAGTGCAATACCGGCAACGACAATCTTTGCATGGCGCCACGCTTCATGGGCGTTGGACGCCCCGGTGGCTACGCCGATTACCTGATCGTTCCGCATCCACGCTATCTGGTCGATGTGGCCGGTGTGGAGCCCGCATTTGCCGCGACGCTCGCCTGCTCCGGACTCACCACCTAAGGTGCGATCAAGCGAGCCGGCCCGTTTGACGCGGACGATTGGGTTGTGGTGATCGACGCGGGTGGCCTTGGCCTGCAATGCATTGCGATCCTGAAAGCGCTTGGGCATCGCAACGTAGTGGCGGTCGATATTGATGCCGCGAAACCGATGCCGCCAAAGCAGCAGGTGCGATCGCCGTGATCGATTCGCGCGACAAAGAAGCGCTCGCCAAGCTCCAGAAGATGTCGGGCGGCGGCACCCAAGCCGTGATTGATCTCGTTGGCGCCACCGAAACGGCAACGCTCGGTGTGGCATCGCTGCGCAAAGGCGGCAAGTACGTCGTATGCGGCTTATTCGGCGGCGAGATACCGGTGAGCCTGGTGCCGATGGCGCAGCGCTGTATTGCCATTCAAGGCTCGTACGTGGGCACCGTTGCCGAACTCAAGGAAGTCGTCGCGCTCGCCCGTGCCGGCAAATTGAAATCGATCCCGATCGAGACGCGCAGCCTCGATCAAGTCGAGCGCTCTCTTCAAGAGCTGAAGGATGGCAAGATCGTCGGGCGGGTAGTGCTGAAGATGTAGCACGGAAGGCCACGCCGAAAGCAGGCGTGGCCCTTGGTCCGGCGAATAGCGTTACGCAGCTTTCTTTTGCTGCTTGGCTTGCGCCGCTTTCGCATGGAGTGAGGCATAGGCCTGGTGCGCAGCCGCCTCCGCATCGCCGACGTGAATCTTGTAGCCGATGTCGTCCAGCACCGAGCCGAGCGCCGAGAGACACAGCATGACGTTCTCCGGCCGGGAGCTGTAGCCCATCGTGCCGATCCGCCAGATCTTTCCTGCTAACGGGCCCAGACCGGCGCCGATCTCCAGATTGAAATCGTTGAGCAGCCGTTTGCGGATATCGGCGTCTTTCGATTGGATCGACTCAGGAATGCGGACCGCATTCATCTGCGGGAGCCGGAAGGCTTCTTTCACCAGAAACTGCAGACCCATTGCCTCCAGACCCGCCTTCAGCGCCAAGTGGTGACGGGCATGCCTAGCCCACGAATTCTCGAGCCCTTCTTCGCGAACGAGCAGCAGCGCCTCATGCAAGCCGAACAGCGAATTGGTCGGCGCCGTGTGATGGTAAGTGCGGGTCGTCGCGCCCCAGTAACCAAGCAACAGGTTCATGTCCATGAACCAGCTCTTGATCTTGTCCTTGCGTGCTTTCACATAATCGACCACCCGCTCGGAAAACGATACCGGCGACAGACCCGGCGTGCAGGAGAGACATTTCTGGCTAGCCGAGTAGACCGCGTCGATATTCCACTCGTCGACCTTGAGCGGCGAGCCACCCAGTGAGGTGACGGCATCGACAATCGCGAGCGACTCGTACTGGTGTGCCAATGCAACCAGCGTCTTCGCATCCGATTGCACGCCGGTCGAGGTTTCCGCATGAACGAATGAAAACAGACGCGCATCACGATTGGCCTTGAAGACTTCTTCGACCTTGTTCGGATCGACCGGCTCGCCCCATTCGCTCTCGACGACAACCGCCTTGCCGCCGGCGCGCTCAACGTTCTCAATCATGCGACCGCCGAATACGCCATTGCGGGCCACGATCACCTTGTCGCCTGGCACGACGAGATTGACGAAGCAATATTCCATCCCAACTGAACCTGGACCCGACACCGGGAAGGTGAGTGGATTCTTGGTCTGATAGGTATAACGAAGCAGCGACTTCAGTTCTTCCATCATCTCAACGAAGACCGGATCGAGATAGCCTATCGCCGGTTGACTCATGGTGGTGAGCACACGCGGATGAATCTCAGTGGGTCCAGGCCCCATCAGCGTGCGCTGCGGCGGATGGAAAGAGGTGATGCGCTTGGCGGGGGCAAACTGGTTCATAGCGAGTCCTTCCTGGTTAGCAGAAACTGAATCATCGTCGGCACGCGATTTCAGCCGGATGGGCTTGGCGAGCGTGGCTTCCCGCAATACCTCATCAGCGCCGATCTGTCCGCCGGATACCGACTGGACTTCCATCGACCACCGTGCGGGGACATAACCGCATTTCACCCAATGGCTGATCACTGCCCGGTCGATCCGCAGGCGGCGAGCGACCTCGGCCTGGGAGCCGAACAACGAGATAAGACGATCAGGGACGTTGGGCATGGCATCCTTCAAGGGTGCAGCAAGCCTAACATGTCAAAATTACTTTGACAATATAGATCTGGCAAACCAATTTGTTCCAATCCGTGAATTTCGTGCTCGGGCGGGCGATTACCGGCCGCCACGCGTGGCTTGCAGACGCCGTCCGGAACGCCCGACGCCCGCCGAACCGGCTATCGAACCGTCACTGGAATTGGGAAGGCGCGCTCAGACGGCGCTTCGCATGGCTCGCTATCAAACGCATGGTCGCCCTCGGGGTCCGGCACGCCGGTCGGTGCAAGATGGACGAAATCGAACAACGAGCGATCGAGCAGATGCGAACCGCGCACGTTCTGCATGCTCCGAAAGATCGATTCCACGCGACCGGGAAAGCGCTTCTCCCAATCGCGCAGCATCGCCTTCACTTGCTTACGTTGCAGCATATCCTGCGTGCCGCAGAGATCACACGGGATGATCGGGAACGCGCGCAGGGTGGCGTATTGCTCGAGATCGGCTTCCTTCACATAGGCGAGCGGCCTAATCACCACATGACGACCGTCATCGGAAACCAACTTGGGCGGCATCGCTTTCAGCTTGCCACCAAAAAAAAGATTGAGGAAGAACGTCTCCATGATGTCGTCGCGATGATGGCCAAGTGCGATGCGCGTCGCGCCTAGTTCGCCCGCCACCCGGTACAGCACGCCGCGTCGCAAGCGCGAACATAGCGAGCACATGGTCTTGCCTTCCGGGACCACCCGTTTCACGATGGAATAGGTGTCCTGCTTTTCGATGCGAAAGGGCACGCCCTGCTTCGTGAGGTAATCTGGCAGGATACGCTCGGGAAATCCCGGATGACCCTGATCGAGGTTGACCGCGATGATGTCGAAGTCGATCGGCGCCCGCACGCGCAGCTTTTGCAGGATGTCGAGCATGCCGTAGCTGTCTTTGCCGCCTGACAGGCACACCATCACGCGATCGCCCGCGCGAATCATGTCGAAGTCGGCAATCGCCTGCCCCACCGCCCGGCATAGCCTGCGGTCGAGCTTATTGGCCTCGCGCGCGGCCTTTTCCGCTTTAAGGTGATCGGGGGCGTTCATTGATATTTCCACATAAAGCGGACCTGCTGCTCAAATTGATCATGGACGAGCAAATAGCCCTCGACGCTGTGCGACGAAAACCAAAACAGCGCCTCGGGCTTGCCATCGCCGTCGAAGTCGCTCATCTCAATCAGCGACATCCGAAACGGGGCCAGGTCATTTTCTATTTCGACCGGCAACATGGCGGGCGCCTTGTCCGCCGCAGCATGAAACCAAAGATCGGACCATTCCAATCCCAGCGGCCCTTCACAGCCCTTCGCGAATTTTGGGTCAAGGCGCACGCCGAGGAGACGATCGCCCGCTTTGTTGCGCGTCGAGTGCGCGACGAACAGATGCTTTGCTTCAATGGATTGACTCACCCCAGGTGCCGCACCGCAGTTGGGCATCGCCTTGAACGCAAGCAAAAACATCGCATGAATAGTCGCCATATCGGTGGGCGCCGGCTTGGTACTGACCCATCCGGCATGGTCGATTTGGCCGGCCACCTTGATGTTGCGAAGCGCCACCAATGGGCGATGGGCGGCCGGTGCCAGCCACGACGCAAACATCTGGTCCGGCTTGCCGATGCGGGGCGCAGTCTTGGGCATACGCTTTAAGACGCCAAGCGTCCGGTAGTAACGCGGGTCATACCAACTGTCTGTTTCGACCTCGCCAAGACGCTTGCCTTGGTACATGACCGTCCAAACGACCGGACGAATCAAATCGAGATCGAGACATTCCGGGCGTTCGGTTTCGCCCTCGCCATACGTACATGCTGTTTTCCAACCTTCCCAAGTCCTCACGAATGCGACCCGCACATGCGGCTCGAGCGCGACGGATTGACCCGCGCCGGCCACTTCTGCGGTCGTGGGGACATCCTCGACAAAGCCGATCATCGGCCGTTCGCCCAGTTTTTCAACGACGCTTCCGGTTGTCGGCGGAGATTGGGCATACAGCGCCGCGGCGAACGCGCATGGCGCTGCAACACCGATCAAGCGGGTCAGCATCATCCACTTGGCCGTCACAGGTTGACGCTCCGGCCACCGTCGACGGCAATGATTTGGCCGGTCACATACGGGGCGTCGGCGACGAGGAAATAGACGGTCCGGGCGATATCGTCCGGATCGCCAACGCGCTTCAGTAAGGTATGCGAGATGACCCGTTGGCGCGTCACCGCATCGAACGATCCGTCGTCCGGCCACAGGATCGGGCCGGGCGCCACGCCATTGACCCGCACTTCTGGGCCTAGCTCGCGCGCCAGCGATTTGGTAAGCCCAACCAGCCCAGCCTTCGCGACGCTGTAGACGACGTAACTCTTGAGCGGGCGGTCGGCGTGAATATCGGTGATGTTGACGATACTGCCGGCACTTCGCCGCAGATAGGGCGCGGCCGCCTGCGCGAGAAAAAGCGGTGCCTTCAAATTGGAACCGACCAGGTCTTCCCAATGCTGCTCGGTGATTTCGCCAATCGGACTCGCATGAAACGTCGACGCGTTGTTAATCAAAATATCGAGCCGCCCGCACACCGAAACCGTGGTTTTGACGAGCTCACTCAGCCCGGCGATATCGAGGAGATCGGCCTGGACCAGACTGACCGACTTCTCGCGTATGGCATTCAATTCGTCTTGCAGCGCATGGGCTTCACGGTGCGAGGTCTTGTAATGCACCACCAGATTCGCCCCGGCCGCATGCAAGCGCCTGGCGACGGCTGCTCCGACGCGCTTAGCGCCGCCGGTGATCAGTGCGGCCTTGCCGGCCAGTAGAGCGTTGGACATGGGCAGTCGAGGAGTCGAACGAGTCGAGGGACGTGGCGGGTTGTAGATTCTACTGGATTGATCCACCATCCCAGTTGCCACTTCCGACACCTCTTATGACGTCCGTCCGCCGCTCCCTTCCCGATCCCTCGCCCGACGCCCTCGCACACAGCCGTCGCGTCGTCGCGCACATCCGCGACCGCATTGCAACAGCCGGCGGATGGATCAGCTTTGCCGAATACATGGCGCTTGCGCTCTATGCGCCCGGGCTTGGGTACTACAGCGCGGGCGCACGCAAACTGGGTGAAGCAGGCGATTTCGTTACCGCACCCGAGTTGACGCCGCTGTTTGGCGATGCCATTGCGCGTCAGGCGATGCAACTGATCAAGTCGGGATGTCCGGACATCCTCGAGATCGGTGCCGGAACCGGCGCCCTGGCCGCCGGCATCCTCGCCGAACTCGAACGGGAGCAGTGTCTCCCTGAGCACTACTACATCCTCGAGATATCAGCCGATCTGCGCGAGCGTGAGCGCGATCTCCTCCACGCGCGCATGCCGCAGCAAATGGAAAGGGTGATTTGGCTCAATCAGCTGCCGCCCATGTTCAACGGACTGGTGATCGGCAACGAAGTGCTTGATGCCATGCCGGTCAATTTGTTGCAGATCACCGAACGCGGCATCGATGAGATCGGTGTCACGTTCGACCAGGTGACCGATCAGTTCAATTTCGTCGGACAATCGGCCACCGGCGATCTGCTCGCTATCGGCCGTGCGCTTGACCTCAGCGGGCCCTACACCACCGAGATCGGGTTGGAAGCACGTGGTTTTATTGCTTCGATTGGTGCGATGCTCACCCGCGGCGCGGCGTTGTTCATCGATTACGGCTTCCCGGCGCGCGAGTTTTATCATCCGGAACGCATGATGGGAACGCTACGATGCCACTATCGCCACCATGCGTTCGACGATCCGCTTTTTCTGCCCGGCTTGATCGATGTCACCGCGCATGTAGATTTTTCCGCGATCGCCACCAGTGGGCGCGCGGCCGGCCTTGAGCTGGCGGGCTACACATCACAAGCCAATTTTCTGATCCGATGCGGCATTATCGACCTGCTTGCCCGCACATCGCCAGACGAACCAGCCCGCTATCTGCCAATGTCCAATGCCGTCCAGCGATTGCTATCGCCCGCCGAAATGGGTGAACTGTTCAAGGCGATCGCGTTCACCAAAGGATTGGATCAACCACTGATCGGTTTTGCGAGCGGCGATCGCAGCGCGGCGCTCTAGCATTGGCCATCGAACTGCACTCTCATCCCGCGCCGCGCAACCGCACGCTCAGGGCACCGCCATCCCCCGCTGTACTGCCGGGCGAGCACTTAATTCGCCGTACCAGCGCCTGACGTTCGGATGATCGTCGAGATTGGTCTTGTGATAGTCGAAGCGCGACACCCATGGATAGGTCGCGATGTCGGCGATCGAGTAGGTGCTTCCGGCAAGATAGCGTGAGTCGCCAAGCCGCTTGTTCATGACGCCGTACAAGCGGTCCTTCTCCTTTGAGTAACGCTCGATGCCATACGGCACGGGTTCCGGTGCCGCACGTAGAAAGTGATGAACCTGCCCGAACATCGGCCCGACCGATGCCATCTGAAACATGAGCCACTGCAGCGTGTCGTACTTGCCGGCGAGATCCTCCGGCATGAATTTGCCGGTCTTGCCGGAAAGATAGACGAGGATCGCACCCGACTCGAACATCGAATAGCGTTTGCCGCCCGGGCCCTCGGGATCGACGATCGCCGGAATCTTGCCGTTTGGACTGATCGCCAGAAACTCAGGCTTGAATTGGTCATTCGCTTTGCCGATGTCGACCTTGTGGGTCGTGTACGGCAAGCCACATTCTTCGAGCATGACCGACACCTTGCGGCCGTTCGGCGTTCCCCATGTGTACAGATCGATCATGAATTCTCCTTGGCGAGACTAAATCGTTTGCCAAGAAATGTACGACAAACGCCCGGAGGGTCCAGGGCAATCGCATGAAGGAACATCATCGCAGAGCCATAAGTCCGAGGATGTGAGCACGGTAGCGATCGTCAGCGCTGGCCTTGAGTCGTTTGGTCTTGGCGCCCACCTTGGTGCTCGGGTCGGCACGCAGCAGATTGATCACGATGCGCCGAAGGATCGCAAAGTTCTGCGCCGCATTCTTCACTCGCGCCCGGCACTGATCCTCACCAAAGGACACATCGAGCACCCAGTGCATACCGTTCTCGATCACCCAGTGCCCCCGAATGGCCTGTCCCACGCGCTTGGCATCCGGCGCCAAGCTACTGCTGTAGTAACGCCGCTCAGTGCTGCGGTGTTCCCCGATCTGGCGGGTCGATTCGATCATCGCCACCGAACGCAGCCCGCTCCATCGATCGCGCTGCCCCAGCCACTGGATATCCTCGCTCACCACGCAGCGGCGCGTCTCGATCCGACCGTGCTCCTTGCCAATCTCGGTGTGCTCGCCGCAGCGCACCGTCTTCAGACCCCGGCCATCATGGGCGGTGAATAACTCACGCGGCGCCTCGCATAAGTCCGGCTGGTTATCTTTGACCGCCAGCACGTAATTGGCCCCGCCCTGCACGATCTTCTGGGCGATCTTGTGTTGACAGCCCATCGCATCGATCGTCACCACCGCCCCCTTGAGTAACAAAGCCTCCAACAGCTCCGGGATCGCTGTGATCTCGTTGCTCTTGGCCTCGGTCTTCACCTGCCCAAGACTCACTCGTAACGCCCCGCAGTAGGCCGACACCAGATGGATCGCCCCCTGGCCCAACCGATGCGAGCGGCGCACCGTCTTGCCATCGATGGCCGCCACTTTGCCTTCCAGCCCCCGACACAACCCGCCCACCCAGCGCACAAAACAGGCTTCAAAGCGCTCGGCATCGAGCATCGCGAACACCCGCCCGAATGTGTCATGCGAGGGAACGCCGTTGGCCAACCTCAGATACTGTCGCAGCCAGTCAATCTTGGCTTACCCCCAGGTGGCGATCCCCACCCAGCTATCGGCCCCAGACAAGATCGCCACGATCGCCACCACCAATAACTCACTCAACTGATGCTCGGGGCTACGGCTACGCGGGTCCTTCAGATCCCCGAAGGCATCCTCCACACTCAGCGGCTCGATATCCTCCACCCTCTGGCCTCCTCGAAAAGCCAGAGTAAACGCCTGATTCGAATTGCTTACAACGGCCTTCGCAGACCCTTGTTCGTAAACAAGTTTTCATGCGATGGCCCTGCCGGAGGGTCCACCAACCCTTCATAATGCGACCATGTTCAAATGGCTTCTCACGACGGTGGTCGCATTAATCCTGTTGACCGGTTTGATGCCGCTCCTTGCGCGCTTTGGCCTTGGCAAGCTGCCGGGCGACATCATGCTGCGTGTGCGCGGCCGAGTCGTTTATCTGCCGTTCACCACGACGATCCTGCTCTCAGCGCTGCTCGCGCTCCTCGCACGACTTATTTGACGTCGGCCCAGCGGCGGGTGAGTTCGTCCAGCCGTTCCCGAATCGCCTCACCGACAAACATCTGGGGATTCGAAGGCTCCAGCCGATTTGCTTTCTCCCGTAGCGCGACCGACGTGCGGGCGATTTCAAACGCCTCGACAAATGAGGGGTTCTGCGCGATGCCTTCGTTGAAATACGCCTCGCCGAAATAGGTCCATTCGTTTTCATGCGCGCAGCCAAACGATGTCGAGTTCGCGTCCGACGCGGTAATGACAATGGTGTAGGGATTCTTCAGCGCCTCCACGAAGCCACCGGAATAACAAGCGGAAATCACCACCACGCGCCAGCGAATGCCGCTCTCGTCCAGCATCTCGGCAAGATCGGTCGGGCGCACCGGATCAAGCACCAAAGACGGCAAATCAAACACCAATTCATGCGAGGGCTCGCCATGCGTGGTGAGAAAAAGCAGCAAGACATCTTTGTCCACTTCCATCCGTTCACCAAAGCGAGCGAGGGCAACGCGCAGATTCGTCGCTGTGGCAATGGGGAATGTGCCAAGCGTCGTGCGATTGTTGATCAACACGACCGACCGGTCCGCGATCGAAAAACGCCGTTCGAGAATCCGGGCAACCGAACGCATCTCACGCAGAAACACATCCTGCGAGGCGTAGGGCGACACGCCGAGAAAAAACAACTCCGGTGAATTCGGCCGACTGCCTGACAATCGCTCCAGCGCTTGTTCCAGCAGATACGGTTGCCGATGAAAGAGCGCCTCTTGCTCGATGCCCGATGCGATGCCCGGCATGCCCCCAGGCACCCGCCACAGATCGGCGCGAGGCAGGAGGGTCGTGAGCGTCCAAAAGAGTCCGATCGCAAGCAATAGCGCCGGCACTGTTTGCCAGCGGCGCATCGGGATCGTCATCAGCACCGCGCGCAGCACGACCAAGAGCGGCCACAGCACCATGATGAGGGCGAGCCCGGCCGCGACGATCGGTGAAACCATTTGGTTTGCGGTTAATCCCAGCCAGCCCTCTACGAGCAGAATCGCTTCGAAGAGCAGATCGGAGGCGCTCCACATGATCGGTAACAAGAGCGCCGGCTCGGCACGTCCGGCCAGCCCTGCGATCAAGGTACTGACGAGAAGAATCGTGGCGATCTGCGCCAACAACATCGTCAGCGACTCCGGATGCAATTCCCCGGCCATGCCGACCGTGTACACATCCGCGCACAACCATACGAGAAGATTGAATACCAGAAGGACGAGCAGATGCGCGGCCGATACCCGAAATTGCGATGGCATCACACGCATCATGAGCGCCAACCGAATGCCCGCCACCAAATTGCAGCGCAGGCCGTGCCACAGCAATCGAACCTCAGCGCCGATCGATGCGGTCGTCATAGTCCAAGCGCCGTCTTGACGGCCGCAAGACGCGCGGTACGTACTGCATTCCCCTCGTTGCCCGGGTTGCTCTTGGCGATAGGGCCGGTTGCCACGCTCAGGGCGGCGCTGAACGCCGAACGCAGGCGAGTCACCGCCAACTTTGCGGCCGGATCGATTTCCAATAAGGTATCCAGCATCAATGCAAAGCGCTCCGGACGTCGATAGGGATCAAGTTGTTGCAGCAATGCGACTAATGCTTCGGCATCGGCACTGGCCGCCGCCATTATCGAATGAGAATGCCGCTGCAGGATGAGGGCCAGCTCAGCACATTCGGCCGGGGCCCGCAGGCGCACGCCGGCCGCCGCTACCGCTTCTTCGGAGGCGCCGACAAACAACATCGCGAAGCGCGCGGCGAGCGGAAGATCTTTCTTGGCCGCAGCGGCCAGGGCCTGCTTGACCCGCGGCTGCTCGACATGCTGCCACTCGGGCAGGATGCGTACGAGCGCGCCAACCCGGTCGAGTGCGTCCAACATGCGAACGGGTTCGGCTTCCATCAGCCCCTTGGACAGCTCTTGCCAAACGCGTTCGGCGACCAGCGCATCCACCTCGCCATTCACCACCATGGTGCGCAGCAGTGCCTCGGTCTCTGGAGCGATACGAAATCCATAGCGGGCGACGAACCGGGCCGTTCTCAATAGGCGGACCGGGTCCTCGACGAACGCCTCGCTCACATGACGCAAGATGCCGTTTTGCAGATCGCTCACCCCGCCGTGGGGATCGACGATCTTTCCCTCTGAATCGGCGGCAATGGCGTTGATCGTCAGATCGCGGCGTGCCAGGTCTTCTTCCAAGGTCACATCCGGGCTGCTGTGGACCGTGAAGCCCTTGTAACCGCGTCCGGATTTGCGTTCGGTGCGGGCGAGCGTATATTCGTCATGAGTCTTCGGATGCAGAAAGACCGGGAAGTCACTGCCCACCGGTTTGAAGCCGGCACGTTCCATCTCCTCGGGCGTCGCACCGACGACCACGAAATCGCGATCCTGCACCGGCCGGCCAAGCAGCCGATCGCGGACGGCACCACCCACCTCGTACACCTTGTAGGTCGAAAGCATGAAATGGTCGCTCATGGCGCCGCATGCCGGCGTGGATCAGGCGGGATAGCGATCGTCGTACACCGACAACGCATGGCCTTCACTGGCGGCCTCCCGCGCCAGCTTTTGTAGCGCAGGGCTCGCCAGCATGGCCTGCATGTAGGTGCCGGCCAGGTCGCGTGGTCGAACGCCGTAGGTGTTGAAGCGAAAGACAATCGGTGCGTAAAACGCATCGGCAATGGAAAATTGACCAAACAGAAAGTCGCCGCCCCCGCCCAAACGGCGCCGGCAGTCATTCCACATCGCTTCGAGTCGCGCGATATCCCGATCGACCTCGTCGCCGCGGCCCTTGCACGGATAGCGGTTGCGAATGTTCATCGGCATCGACCGGCGTAAGGCGCCAAACCCTGAATGCATTTCCGCGGTAACCGACCTTGCAATCGCCCTGGCATCACGGGCCGCCGGCCACAGATTCTCATTGGGAAATTTCTCGGCCAGATATTCGGCGATCGCCAAGGTATCCCAGATGTGCAACGGACCGTCGATGAGGCATGGCACCAGACCGGTCGGACTATAGCGTTTGATGCTTGCCTCGGTGTCCGGCTGATAAAGCCAAGTTTGAATCTCATCGAAGGCGATGCGAAAGTGCGTCATCAGGATCCATGCCCGCATGGACCAGGATGAGTAGTTCTTGTTGCCGATGACCAGACTGAGACGCGCCATGATGTCTTAGCGTTGCATGAATCCGGGGGATCGCCCAGCCCGATATCGATAGGTACTGTAGCGGGATCGCGCGAATACACCAGTAAGATAAGTCGGCGCGACCGACTCAAGCGGCGTCGGTGCAATACCGAACGGGAATGGTGCGCCCGACACATTGTCGATCCGCATCGAACGCAGATTGTCGCGGCTCATCAATTGACGGCCGAGTACGAACTTGACGATGCCCAACTCCATGACCAACGCTTGCAACATCCCAAGCCCTTGGCCCACTTCGATGATCGGTCGCGGACATTTCGCCATCGCGCCGGCGTATAGGACCAGCTCCCGCAACGTATAGACCTTCGACCCCGCCAAGTCATAGCGCTTGCCGAAGCTTTCCTTGTTATCGATGCCGGCCACGACGGCGCGGGCGACATCCTCGACGAAAACCGGCTGAAATTTCGCGCTACCAGAGGCCAACACGGCCACGGGCAACAAACGCTGCATGGTCGCGAACAGATTGAGGAACTGATCGTCCATCCCGAACACGACCGACGGCCGAAAAATCGTGACGTTAAGCTTCCCCGCCGCAGCCAGGACCGCTGTTTCACCGGCGGCTTTGGAGCGAAGATACTCGCTCGGTGCATCGGGCGCGGCACCCAGGGCGCTCAGATGGATCAACCTTCGCACGCCCCTTCGCTCACAGGCTCGAACGATGCGATCCGGCAATTCGACATGGGCACGCGCGAATGCCGGACCATACGGTTGCGCAGAGGGACTGTGCAACACGCCAACGAGATTGATGACGACCTCGCAGCCCTGCAGCGCCCGATCCAAGGCGGCGTCATCATGGATATTCGCCTCGATCAAATCGATGGTCGGCAGCAAGATCAGATTGCGTTTGGCGCGCTCGCGCCGCCGCGTCGGCACGACGACGACGCGCTGGTCACGGACGAGTAGCTCGGCAATGTTGCGGCCAAGAAAGCCACTACCACCAATTAGACAGATTCGGGCCATGGGTGAGGCGCTTTAGCGATGAGGGGAACCGATGACTGTGGGCCGGTACGCGCGAAACGGTGGCATCCTTTCCCGCTTGAGCACTACCGACTGATGGCCCGGATTCTAACGCGGCGCGATCGTCTTGCCGCAATGGATCGATGCGATGACCGCTGCCTGCTACATCGAGGAGCCGGCAGGCCGCGGTGCGATGACCCCAAGTCGGGCCTTGAGGGACGCCCCTTCGCCGCCATGCAGGCGCGCGTAATACATGGTGTTTGAAAAGACCCGCTTGACGTAATCACGCGTTTCATCAAACGGGATGGACTCGGCGTAGATCGCCCCTTCGATCGGCGTTGCTGCACGCCATTGCCGGGCCCGGCGCGGCCCGGCGTTATAGGCAGCCGAAGCGAGCAGCGGATGCCCGTCCAAATCATCCAATACCTGCCGCATGTAGCGCGTCCCCAATTGAATATTGATTTCCGGCTCGGTGACGCGACTTGGCGAAAATGATGTCATGCCGATGCGCTTGGCGACCAGTTGCGCAGTGCCCGGCATCAGCTGCATGAGCCCCGATGCGCCGACCGGCGACTTTGCGTTCACGATAAAGCGGCTTTCCTGCCGCGCGATGCCAAGGACCCAACTCTCTTCAAGTCCATAGCGGCCGGCATTGGCGGCAAAGACATCCCGGTACGGCGCGAGATAGCGCAACCTGAAATCATGATGATCGAGCGTGCGATCGGCGGTGTTGATAGCGCGGTCCCAGATCTGATTGCTGCGAGCGAGTTCAGCGGCAGCCAGGAGTTCGCGATCCGATAATCCCCGGGTCGAAAAGATCCACTCGCGAACGGCATCGGTGCGCAACTGCAGCTTGATGAGGGCAAGCGCCCGTTGCAGCCCGGGATGCTCGCCAATCGCGGCAATTTCTTCCGGCGAAATCGGCGCGGCGGGCGGCGAGATCACGATGGTCGCGCCGATTTCTTCGGCGGCCAAGTTGCCATAAAAATGGTGTTGGCCGGCAATCTTGGTGAATAGGGTATTGGCGACTTCGACCTGATCCATCTGGCGAAGTGCCCTCGCCCGCCAATAGGTCCAGGTTGGATCCTCTCTCTGGGTTGCGCCCATGGCTTCCACCGCGCGATCGACCTCCGGCCAATTTTGTGCGCGCAATGCGGACCGCACTTTCCAGGCGAGTTGCTCCTCAGAGAGGATCGCCTTCCCGGTTTGCGCATACCAGCTTACCGACTCGGGCAGATGGTTCCGCGCACCATGTAGCGCAAATTGGGCAAATGCATAGGCGCGCTCGGACTCCGAAAATTTGGCCTGCACGGCGGGTAAGAAAAGTTTCGCGGCCTGCTGCGGATCACGCCGCGCGACACGACCAAGCGCCATTGCATAGAGCTCGCGTCCGGCACGGATGGCGAGATTGACGCCATTCGGCTGAAATGCACGTTGCGGATTGCCGAGGATCTGGTCAACCAAACCGGCAGCCACCGCCTCCTTTGGCGGCAGTTGGGCCAACGTGCGCTTGAGCGCGAAGGTAAAACCATTTTCCGAGAGCGCTCTTGCGCGTTCCCAGATCAGATCGACGGCTAAGTGTCCGTCGCGCGCCAATTGATCGGCCAGCGCAACGCAGCCTTCCGTGAGTTCCTTGGGCTCCCGCCAAATTGGACGGAAGGCATCCAGACTGACCTCTTCAGCAAGGCGTAACCGCGACAAGATCCCGTAGCAAATAATGTCCGGATCCTTGCCTCCATAGCCCGCATGTTCCGCTTGAAAAATTTCCCATTGGCCACGCTTGCCAAGTGACCGCAGCCACTCGCCGCGCATGCGATCGGCGAGGTAAGTCCCTTCATTGCGACCAAGAAAGCTACGGACGGCCGCGATGGGTTGATCATCGAGATTGACGCGAAGCGCCCAGTATTCAACATACGGTCCTAAGCGGTGCGTCTTGGTCGGCTCCACATGGCGCGCGAGGCGGCCGGCATCTTTCTTTTGGAACGCGTCGGCGGCAGCAAGAACCAACTCGTCCGTCGCGATTGCTGGCGCGGAACCGAGGACAAACATCGTCATTGCGACGGCGACGCGGCGAAGATGAGTCAATCTGTTGGTATGCATGCGTTGTTTGGCGAAGTCAGCATAACATGGAGAAGCGACCATCATCGTTGATCCGGCGCGGACGCGATATCCCCACTATTGGTGCTTTGAGGCATGCGAGAACCCGATTCACAAGACGGCACATTGAGAGCGTGGCGCAACGCGCAACGCGACGCACTGGTTGCTGCGCGGTTACAAGTTGACGCCGTCACGCTCAGACAGTGGCGGGACAAAATCGATCTGCACCTTCAACAATATTTTGCCGACCTCGGCGCGGGGGTCATCGCATTCTGTTGGCCAATCAAGAACGAGTATGACGCACGGCCGCTCGCCAAGCGATTGCGTGAACAAGGTGCGGTGACTGCGCTGCCGGTCGTCGTCGCACCTCGCACACCGCTTGAATTCCGCGCATGGCATCCGGGCATCGAACTGGTGCGCGGTGCGCTGGATATCCCCTATTCGAAGGACGGGAAAAGCGTTCTGCCGGACACAATTCTTGCCCCCATGAACGGCTTTGATGCGGCCGGATTTCGGCTGGGCTACGGCGCGGGATTTTTTGATCGAACGTTGGCCGCCTTGCCTGCACACCCAAGAACGATTGGCATCGCCTACGAAATGGCAAGGCTTGCAACGATCCGCCCGCAGCCCTACGACATTCCAATGGACTTTGTCGTCACCGAGCGCGCGCTTTATCGGCGCATTAACGGCGTGCTGGTGGAGACGTCGGTATGAGGGGAATCGCCTACCCGAGAAACAAGCGATACGCAGCGTTCTTGCTCTCGTCCTCGTACGGATAGCCAAGCCGCGCAAGAAACCGGCGAAAAGCGACCATCTCATTCGGCCGCACCTGGATACCGACCAGGACGCGACCTATATCGGAACCGTGATTGCGGTAGTGGAACAGGCTGATATTCCAGTCGGATTGCATCGCCTCCAGAAACCGCATCAAGGCACCCGGCCGCTCCGGAAAATCGAAGCGATAGAGACGCTCGTGTTGAGCCCATGGTGCGCGCCCACCCACCAGATGCCGCACATGCAGCTTTGCCATCTCGTTATCGGAGAGGTCAAGCGATTGGAGTCCGGCACGATCAAGGCGCCGTACCAGCCGTTTGGTTTCATCGCGATCCCGCACTTGCACGCCGACAAACACATGCGCTTCATCGGGGTCGGCGATCCGGTAGTTGAACTCCGTCACATTGTGCGTGCCAAGCAATGAGCAGAACGCTTTGAAACTGCCCGGGCGCTCAGGGATCGTCACGGCAAGAATCGCCTCGCGGTGTTCGCCCACTTCCGCGCGCTCAGCAACAAAGCGAAGACGATCAAAGTTGGTGTTGACACCCGAGGCGATCGCAACGAGATCCTTACCCCGGATGCCACGCGCGCCGACATACGACTTGGCGCCCGCAATGGCCAATGCGTCGGCCGGCTCGAGGATCGATCGCGTGTCCTCGAAGGCATCTTTGATCACGGCGCAAATCTCATCGGTATCGACGCGCACGATCTCATCGACCAGCGCCCTCGCCAGCCGAAACGTTTCCGTACCGACCTGCTTCACTGCAACGCCATCGGCGAACAAGCCCACCTGCGCGAGCGTCACGCGCCGCCCCGCCGCGATCGACTGCGCCATCGCATCGGCATCGATCGGCTGCACGCCAATGATTTTCACCGCGGGGTGCACTCGCTTCACATAAGCGGCGATGCCGGCGATGAGGCCGCCGCCGATCGGCACAAATATCGCATGCACCGGACGGGTGGCTTGACGCAGGACCTCCATGCCGATGGTGCCCTGCCCGGCGATGACATCCGGATCGTCATAGGGGTGAACGAAGGTGACGCGGCGCTTCGTCTAGATAGCGCGCGCCTTTACGTAGGCGTCGCTGTACGAATCGCCGTGGAGAATTACTTCAGCGCCACGCGCCGCCACCGCATCAATTTTGATGCGCGGGGGGGTGACCGGCATGACGATGACCGCTTTACACGCCAACCGCTGCGCGGCAAGCGCCACGCCTTGCGCGTGATTGCCGGCGGAGGCGGCGATGACGCCACGCTTGAGTTCCGCCGGCGCTAGATTGACCATCTTGTTGTAAGCGCCGCGCAACTTGAACGAGAACACCGACTGGGTATCCTCGCGTTTCAACAGGAGACGATTGTCCAACCGCGCCGACAGGTTGGCGGCCACCTCGAGCGGCGTTTCCTCCGCAACGTCGTAGACACGCGCCCGCAAGATGCGCTCAAGGTAATCACGCGACATGACCAATCATCCGGCGACCGCTATAGGGGCGCGAATGGTACACGAGCCCCCCCTACCAGACCGCAGCGGTGGATGGGGATTGCGCAGTCGCCGCGCGATCACCCGCCCTGATGGGACCGGCTATCCTTGCATCATGGGCGACTGGATAACGGAGGAGACTGGCCTTGCGGGATTGTTCGCGGCATCGTTTGTCGCGGCGACGATCATCCCGTTCCCCTCGGAAGCGGTACTCTTTGGCTTCCTGAAGCTGCATCCGCAAGCGGTGGCGGTGGGCATCGCGCTCGCTTGCCTCGGCAATACGCTGGGCGGCATGACGACCTATCTCCTCGGACGCATCGCGCGCGCACCGCAAGGGCTTCCCCACCTGAACCGCATCCGGCGGTATGGTGCTCCGCTCCTCGCATTTGCCTGGCTGCCGATCATTGGCGATGGGCTGTGTCTCGCGGCCGGGTGGCTCCGTCTCAACTGGCTCGCCGTCGCAATTTTTCAGGGCGTTGGCCGGCTGCTGCGGTACATCGTCATTGCTTGGTTGGCCGGCTCCTATCCATGAAATGCTCGTAATTGAAAGGTCGAAGAGATGTTGCAACTTGTCTTGGTCGAACATCGTCAACGTGGCATTGCTCGCGTCACCATCAACCGACCGGCCAAGTCGAACGCCCTGTCGAGTGAGCTCCTCGCCGCGCTCATCGCGAGTTTCCATGCGTTATCGAGCGATGCGCGATTGCGTGCGGTCATCCTGGCGAGCGCGGGCGATCGGGCCTTTATCGGCGGTGCCGATGTTCGCGAAATGGCGACTCTCGATGAAACATCCGCACGCAACTTTATTACCCTGGTACACCAGGCATGCCAAGCGGTGCGTGATTGCCCGGTCCCGGTCGTGGCGCGCATTCAAGGTCACGTGCTGGGCGCGGGGTTAGAGCTTGCCGCCGCCTGCGATCTGCGGATCGCCGCAGACTGCGCGGTCTTCGGCATGCCGGAGGTAAAGATTGGCTTGCCTTCCGTCGTGGAGGCCGCACTGCTACCGCGTCTGCTGGGCGCGGGGCGCGCGCGGTGGTTGGTGCTGACCGGTGACAACATCAGCGCGGAGCAAGCGTTGCGCTGGGGACTGATCGAACAGCTTGTCGCACCTGATGCGCTCGATACCGCCACCGATGCACTGGTGGCCAAGCTGGCAGCCAATGCGCCGGGCGCGATGCGTACGCAAAAACGACTCACGCAGCTATGGGAAGACACGCCGCTCGATGTCGCCATCGCCGCGAGCATCGATCTCTTCGCGGCCGGGTTTGCCGGCACTGAACCCGGCGCGATGCTCAGTGCGGCGGCGCAAAAATTGTGACCTTTCGCGCGATTCAGGCGGTAACACGAAATGATGGATAATCTGCGGCCTCGGGCCCGGCATCAGGTCAGGAGCTTGACGGTCAGGGAGGGGCGGGTAGCGTCATGGCGACAACCAAAAAACGGCGTTTGCGCTTGAAACCGTTCTGGGAGCGCGGCTACAAGTCGCACGGCTACTGGCTCGGCAAGAAGCGCTTAGGTCAGATTGAAGTCGAGCCGGGAAAACATCTCGAAATGAAGTATCGCTGGCGTGTGGACAATCATGGCGGTCAGACGACGACCCTTCGCGAAGCGAGAAGTCTCGTCGAACAGGCGGCGCTGATGGGCGGCCGGCAACTTTCCCTCTTCCCGGAATTCGATGCACCGGCAAGTGACGCCACACCCCGTCGTTCTTGATGTGCAGTCCGTGCGGTACGCAAGCGGCCAAAACGTGGCTTCCCTTGTATAGCTCCCCGTATTGCCATGCGGGGCTTCCGTGACACCTCTTTAGACCAACGAACCTCGTGTCGATTCGATCCCGCGTCAAGGCCAGTCTCTACAAGGATTCCGTCGCGCTCATGCGCATCGCGGAAGACATCCAAACAGCCGCACGCGATACGCGCGTTACGTTGTTGATGGGCACGCCCGCCAACAAGGAAATCCTCACCCAGGCGAAGTTGCTGGGCGCCGCACTGGCCGGCGCCGGACCCGCCGATCTCATGATCGTCGTCGAGGGGCCCACTGATGCGGAGGTCGAGCGGGCGCTGAAGGCGATCGATATGAAGCTTTCCGCCGCCGGTTCGAGTGCCGGTGAACAGGGGAGCGTATCGACGGTTCCGATCCGCTCGATCGCAATGGCGTTGGGCCAAGGTACGGCACGCATCGCCCAAATCTCAGTGCCCGGGCCGCATGCCGCCGCCGAGGCAATCAAGGCCATCAAGGCGGGCCTGCATGCGTTTATCTTCAGCGACAACGTGCCGATCGAACAGGAAGTCGCGATCAAACAACTCGCCCGCCGCAAGGGCCTTCTTGTCATGGGCCCAGATTGCGGGACAGCCATCATCGCAGGCGTGCCGATGGGATTCGCCAATGTGGTCCGCCGCGGCGCGATTGGCTTGGTGGCGGCATCGGGCACCGGCCTACAGGAAGTATCGACGCAAATCCATCACCTCGGCGAAGGCGTGTCACATGCGATTGGCACGGGAGGTCGCGATCTGAACGAGGCAGTGGGCGGCCTCACCACGCTCGCGGCGATCGAGTTGCTGGGCGCTGATCCCGCCACCAAAGTGCTGGTGGTCATCTCCAAGCCACCCTCTGCCAAGGTTACGCGCACCGTCCTCGATAAATTGCACAGCATCGGCAAACCCGCCGTGGTCTTGTTTATCGGCGCCAAGCTAGAATCAAAGGGCCATGTACACGTCGTATCGACGCTTTACGACGGCGCCGCCAAAGCAGTGGAGCTATTGCAGGGCCGCGGCGCGGCGCCGGCTGAAAACGAGGCGCGGTCAGCTTTGCAGATCGCGCGCTTGCTGCACGCAGAGCAGCGTTTCATTCGCGCCCTCTACTCAGGCGGAACGTATTGCTCGGAGGCGCAAGCGATCTGGCGCGCCGCCAACATCGCCGCCTATTCGAATGCCGCGTTGGACAAGACCCGGATCCTCACCGATCCGCGCAAAAGCATTGAGCACACCGCGCTTGACCTGGGCGATGACGCCTTCACCGTCGGCAAACCACATCCGATGATCGATCCGACCTCGCGAATCGAACGCATTGCGCAGGAATCGCGTGATCCCGCGACAGCACTTATCGTTCTCGATGTGGTGCTGGGCCATGGCAGTCATCCGGATCCGGCCGCTGCGCTGGCGCCCGCGATCAGTCAAGCGCAGGCGGTCGCGCGAGAAGCCAGCCGCACGATGCCGATTCTCGCCTTCGTGTGCGGCACCGAAGACGATCCGCAGGTCCGCTCCAAACAGGAGTCGACCCTTCGTAGGGCCGGTGCCGTCGTGCTGTCCGATAGCAGTGCGGTCGCGCGTTTAGCCGGCGCGATCATCACGGCCCGCACCTGACCGTGGCCCCCAAACCGGCACCGCGAGAAAAACGAATCGTCGTTGCCCTCGGCGGCAACGCGAGTTATCCGCCGACGATTCGCGGCACCGCCAATGAACAGCTCGCCATCATGGCGGGGCTCTGCGAGCATCTGGTGCGCATCATCCAGTTGGGATACAAGCTCGTGCTGACCCACGGCAACGGGCCGGTGGTGGGCAACATCCTCTTTCGCATGGCGCGCACCGCAACCGAGCTGCCGCCGATGCCAATGGACGTGTGCGTCGCCCATTCGCAGGGCGGTATGGGTTACATGTTTCAGCAAAGCTTCACCAACACGCTGCATAAACACAGCATCACAACGCCGACCTGTTCGGTCGTTACACAGGTTGAAGTCGATCCGAATGATCCGGCGTTCTCAAGTCCAACCAAACCGGTGGGTAGATTTTTTGCCGAGGCCGAGGCCCGCCGCATGCAAGAGGAAACCGGCTGGATGTTCGTCGAGGATTCCGGGCGCGGATGGCGCCGCGTCGTGGCATCGCCCACGCCACAATCGATCGTGGACCTAGCCGCGATTGAAGCCCTGCTTAGTGCGAACGTCATCCCCATCGCGGCAGGTGGTGGCGGCATTCCCGTGGTTCGGTTGAGTTCCGGTGAATGGGAAGGCGTACCTGCCGTGATCGACAAGGATTTGACCAGCGCACTGTTGGCAGCGGCCATCAACGCAGATACGCTGCTACTTGTCACCGGCATTGAACGGGTCGCGATCGATTTCGGCAAACCCACGCAACGCTTCCTCGATGCGATGACGGTCGCCGAAGCAGCGCGTTATCTGGAAGAAGGCCAGTTTCCACCGGGCAGCATGGGCCCGAAGATTCGCGCCGCCATCAACTACCTCGAACAAGGCGGCAAGCTCGTTCTCATCACCTCGCTGGAACGGGCGTTCGACGCCGTTGAAGGACGCGCCGGGACGCGTATCACCGCATGACCGCACTGGCCAACACAGTGCCCGCGACCACGCCGCGTGTATTGGCGGCCGGCACTATTGCGTTACGGGCCTTGGCAAACAGTCGCGGCCGTGCAGAACCGCTCGCCGATTTTCCGGACGCCCCTTACCTGCAAGCGGCAGATCACATTATCTGGGTGGGTGTGCGACCGCGTTCGATGCATCCGCGTATGGTGGCCGTTGCCCTGCCGATCGCGAGCGGGATCGCGGTGACGTTTGATGTGACATCGGTTGTGCCGGCACCGCATCCCGGGCATCGGTTGGTCGACGCGCCTGCTTTCGCCATGCGCGCGGCAGCATTGCGCCGCCGCGTTGACCTGGTGGGTGCGCCACGCGGCTTCGGCCATCTGCTGGTAGACGACACGCCGCCCTTCCCGCTCGATTTAGCCGCGCCGCTCGTGCGACGTTTTGCAGCGGCACTTGCGACGGATGACTGCGAGCGCATCGAGGCGGCAGCGATGCCATTGCTGGGGCTTGGCAGCGGGCTCACGCCATCAGGCGATGATCTGGTGGGCGGTGCACTGTTTGCCCGGCGCCTGTTGATGCCGTGCGACCCCGCCTGGCAGCACCTTGGCGAGCGCATCATTCACATCGCGCCAACGCGAACCCATGCCATCAGCGCGGCCCTATTGGCGGACCTCATTCACGGCGCAACCTATGGCGTGTTGCACGCGCTGGTCGATGCCCTCATTGCAGCCGCACCTTGGGCAACGGTCATCGACGCCGCGCAGTCATTAACGGCGATCGGCCATTCCTCCGGGTGGGATATGTTGACCGGCTTCCTGCTTGCACTTGAACCACCCTCTTTGATCAAGGCGTGAATCCGTGGCACAGAATTTGATCGCACCAGAACTTTCGATTCTCAACATCGGCGTTGACACGTTCATGCATAGCGTCACCAGTACCGGTGGCACGGCCAGGCAGCTCGACTGGCAACCGCCCGGTGACGCCGACCCGCGCACCGCTTGGGAACTTGCGCAGATCGCGAGCGATGCAGACGATCCACAGTGCATCGGCGCCCGCATCGATGCGGCCAACCAGATCGCCATTGAGCGCATTCTGTCGTCGCAGCCGATCCTGGTCGATGTCGTGGACGCTCGCGACGTATGGCCTGACATCGGACGCACGCTCCTCCACGCCGGCGCCCCGGTGCCATGGAAGAACATGTGCGGCCCGATGCATGGCGCGATGATCGGCGCGGTGTTGTATGAGGGCTGGGCCGCCAATGCGGATGATGCGCGCAAACTCCTTGAGTCCGGCAAGATTCCATTCGCCTCGTGTCACGACTACCACGCGGTCGGGCCAATGACGGGCATCATCTCGCCGTCGATGCCGGTCTATGTGGTGAACAACAAGACCCATGGCAATGTCGCCTATACAAATATCAATGAAGGGATCGGCAAGGTACTGCGGTTTGGTGCCAATAGCCCGGACGTTATCGCGCGCCTACACTGGTTCCGGAACACGCTCGCACCGGCAATCAAGGCCGCGCTCGCCGCGCTCGGCGGGATCGATCTGAAGGCAATTCAATCGCAGGCGCTGTTGATGGGCGATGAAGTGCATTCACGCAACACGGCGGCGACGGCGCTTTTTCACATGGCGCTCTCCACCGGGCTGGCCAAGGCGAAAATAGACAGTGCGCGCAGCTATGAGGTCCTGAAGTTCATCGCCGACATCTCGCAGTTCTTTCTCAATTTTTCGATGGTGTCATCGAAAGCAATGATGGATGCCGCGCATGACATTGATCACTCGACCATTGTGACGGCGACGGCACGCAATGGCGTTACCACCGCGATCCGTGTGAGCAGCCTCGGCAAGGAATGGTTCCAGGCGCCGTCTGACACACCGGTCGGACTCTATTTCCCCGGATTCAAGCAGGAAGACGCCAATCCCGATCTGGGCGATAGCGCCATTTGCGAAACGGCAGGCTTTGGCGGCTTTTCCTTTGCGGCGTCGCCCGCCCTAACATTGCTGGCGGGTGGCACGGTGGCTAAATCGATGCAGTATTCGCGGGAGATGTACCACATCACCGTCGGACGGAATCCCGCGATGTCGCTCCCGGCCCTCGATTTTGCTCCGGCGCCGGTCGGCATTGATGTGCGAAAGGTCGTCGATACCGGCATTCGACCGGTCGTGACGACCGGCATCGCCCACCGGCAAGCCGGCATCGGACAGGTCGGTGCGGGTGTGGTGCGGGTGCCGATGGCGTGTTACGTCAGCGCGCTGCACGCGTTCGCGAAAAAATTCGGCGTGACTTGACCCGATAGCGCCGGCTAAGTCGAAGCGGGTACTTGGTAATACGCCCGATACCACGCCACAAACCGCGCGATGCCTTCTTCTATCGATGTCCTGGGCGCAAAGCCGGTGACTGCATTCAAATCGTTTATGTCTGCATAGGTTGCCTGAACGTCACCGGGCTGCATCGGCTTCATGATCTTGATTGCTTCGCGACCCAGCGCCTGCTCAAGAACTTCGATAAACCGCATCAGAGGCACCGGATTGTTGTTGCCGATGTTGTAGACCCGAAACGGTGCGTGACTCGCGGCGGGATCACTCGTCTGGAAGCCAGGTCGCGCCACCGGCACGATCGGCAACAATCGCACGACTCCCTCCACGATGTCATCCACGAACGTGAAGTCCCGCTGCATGTCGCCGTGATTGAAGATTTGGATCGGATCGCCTTGCAGAATCGCCTTGGTGAAGAGAAAAAGCGACATGTCGGGACGACCCCACGGTCCGTACGCGGTAAAGAACCGCAGGCCGGACACGGGAAAACCGAACAGATGGCTATAGGTATGCGCCATCAGCTCGTTCGCCCGCTTGGTCGCGGCGTACAGGCTCACCGGATGGTTAGCCGAATCATGCTCGCTGAATGGCAGCTTGGAATTGGCGCCGTAAACACTTGAGCTTGACGCGTAGATCAAATGTTCGATGCCATGATGCCGGCACATCTCAAGAACATTGAGAAATCCGGTGATGTTGGCATCGATATAGTCTTGCGGCGCGTTAAACGAATGGCGCACACCTGCTTGCGCTGCCAGGTGAACGATGCGGCGAATCCGGTGCTCGGTGAACAGCGCCTTCATTGCGGCCGGATCAGCAATCTCGACCCGTTTGAAAGTGAAATTGCGGTGCGGCAAAAGGCGCGCCAGGCGGTCTTGTTTCAACTTAGGGTCGTAATAGGCATTGAGATTATCAATGCCTATCACAGCTTCCCCTGCAGCCAGCAGACGTTCTGCCAGATGCATGCCGATAAAGCCGGCCGCGCCGGTAACGAGCGTGGTCACGGCTTCTCGCCAAACGCTTGTGAAACGGTCCCCGGACACGCCGGCGGGCAAGGGTCCATGCCCACCAGACCGACCACCGGCTGCCCATAGCCTTCACGCGCGCGCCACCTCTGGTCCTTGAGAAACAAATTGGTCACCATGCCGCCTGGATCAAAATCAGGCCACGGCCGACCGGGGTACTTCTGCGTAAATGCATCATGGATCTCTTTGCCGTTCTTGTACCACGGCACCTTGTTCATATAGCGCTTGAGCGACTGCCATCGCCATCCGGTGTCCTTGGCTTCAGGCCACACCTCGTCCGCATGCCGAATATTCCAATCCGGATCAAGCAGCCACGCCTCCTTGCCGAGCACGTCACCAAAGAAGAAGATCCGACCGTCGCGAATGGTAAATTCCGTCGGGTCGTAGCCGAGCTTGATGCCGTAGGCCGCACCACTTAAACAGTAAGCACCGTACTGCGGGAAGAATTTCGCGGGTTCTTTGCGGAACGCCTCGCGATTGGCTTCGCTTACAAAGTAGAAGGTGACCCCATCGTAATCTTCGCGAATAGTTGGAAACCCGCGTGTTGGCTGGCCTACGGTGAAATAAGCGACCGGATCATGGCCTAGCAGCATCAGGTCTTCACCCTGCGCGCCTCGCATGGTGGCGTACCGCGTTCCACAGCCGGCGACCATGGCGCTCATTGCCACCAAGACGATTACTCGCGCCAATGTGTGCATACCACTCTCCAATTCAATCGTGATCTGTCAAGTGTGCGCAGGTTGGCGGACGTGTACAAGTCCGACGCGCCCGCTCGCCGCATCGCTCAGCTGGAAACGGGGCCCCGTTCGAATGCAGTCGAAATAGGACGCATGGGCGGGCGATCCTGTCGGCCAATTGGCGATGAATTGTTTGACCCATGCAAGTTGATCGTAATGAACCGGCAAGGCGTCGAAGCGCACACCACCGAGTTCAATCCCATAAAGGCTGTTTGGGGGGACGGCGCAGTCGGTCGAAATGCGCGTTATGACACCGTATGTCGTGCCCGCGAAATTCGGCATGCCGGCCGCTCCGTTGTTGATGATGAGGCGCATCTGGCCATCCACCATGTAGTCTTTAGCGATCGGCAAACAGGTATGGGTGCTCGCGAATGCACACACCTTCGCGGCACGAAAGGTTTCCATGATTCTATCGGCCGATGTCAGCGCACTGGGTACGTCCTCCGACCTACCTGCGCGGGTCGCGACGAGTTGCTCTTGGGCGAACGACCAACCCGCCAGCGACTCTGCATCGCCATGCACAACGCCGACCCGGGCATCGCCGATCTGCATCGTAAGAACCAACGGCAATGCATTCAGCGCGTCGCAAAGGTCGGGCATGCCCGCCGCCACCGACTGCATGGTTGTCATGATGTCATTGGATCGCGCTACCGTCGTTGAATCCACATAGTCCGGGTAATTGCATCCGCAACCGCTATCGGATGGCGCACCGATTTCCGCTTCGACGTTGCCTTTGATCGCAATATGTGCAAGCACCGTTTCGTTTATCAAACGAAATCCCGATGCATCCACGTTGAACCAATTGAAGTCGCCATTGAAGACGAGTGACACGCCCCGCCCTGCCCGTGCTTCGTCGTCTCGCATCTTGAGAATGGTGCGCAGGGCTTCCGGATTGCCATACAACCCGCCGATAATGTACGCGGTCTCGGCAACATGCGACGCCGGGCCGCTGAACACGGTGGGAAGGTAGCGATAGTGAAGCGGGCAGGATTGGCCGGGCTGGTTCATCGATGTGATCGGACTGGCAATGACTCAATGTCATTGCCGTTTGGACCTATTGCACGCCAATGTGCCACATTCAATGCATTTCGTGGCCTGTTTTGAACGTATAGAATGTAGCCCAGTTGTGGGTTCTTTCAGCCCCAAAAGGGAACTGCGAATGTCGGAAGCGTTATGCGAGCGGATTCATCCGATGACCGCGCGAAAGTTCGTCGATCCGGTCGTCACGGCGCAAGGGGAGCTCCGCGCCAAGGTCACCCTCGGTACGCTCGATACGCTGTGGATCAACACCGGCACGCTCTGCAATCTCGCCTGCGAGCATTGCTACATTGAATCAACGCCCACCAACGATCGGCTGGCGTATCTCACGTTAGACGAGGTGTCCGCCTATCTCGACGAGATCGAGGCCAAGCAGCTTGGTACGCGGCTGATCGGCTTTACCGGCGGCGAACCTTTCATGAACCCTGCATTCATCGCAATGCTCGAAGACACGCTATCGCGCGGCTTTGAAGCCATGGTGCTCACCAACGCAATGCGACCGATGATGAAGGTCAAGGCCGGATTGATGGCGCTGCGTGAGGCGTATGGCGCCAAACTGGCGATTCGCGTATCGCTTGATCACTACACGCGCGAATGGCATGAACGCGAACGCGGCAAACGCTCATGGAAGCCAAGCATCGATGGATTGAAATGGCTCACCATGCATGGCTTCAAGCTAAATGTCGCGGGACGCCTTTTCTCGGGCGAATCGGAGGCGGTCGTCCGTGCCGGATTTGCGCGACTCTTCGACACGGAAGCGATTGCCGTCAACGCGAATGACCCAGTGGAACTCGTGCTCTTTCCGGAAATGGACGTCAACATCGATGTTCCGGAAATCACCGAGGCATGCTGGGGTATTCTGCATAAGACACCCGCCGATGTGATGTGCGCGTCGTCCCGCATGATCGTCAAGCGAAAAGGCGAGGCCCACCCATCGGTGGTCGCCTGCACGCTACTGCCCTACGACCATCAATTCGAATTGGGCCGCACGCTCGCCGAGGCAAAAAAAGAGGTTGCGCTCAATCATCCCCACTGCGCGAAATTCTGCGTACTGGGCGGGGCGCGTTGCGGCGGCAATTAGTCCGGCCGCGTCAACGACAGGAACTCATTGCGCAGCGCATGGTTGTGCTGCAAATCACCCAGCATCGCCGACGTTACCGTCTCTTCGCCCGGCACCGCGACGCCGCGCGACTCCATGCACATATGGCGGCAGCGGATGATGACGCCCACCGCCTGCGGATGCAGATGTTCCAACAGCGATTCGGCGATCTGTTGGGTGAGCCGCTCCTGCACTTGCAAGCGCGCCGCGAAACAGTTGACCAGACGCGTGAGCTTCGATAATCCGACGATACGGCCATTCGGCAAATAGCCGATCGCCGCATGCCCGAAAAAGGGCGCCAGGTGGTGCTCGCAATGCGAGTAGACCGGGATTTTTCGTACCACGATGAGTTCGTTGTAATGCTCGCTCCCATCTTCAAACATTTTGAGGATCGAGACCGGGTCCTCCTGATAGCCCCGCGTCCAGTGCGCCCACGCCTTTTCCACCCGTTCCGGGGTATCAGCGAGACCCTGACGTTCGGGATCCTCGCCAAGCGTACGCAACAATCGCTTCCAGTCAGCAGTTCCGAACGCTTCAGATTTGGTGGTGCTCATCTTTTAAGTGGTCAAATGGTCCGTTGATCAGACTGGATGGCGTGCGCGCAGGCGTTCCACCGCCTGCGCCATGGCATGCAGCTTGGCCTCGGCAATCTTATCCGAGCTCACCGGATTATCCGCGAACGTCGCAAATCCGCAGTCGGGGCAGAATAAAACCCGCTGCCTGCCGAATAACTGAATCGCCTGCTCACCCTTACTCACCAGCTCATCGACCGTCTCGATGCGTGAATGCTTCTGGTTCACGATACTCACGCCGATGCGAATGTCGTCCGGAAGCGCCCTGAGGATTTCCATTTCTCCCGCGCGCGGCGTGCAAAGTTCCAGCAGCATCGTGCCCACTTTGATCTGCGATAACGTCGGCACGAGCACCGAATAGTCACCGGAAAGTGCGGCCGATTCATCGGGCGTCCAGTTGCCGCGGCACATGTGCAGCGCAATACGCTCGCGAGGAAATCCGGCCGTTACCGCATTGATCAGATCCCTTGCGAAGGCAAGCTCAGAGGGCGTGTCATTCTTTTCAGACAAGGCGCCGCACATGAACGAGCGTTTCTTCGCTGTGGTTTCCGGCGCGGAAAACACCACTTCCGAGAGCACCGGCTCATTCAATTGGATCATCGACACACCGGTCGCCAGCAGAAACGCGATCTCTTCGCGGAGCACTCGAACAATATCGCCCGACAGATGTTCGCGCGACAGATAGGCACGATCGACGATGCAATCCATCCACATCGTGCGTGTGAGCAGATAGGGGCCAGGGATCGCAACCTTGAGTGGCTGAGAAGCGATCGTCTTCAGGAATTCCACCTCGTGTACGGCGATGGGTTTGGAGCGGCCAAGCGGCCCAAACGCGACCGGATGCCGCACATCGCCCGCCGGAACATCAAGGGCCCGCAATTCCCGCTCGAAGTCTTCTGGATCTTCGACCAGCGGCAGCAGGTCGGTCAACGGATTCAACTGGCAGTTATCGAGGATGCCGCCGACGAAACTGGCGTAGCTGTCGCGACGCTGTTCACCATCGGTCATGACATCAACGCCGGCGCGCTTTTGCGCCTCCACCACCAACCGCACCGCATCGTCGGCAGTCGCTTGGAAGGCACCTTGCCTCCCGCCTCGGGGTGAGAAAGTAGTGGCTGCCCCGACCGGCATACAGACTGGCAAACAAGCCGTAGCGCCCGATCGTTTGCCCCAGCCCATGAAAGATCGAGCCCGTCCCCTCCTGCTCGCAAAAGAACATGCTGGTGTG
>SHXR01000047.1 GCA_009693235.1 Betaproteobacteria bacterium | reverse complement strand
CGCCGTCCATCCTTGGTAGGCCTCTTCGAATCTCATCTTCCGGTTCTCCTGTCGGTAGCCAGACCGGCTTATGGGCAGCAATATCGCTCCTCAATAAACCGGACAGGTTACTTACTAAAACCGGACAACTAATTTACTTTCGACAGGCGGTCCGAATTCAGTTGAACGCAAGGTGCGTATTAGATAGGCTACCGCCCGCCGGTGGCCATCTTGCAGCACCCAGAACGCATGGCCACCCTACCGCTCCAATCCATCAAGAGGGAACCATGGGCACTAGCAACGATGCATTCGGCGAAACAACCCAATCTCCGGACCAAGATCGCCGCAGAATTATTCAAACGATCGGTGTCGGCGGTGCCACGGCGCTGGCCGCCCCGGGCCTCCTCTTGCGCCCCGCCTATGCACAGGGTCGCACGGTAAAGATCGGTTTCGTGAGCCCACAGACCGGCCCGATTGCGGCCTTCGGTGAAGCCGACAATTTTGTGCTGGACGGCGTCCGCAAGGCGATCGGCAAAAGCATCAAGATCGCCGGCGTCGATCATCCGGTCCAAATCATCAGTCGCGATAGTCAGTCCAATCCGAATCGCGCCGCTGAGGTGGCTGCGCAGTTGATCAAGAATGATCGCGTCGACATCATCGTCGCCTCATCGACCTCCGATACCGTAAACCCGGTGGCAGATCAGGCCGAGCTGAATGGCGTGCCCTGCGTCACCGCCGATGACCCTTGGCAGGCCTACTTCTTCGGGCGCAAGGGCGATCCGAAAAAAGGCTTTGACTGGACCTATCATTTCTTCTGGGGCTTCGACACGATCGCCGATGTGTTCGTGAACATGTGGGATGCCATGCCCACCAACAAGATCGTCGGCACGCTGTTTTCCAATGATCCGGACGGCATCGCGGGCAATCAAGCTCTGCCTCCGCACTTCACCGGCAAGGGCTACAAGGTGATCAATGTCGGTCTTTATACCGGCAATACCGATGACTTCTCCGCGCAGATCAGTGCGCTCAAGAAAGAAAACGTCGAAATCGTCATGGGCATCTTCACGCCGCCCGCTTTTGCAACGTTTTGGACGCAGTGCGGGCAACAAGGCTACAAGCCGAAGATCGTCACGCCGGCGAAGGCTGTGCTGTTCCCGTCGGCGATCGAGTCACTCGGTGCGCGCGGTAACGGCATGACGACCGAAGTGTGGTGGTCGCCGAATCATCCGTTCAAATCGGGCCTCACTGGACAGACCGCGCGTCAGTATTGCGATGAATACACCAAGGCGACCAAAAAGCAATGGACGCAGCCGCTTGGCTTCAAGCATGCGGTGCTTGAAGTCGCGATCGACGTCTTGAAGCGCACGAAGAAACTCGCGCCCGCCGATATTCGCGATGCGATCATTGCGACCAACTACAACTCGCTGGTCGGCCCGATTCAGTGGAAAACCGGCCCGGTGAAGAACGTGTGCCTGACACCGCTCGTCGGCGGCCAATGGAAGCCTGGCAAGCAGTTCAAATTCGACCTGCACATCATCGACAATCAGCAGGCGAAATCGATCCCGATCGAAAGCAAGATCGTCCCACTGAGCTAAGGAAACGCTGATCAAGCTATCCCGCGCAATCAGCGCGCCCATATTTTCAGGGAGTTACGAGGGGGCGAGCCCCCTTGTTCAGTGATTCCCTAAGCGAGGATCGTTGCACCGGGAGGTTAGTTGGCTGCGCTGCTTGAGCTCGACCGTGTGACCAAAGCGTACGGCGCCCTCACGGTCGCGCACAACCTTTCGCTCACAGTGAGCGAAGGGGAAGCGCTCGCGGTGATCGGTCCGAACGGCGCGGGCAAGTCGACGATGTTCAATCTGATCACCGGCGATGTCGCGCCTGATGCCGGACGGGTTCGTTTTGCCGGCGCCGACATCACCGGCAAGCCTCCGCATGCCCGCAGTCGCATGGGTATCGGCCGCTCATATCAGATTCCGCAGCCGTTTGCGGAGATGACGGTCTTCGAGAATCTCCTGGTCGGTGCGATCTACGGCGGCGGTCGGGGCGAACGCGAGAGCTATGAGCACTGTGCCCAGGTCCTGGAACTCACCGGCCTGATCGAACGCGCGAATGTAGCGGCCCGCTCCCTTACGCTGTTGCAACGCAAACGCTTGGAGTTGGCACGGGCGCTGGCGATGCGGCCGCGTTTGCTGCTGCTCGATGAAATCGGCGGCGGCCTCACCGAACACGAGTGTCTCGCACTGGTGGAAACCATTCGCGCGATTCATGCGCAGGGCACGACCATCGTGTGGATCGAGCACATCGTGCATGCGTTGTTATCGGTGGCGAGCCGCCTCATCGTCTTGAATTTCGGCGAAGTGGTCGCACAAGGCGAACCGCGCGCGGTCATGGCCCTGCCCCGTGTGCAGGAAATCTACATAGGAATTCCGGCAACGTGAGCGCTGCCCGCCCCCTCCTTGCCACCCGCGGTCTGGCCGCCTCATATGGCGATTTCCAGGCGCTCTTTGACATCGACTTCGAAGTCGGCGTGGGCGAGACGGTTGCGATCATCGGCGCTAACGGCGCGGGGAAAAGTACGTTGCTGCGTGCCATCGTCGGATCGCTGCCGTCGGCCGCCGACATGGTTGTGTATGACGGCGCGCCGATCGGGCATCTGCCGGCCCATGACGTCGTGCGCCTTGGCGTCGCGTTAGTACCCGAAGGCCGCAAGCTATTCCAAAGCCTATCGGTCGAAGAGAATCTGCGCATCGGCGGTGATTACGCACGCCCCGGCGCGTGGACGCTCGCTCGAGTGTATGCACTGTTTCCCCGCCTCGCGGAGCGACGCCATACGGTATCCACTTCGCTGTCGGGCGGCGAGCAGCAGATGGTCGCGATCGGGCGCGCGTTGATGTCCAATCCGCGCCTGCTCCTTTGCGACGAGTTGAGCCTTGGCTTGGCGCCGGTCGTCATTCGCGAAATCTACACCTGCCTCACGACCATCGCGGCGGCAGGCACCACGCTCGTCATCGTCGAACAAGACATCAATCGCGCACTCGAAGCGGCCAACCGCTTTTATTGCTTGCAAAAAGGGTGTGTGTCACTCACCGGTAGCGCCCGCAACGTCGATCGCCAAGCGATCACCGCTGCATATTTCGGACTAGAGGCCGCCGCCAAATGACCTCAATCGGCCCTGACTTAGGGAAATATGAGGGGACTTGTCCCTTCATATTCAAATAGATTGAACTGGCCCTCCATTCTCATCCAAGGAACGCTGCTTGGCGGCCTGTACGCACTGTTCGCGATCGGCTTGTCGCTCGCGTTCGGCATCATGCGTCTGGTCAACATCGCCCATGGCGATCTGATTACGCTAGCCGCCTTCGCAGCGCTGGTCGTCGTGCAAACGACCGACGTCCATCCGCTCGCCTCGCTCGCAGTGGTGATTCCGGTGATGTTCGGGCTGGGCTATCTGCTGCAACGCGGACTGCTCAACTACACGTTGGGCAGCTCGATTCTGCCGCCGTTGCTGGTCACATTCGGCCTGTCGGTGATTATTCAGAACGTGTTACTCGAAGTCTTCGGCGCCGATACCCGCCGCTTGAACGTCGGCCCGATTGAAACCGCGAGCGTCACCTTGCCGGGAGGTATCGCGGTAGGTGTCATGCCGATGCTGGTCTTTGCGATCGCCATTGCATCGCTCGGCGGCCTGCATTTTCTCCTCTATCGCACACGGCTTGGTCGCGCATTTCGCGCCACATCGGATGACGCCGGCACCGCGGAATTAATGGGCATCGACAATCGCCATCTGTACGCATTGGCCATGGGGATCGCGCTCGCGTTCACCGCCCTGGCAGCCGTGCTGTTTGGCATTCGCACCTCGTTCGATCCTTCGTCTGGGCCGATTCGGCTCATCTTCGCCTTTGAAGCGGTGATCATTGGCGGGCTCGGCAACCTTTGGGGAACCTTGATCGGCGGCATCGTGCTTGGCATCGCACAATCGATTGGCGCTTCCATCTCGATGACATGGCAGATCCTCGCCGGACATATCGCGTTTATCATCATTCTCGTCGTGCGTCCGAATGGGCTGTTCCCGAGGATCAAAGATTGAATACGCGATTTGCAGTCGAACGCTCGACGCACGCGAGCAAGGTGTTCGCAGCATCGATTGCAATCGTTGTCGCAGCGCTCATCGCGATGCCCTGGTGGGGCGATCCCGGAACGATGCATCTGGTCGCCGAGATGGCCTATTTCCTTGCACTGGCCCAGCTTTGGAATCTGCTCGCCGGTTACGCCGGCCTGGTATCGGTCGGCCAGCAAGCGTTCGTCGGCTTGGGCGGCTATACGCTTTTTGCCATCACCGATTGGTATGGCGTGCACCCGCTGGCGGCGATCGTGGTCGCAGGATTGGTCGCTGGGCTCATCTCGATTCCGGTTGCCTTCACCGTGTTTCGGTTGCGTGGTGCCTACTTCGCGGTAGGGACCTGGGTGGTGGCGGAGATTTTTCAGTTGTTCATCGCGCAGGTGCCAAGGCTGGGTGGCGGATCCGGCTACAGTCTGACTCCAGCCATCGTTCAATCTATTTCCATGGATCGCGAAATCCGCGACGTCATCGTCTATTGGCTTGCGCTGTTGCTGGTGGTCGCCGTGATCGGTGCAATCTACATGCTCCTTCGCTCCCGCTACGGGCTTGCGCTCACCGCGATCCGCGATTCAGAGCTTGCCTCCGGCAGCCTGGGCGTCGACACCTATCGCACCAAGCTGCTGGTCTACATGATCACCGCCCTCTGTACCGGCGCTATCGGCGCCTTCATCTTCTTGCAGAAGCTGCGGATTTCGCCGGAAGCGGGCTTCAGCATCAACGACTGGACAGTGGTCGTGATCTTTATGGTGGTCATCGGCGGCATCGGCACGCTGGAAGGGCCGATTATCGGCATGTTCGTCTACTTCATCCTGCGCGAGTTGCTCGCCGACTACGGCAGCTGGTATTTGATTGTGCTGGGTGTTGTCGCGGTGCTGGTCATGCTGAAGGCACGCGAAGGTCTATGGGGCCTCATCGCGCGGCGTTTCAACGTGCAGCTTTTCCCGGTGCGCCGCCACCTGGTTCGCAAGGACGCGCCCTGATCTTCGCGCAAAGAGCGTGATAGCCTCAATTCGTTTGGCAAATTTTCGGTCATCCCATTGTCAATGGAGCGTCTTCGTATGTCCAACACCACCCCTCACCTCGAAAGTGCCGCCGCCCTGGTTCCGAAAATCGCCAAGCGCGCCGCCGAGACCGAGGCCAGTCGAAAGATCCCCGCTGAAACGATTGCCGAACTCCGCGCCGCCGGACTGACTCGCATGGGCCAGCCGAAGCGCCTGGGCGGCATCGAGGTCGGCGTCGATGAGCTGGCAAAAATCGTTGCGGTGCTGGCGCGTGGGTGCGCATCCACCGCCTGGGTATGCGGCATCTCCAACGATCACGCGATCATGGTCTCCAAGTTCGATCCGCGTGCCGCCGATGATGTGTGGGACAAGAATCCTGACGCGTTGATCTATGCGGGCTACCATCCTTCCGGAACCGTCGAGAAGGTCGAAGGCGGTTATCGACTGGCCGGCACCTGGGGATTTGCAAGCGGATGTGACCATGCGGACTGGGTGCTGCTCGGCAGTTTCCTGCCGATTGGCAATGGCCCACCCACGGCGAGCCTCTGCCTAGTGCCGCGTAGCGAAATTACCATCGAAGACAACTGGCAGGTTATGGGCCTCGCCGGTACCGGGAGTAAAAACCTGATCGCCAAAGGCGCATTCGTCCCGACCTATCGGACGCTGTCGCTCGCGGTCATCAACAATGGCGTGGTCGGCAAACGGCCCGACCTCACGCCGACGCAACAGATTCCGCAGGTTTCAACCGTCCCGTTCATTTTCGCGGCGACCGGCCTTGGCATCGCGGAACACATGCTGGAAACGATGACGGCGCAGATCGCGTCACGATCGTCGCGTGGCGTACAGCTGGCGGAAATTCAATCGCTGCAACTCAGCATCGCCGAATCGGCCGCCGAAATAGAATGCGCACGCATGCTGATGGAACGCGATCTTGCGGAAGCGATGGCGACAGTCAGGACCGGCAAGACGCTCGACATCAAGATGCGGGCCCGCAACCGTCGCGATCAGGCCTACATGGGGCGGCTATGCCGGCGTGCGGTGGACCGATTGTTTGCGGTCGCCGGCTCGCAGGGCAACTTCGACAGTCATGTTGCACAGCGCAATTTCCGCGACATGGTGGCAGTGAGCACGCATGTCGCGGTGGCGTGGGAAATCAGCGGGGCCACCTACGGACGCGTCGCATTCGGGCTCGATCCGGCAACCTTCCTCATTTGATCGCTGTACAAAGGAGACATTTCATGGCCACATCAGCAAAAGCAAAGGCGGCAGCAGAAGATGATCGTCGCTCAGGCAATCCGGTCTGGAACAGCAACAAATTCAAGCTAGGCGTGTTCGGCGCGAATGTCAGCAACGGTTGCGCGATGACCATGGCCGACGGTGCGCTCGAGACAAGCTGGCCGAATACGAAAGCGATCTGTACCGCCGCCGATCGGGCTGGATTTGAAGCGCTGGTGCCGGTCGCACGCTGGAAAGGGTTCGGCGGCGAGACCAACTTCAATGGCACCTGCTACGAGACCTACACTTGGGCCGCCGGCTTGTCGGCGGTCACCGATCAGATCGGCGTGTTCTCCACCTCGCATGTGCCGACCGTGCATCCGATCATGGCGGCCAAGCAGGCGACCACCATCGATCATATTTCGAACGGCCGCTTCGCCTTGAACATCGTCTGCGGATGGTTTCAACCGGAATTGGAAATGTTCGGCGCACCGATCATGGAGCATGACGAGCGCTATGTGTACGCCAGCGAATGGCTCGATGTGCTGAAAATGCTGTGGACCGCGGAAGAAGAATTCGATTTCGAAGGCAAGTACTTCAAGATCCAAAAAGGCTTTCATCAACCGAAGCCGATCCAGCGGCCATTCCCCGCGATCATGAACGCCGGTGGTTCACCGGTCGGACAACGCTTCGCCGCAAGGGTTGCCGACATGGCATTCGTTTCGTTGGAAAAACATGATGCCGATACGATCAAACGGCGTGTGAGTGCGCTTCGCGATCTCGCGCACGGCGAATTCAAGCGCGACATCCAGGTGTGGAACAGCAGCTATGTGGTCTGCCGGCCGACCGAGAAAGAAGCAAAGCAGTATCTGGATTACTACGTGCGTGAGAAAGGCGACTGGGCCGCGGTGGAAAATCTCGTGCGCATTTTCGGCATGCAGTCACTTGCGCTACCGCCTGAGGTACTCGAGGAATTCAAGTTTCACTTCATCGCCGGATGGAGCGGCTTCCCGTTGGTTGGCACGCCCGAACAGATCGTCGACAAGATCCAGATGATGTCGAAAGCGGGCATGGATGGGACGGCGCTCTCGTTCGTCAACTATCAGGAAGAGTTGCCGCAGTTCATTCGCGAGGTGGTGCCCCTCATGGAACAGGCGGGATTGCGAAAGCCGTTTGCCATGGCGCGATAAGCCAAATCGAGAACGAGCCCAATGATGAACAACGACTCCAACGCCGTCTACTGGCCGCGTGGCGCCAAGACGAACAAGGCCAAACCGCTCGCGCCACGCGTCCCGTCGATGGAAGGCAAGACGGTAGCGTTTCTTTGGGATTACCTGTTTCGGGGCGATGAGATCTTTCCGATCGTGCAGCGGGAATTATCGGCACGATTTCCGGGCATGCGTTTTATCGGCCATGCTGAATTCGGTTCGACCCATGGTGAAGATGAGCGCCGGATCCTCGCTTCGCTACCGGAACGGCTGCAAACGCTGGGCGTCGATGCGGTCGTCTCCGGGATGGGCTGCTGAGGCAGTTGCACACCCGCCGTGTTGCGGGTGAGTGCAGTCGCTGAACAAGCAGGATTCCCGACCGCATCGCTCGTGTGCGAGGGCTTTGTCGGTCAAGCAAAGAACACATCGGTCGGGCTGGGTTCACCGGATCTGCCGATTGCGATGGTCCCCGGTCATCCGGACGTGCAAAGCAACGCGGATCTCGCCGCCAATATCGTGCGCGTGACCGTCGATCAAGTGATTCGCTGTCTGACGGAACAACGCGAACAGCTGGCGATCTCAGAGGAACCCACGCCGCAAGAAGTCGTATTCGAGGGCACCTTCGAGGAAGTTAATCGGTATTACACCCTGAACTGGTGGAGCGATGGCCTGCCGATTATGCCGCCGAACCGCGAGCGCATCGACGCCTTCCTCGCGTTCACCGACCGCTCGCCACATGAAATCGTCGGCACGCTCTTGCCGGACAATCGTGCCGCCACGCTTTGGAACATCGCGATCAACGGCGTCATGGCCGGTTGCCGTCCGGAGTACATGCCGATCCTGGTGGCCCTGGTCGAAGCGATGGCTGATCCGCAGTACGGTGTTGAACATAGCGGCAATACGCCTGGGGCCGAGACGCAGATTATTCTCAATGGGTCGCTCATCAAAGAACTCGGTTTCAACTACGAACAAGGCGCGCTTCGCGACGGCTTTCAACCCAATGCGACCATCGGCCGGTTCTGGCGGCTGATGCTGCGTAATGTCGCCGGATTCCTCCCGCATCAAAACGACAAGGGCACGTTCGGTGGCACCTGGCGCGTCGTGCTCGCCGAGAACGAAGACGTGTTAGCGGAGATCGGCTGGACCAGCGTCGCCACCGATGCGGGTATCGCCAAAGGAGACAATGCAATCACCATCGCCCGCTACACCGGCCAAAATGTGATCGTGTCGGTGGTGGGCAAGAATGCTGACGAGTGTCTACCCTATCTCGCTGATTCGATCATTGGGTACACCGGCTGGGAGCTCGCCTTCACCGTCGGCATCGCGAATGCTACGTATCGGCCGCTCTTGGTTCTTTCACCGATCATCGCCAAGACTATCGCTCAATCCGGTCTCACCAAACAGGACGTGCAGCATCGCCTATTCGAGATGGCACGCATTCCGGCGAAGAAGTTCGAGCAATACATCAGTGGTTGGACGAGCCTCGCGCCGATCCGCCGCTCTCTGTTCGATCTGGTCGCGTTCGGCAAAGCAGCGAAGGTGTTCGGCGCATCGCAGGACCCCGAGCGACTGGTGCCACTGGTTGCTAAGCCCGAACACCTCACCATCGCGGTAAGCGGTGATCCACTGCGCACCAATTGTTGTTTCATGCCGCAAAACGGCATGCTCGGGTTTCAGACAACACGACGCATCACCCTGCCCGCAGACTGGCGCGCCATGCTGAAGCGGGCGCGTGACCGTTAGCAATCGCCGGCGACGCACGAATGAGTGACTCGCGCTGGGTGCTGGTGCCGGTGGCGCAGCAGGCTAATGGTCGCTGGGTGGACGATGTCTTGCGCGATCGTGTTGCCGAGGGCGCGCTCGCCGGGCGGCGAACCTTTTCAATTGAGGTGTCGCGCCGGCGTGTTGAGGTGTTTCGGGGCGATGAACCGGGCGACGAGATCAATGCAAAGTTCTATGCCCGCGGCTGGACCGATGGCCTGCCGATCATCATCCCGACCACCGGGCGCGTGGAGGAAACCGTGCGCGCTGCCGGGTATCCTGCGCAACATGTCATTGGCGAAATAGATCCGATGGCAGGCGTTGCGACCATTGAGAAGCTCGCGATCAACGCCGTCATGGCCGGCTGCCGGCCCGAGTATTTTCCGGTGGTGTTGGCGGCGGTGCGCGCCCTGATTGAGCCGACCTTCAATCTGCGCGGCGTGCAGACCACCGATGAGAACGTCACGCCGCTCATCATCGTAAGCGGCCCGCTCGCGGCGCAGCTTGAAATAAATAGTGGCTTGGGTCTGCTTGGGCCGGGCTGGCAAGCCAATGCAACGATCGGTCGCGCGCTTCGACTCATCATGCAGAACATCGGTGGCGGATGGCCAGGCGTCGTTTCGCTCGCGGGCGTCGGACAACCCGGTCGCTATACGCTTTGCGTCGCGGAAAGCCACGCCGCTAGCCCGTGGCCGGCCTTGCATGTCGAGGCCGGACTATCGGCCAACGATAGTGCGGTCACTGTCATGCGTGCCGAGGCATGTGTGAACGTCACTGGTGGCCTCGACGATCTGGCGAACGTCATGGGCTCGGCCCTCTCCGCATTCAGCCTGTTGCATGGTGGATGCGTCGCCGCGCTGATCGCCCCGCACACCGCACGACAACTCGCGGCAAGCGGATTCGACAAGCCGGCCGTGTCGCGATATCTGTTCGAGCACGCCCGCATTCGCACCGAAGATTGGGAACGCCTCTGGATCACCAAGAAAATCGCCGCATCCTACGGCATACCGAAGTGGGTGACAAAGGCCGCTCCAACCGGACGCATTCCCATCGTCCGCCGCGCCGAGGACATCGTGATCTTCGTGGCAGGCGGTGAAGCGACCATCGCGCAGCAGGTCTACTTCCCGACGTGGGGATTCCCGTCGTGCCGTGTTACAAAGCGCATTGAGCCCGCCACGCCACTTTTCATCGAGAAGACATCGCCATGAGCTATCCACCCGATATCTATCCGGAATCCCGCAATCGCCTGCCCGTTGTGAAGCGCGAGGAACTCGATGAGCAAGGCCAACGCACCTACGACGAGGTGACAACGCGCTCAGCTGTTTCCATCGCCGGGTTACAAGGGCCAGGCGGCATGATGCTGCACAACTCCCGGCTTGCCGAGCCCTACCGCGCCTACAACCGGCTGATTCGCACCGAGCCGGAACTGGGCAATGCACTCACTGAGCTTGCCATCTTGGTGGTGGCGCGCGAAGTCAGTCATCAATTCGAGTGGACCGTACACGAACCGGAAGCACGCAAGGCCGGGCTCAATCCACGCGCAATCGACATCGTGAAGCACCGTCTGCCTATCAAAGGCATCGGCGCGAAGGAAGCCGCCATCATTCGCCTTGGGCGCGAGGTGTTTCGCGACCGCAAGATAAGTACCGAGACCTACGCAGAAGCGGAGCGATTGTTTGGGCGCCGCATGTTGGTGACGGTGAGCGCGGTCATGGGTGCCTATGCATCAACGGCCGTGATGCTGACGGTGTTTGATCAACAATTGGCGCCGGGCACGAAACCGCTATTGCCGATGTCGTAAATCACATTATGAAACGCTGATTAAGCTATCTCGTGCAATCAGCGTGACCATATTTTTCAGGGAGTTACAAGGGGGCAAGCCCCCTTGTTCAGTGATCGCACTATTTCGCGCGACGGGCAATCCGCGGCAGCAATCGAGCGAGTTCCGTTTCCCGAAACAAGTGGATGTTCTTTTGTTTCGCAAAAGCGACCGCGTTGACGGAGACTTCGCCAATCGCCATGTACGTGCATTCGTGAGCGCTGCGCTTTTCTCGCGTTGCATCGAGTTCGCGCAGAGGTTCCACCCCAGTCCGTGCCGCCTTCCAGCGCTTGCAACTGACCAGCCCGATGCGACCGCCCTTGACCGTTTCGAAGTCCGCATCGCCACCGCTTAGGCGATTCACAGTAAATCCGTCGTTGCGATAGGCAAGTTCAATCGCATCCGCAAATTCGCCCCAGGACAAGCCTCGTATGACCTTGGCAGTTTGGGCAATGCGTGATGCGCTGGGCGCTTGCAATTGCCGCCACGCCGCCATGCATCCGATGGCCACGAACGGCACCGGAAAAAACATCGCATAGAAGACGTATTTTTCGGGTATGAACAGCCGCGCTATGGCAAACAGCCCGATGGCCACCGCAAAGCTGACCCACCACCTGGAGCGAAGCAGCACCGCGAACAGCGAATTCTTGTGCATCTCAAATTTCATTAGACACGCCGGGTGAGGTTGGTAACCGGGAACTTCCGCAATTATAAGTGCCGGGGGAGGTATTCTCTGCGTTCCGCATTCCCGCGAAAGCCCGCATGACAGGTATATCGAATCCGGCGATCACTTGCGCAACCTGCCGCGCCTGCTGCTGTCGCCTCGAAGTCATGCTGATGGGCGAGGATGAGATCGAACCGGCGCTCACGATGCAGGATCAGTGGGGCGGCTGGGTGATGAAGCGGCTGGGTGATGGCCTATGTGCAGCTCTCGATCGTGCGACGTTTCGTTGTCGCATCTACGCGCACCGGCCGACGATCTGTCGTGACTTTGCAATGGGCAGCGACGACTGCATCGACATCCGAGGCGATGTCAACGTCCCTGCATCAGCGCTTTTGCCAGAACCGCCGCGCAATCGCTGACGGCGCGGCGCGCAGTACCGATAAATTGCCCGTAACGAATGAAACCGTGCGTCAAGCCTTCATAGAGCTTCAGCTCGTTGGCGACACCAGCTTCTGCAAGGCGACAAGCCAATGCGCTGCTATCGTCACGGAGCGGATCAAGGGTTCCTACCAGCGAGTGGACGCGCGGCAGATCGTGCATCGATGCACTGAGCGGCGCCACGCGCCAATCGTTCGCATCGGCCGGCGAGGCAAGATAGTGCTCCCAGACCCAGCGTAATTGGGCGCTGGATAGCCCGTAAGTACCGGTACCGAAGCGCTCCCAGGAATCCGTATTACCCGTCGCCGCATACACGCCATACACCAGCAGCAGGAACGACAGCGGCGAACGCCCGGTGTCGCGCAATGCAAGGGCGGCACTCAAAGCGAGATTTGCACCGGCCGAATCACCGCCCGCCGCCATGCACTTTGGATCGAGGCCAAGCGAGGCGCCCTCCACGGCAACATAGCGAATCGTTGCGAACACTTCATCGAAGCCGATCGGAAAGCGATGCTCGGGTGCCAGGCGATAGGCCACCGACACGATCGCCACACCGCTTTGGCGCACCAGCTCACGGAGCATCGTGTCCCAGGCGTTCAAGGTACCCAATGCAAAGCTGCCACCGTGTGCATAGACCATGACGGGGGGTTGTTTGATGCCGTCTGGCAGATACAGCCGGCATGGAATCATGCCGTGCGGACCCGTTATTGAGAGATTCCGTTCGCGTGCAAGGGGGAGCGATTGTTCATTGAGGAACACGCCGATCCGATCGAGCATCGCGCGGCACTCAGGCAGAGGCGACGTAGCAGGGCTAAGCGATGCAAGACCACGTTGCTTCATCGCCTCGCCCATGGCGACGAGTTCAGGATCGATCCAGGGTGTGGCGTTGCTCATGATGGTCTGCTCCGGCGTTGCGGTGGGGTGCGGTGGTCGCGGCTACGTTCAATGATAGCCTTGGTGTCACTTTGACCATAGAGAACCGTCGCATGAAAAAAATCGTCGTCACCGGAGGCAGTGGCAAGGTCGGTCGCGCGCTCATTCGCGATTTGATTGCACATGGCTACAGCGTGATCAACATCGATCTCGTGCCGAGTACCGAGCCGCTGTGCCATTTTCTAAAGGCCGATCTCAACGACATGGGTCAGGCGATGGATGCAATTCGCCGCGCGGCAGGAACCGTCGAGCGCAGGCGCCCCTTCGAAATTGCGGAGGGCGTCATCCATCTGGCCGGCATACCGGCGCCCGGGCTCGCACCCGATGTCACAACCTTTCAGAACAACCTGATGACGACCTACAACGTGTTCAGTGCAGCCACGACGTTTGGCGTAAAGCGCGTCGTGTGGGCGTCCAGCGAAACGATCTTCGGTTTGCCGCTCACCCGCGTGCCCCCCCGCATTCGCGCCCATCACCGAAGAACATCCCGACCTCCCGGAAAACAGCTATGCACTGGTGAAGTTGATGTCAGAAGAGATGGCCCGCCAGATGCATCGCTGGAATCCGAACACCAGCTTCGTCGGCTTTCGCATTTCGAACGTCATCGACCCGACCGAATACCCGATGTTTGCCGGCTGGCAGGCCGATCCGCACATCCGCAAATGGAATCTCTGGAGCTATGTGGATAGCCGCGATGTAGGCCAAACCTGCCGTCTGGCGCTCGAAGCGCCGATCAAAGGCGCCGAGCATTGCATCATCGCGGCGGCTGATACCTGCATGACCCGGCCAAGCCGCGAACTGATGGCTGAATACTTTCCGCACGTGCGTGTGACCCGCGCGATAGATGAATTCGAATCGCTGCAATCAAGCGACAAGGCGAGATGGTTACTCGGCTACGAACCAAAATTCTCGTGGCGGACGGAGCGATAATTCGATCATGCAGCCTCGGCGTGGCGTTTCACACCGAATGCGCTTGCAACTATTAGTGCGGCGGCAAGACTCGGATTTCCGTCTGCGCGCAGTGCGCGGTAAAGGCTTGCACGGCTCAGGCAGGCAGTCGTTGCAATGGCGCAAGGCAACGACCTTTGGTTCGCCAGAGAGTTGATAGCGAATCGCGCCACATGAGCACTGTCCAGAGTAAGCCATAGCAGAATTCCTTGGCATTTAAGCGACCAACCACCAAACGCAATCGAGGATCCATGTGTGCGCCCCTTGATCGAAGGATCAGGCTTCCGCGAGCGACGGCACGCGATACCATGTGTACTGAACGTACAAGGAGTACATAACGTGCGCACAAACATCGAGATTGACGACAAACTCATGAAGGATGCTTTGAAGGCTACAGGCGCCAAGACCAAGCGTGAAGCGGTGGAACTTGGCCTGAAAACCTTGGTTCAGCTTCGTGCGCAGGAGAAGGCTCGCGAACTCAAAGGGAAGATTACCCGGGTACCCGAGCGCTTCGATGTGCTGGAGTTTTTGCCTGGAGAGGAGTCGCAGGTGGACTACGGCCAGGGCGCGATGACGCTGTACAAGCCGGGCAAGTACAAGCGACCGTACCTGTTCGTGATGACGCTCAAGTACTCGGGCAAGAGCTTTCGCAAGACCGTGTGGAAGACCAGCCAGGAGATCTGGGCACGGCTGCACGAGGAGGCGTGGCGCGCCTTTGGCGGGTGCTGCCAGTACGTGGTGCTCGACAATCTCAAGGAAGGGGTGATCCGTCCGGACACCTATGCCCCGGAATTGAACCCGGTGTACGGGGCGATGCTCGCGCATTACGGCTGCGTGGACGATGCGGCGCTTGTGCGCGATCCCAATATTGCACAGCACGGCGGATCACTCCGAACATCCATCACCGAAATGGCCGATCTGCGGGTGAAGGTGGACAAGCGATCGCAGGAGCTCGCACTCTCGACATCAGCTTTAGAGGCCAACCTCGATGTTCGCGTCACATCAAATTGGACAGTCAGCGCCGACGTGCGCAAAGATGACCGGACGGATCACTCGCCGGTCGTGCCGCTTACCCAAGTGCAAGGTGAACGGACGGATGTGGTGGCGCGCCTCACCTGCGACTCCCGCGAAAATGGACCGCCTATGGCTATGCCCAGGAGACGGTCAGTACCACCGGCAATCGCGAAACCAACGCCCGACTGGGTACCGACGGATCTTACCGGCTCAGCGATCGCTTTCGCGCAAGCGGCGAGGTCTCGAGCGGCGATCTCGGATTGGGCGCGCGTCTTGGCACCGAGTACCTGTATTCCGACCGCACCACGACGTATCTGAACTACGGACTGGAGAACGAGCGCACCGACAACGGTGTACGGGCCAATAAGGGCAATACGATTGGCGGTGTACGAAGCCACCACTCCGATACGGTCACGGTGTTCGGCGAAGAAAAATATTTCCATGGCGACGTACCAACCGGATTGACCCACGCAGCCGGCGTTCAATACGCGCCAAACGATCGTTGGAACTTCTCCACCAATGTCGACCGCGGCTCGCTGAAGGACAATCGTACCGGCGCCAACATGGATCGCTCCGGGTTCGGCATCGACATGGGCTGCGGATTCAATGCCGTCAAACTCGCCAGTGCATTGGAGTTTCGCCGCGATACGATGCAGTCACCGACCGATCTCACCAATTCGACCCGAACCAGTTTTCTTACCAAGAACAGCGCCAAATATCAGATTGACCCAAGCTGGCGTTTGGTCAGCAAACTGAATTACTTCGAAAGCAAGAGCTCGCTAGGCGCCATGTACGACGGCACCTTCACCGAAGCGGTGGTTGGTTTTGGACTTCGTCCGGTCACGCATGATCGCTTGAACATGCTGGCGAAGTACACGTACCTCTATAACTTGCCGTCAGCGGGCCAATCCACCGTTCCCAATACCGCGGCCGCATTCATTCAAAAGAGCCACATCTTCTCCATCGATGCGATCTACGACGTCAGCAAGAACTGGTCGATCGGCGGCAAATACGCCCGCAAGACCGGTCAGGTGAGCCAGGATCGCGTCAACCCGACCTTCTTCGACAGCACGGCCAATCTTTACATTGCGCGCATCGATTGGCATGTCATACACAAATGGGATTTGACCTTGGAAGGACGCCTCCTGTCGCTGCCTGAAGCACAGGATAAACGCGGCGGCGCACTGGTCGTTTTGTATCGCCACATGTCAGACCACATCAAGCTTGGTGCGGGTTGGAATTTCACCAACTTCTCCGATGACCTCACCAACCTCAGCTACACCCATCAAGGGTTCTTTATCAATCTGATCGGCAAGCTCTAGTCCATCGCTCGATTCGCAGTAAAGTAGCGGCTATGCCGCCCGCATCCTTGCGCTTCGTCCATCTCCGGCGGCACCTTTCCCCGGAGGGCTGACTCGTCATGTTTCGCGCCACCAACAATATTGTTTTGGCGACCGCATTGATCGGCTCGCTGCCGCGACCGCATTGGTTTACCGAATCATTAGGCACCCGCTCGTTCATGCAGGCGATGGTCGACTCCAGATACCGGGAGCAATACACCGACACCGTAGCGGTCTATGTAAAAGATCAAGAAGCGGCCGGCCTCGACATCCTCACCGATGGCGATGCCCATTTCGATGCGGAAGTGGGCGGCCAAAGCTGGACGAGCTATCCGCCAATCCATATGGACGGATTCAGCAAGGGCACGCCCAAGCCCGCCGTCATTCGCACCGGCGCAGTGGCGTTCCCGATGGGACATATCCTGCATGACTATCTCGAAGCGCGCGTGATGCCGCAAATCGTCGGCCCAATCGGCCCGGGCGACCTGCACTATGCGGCGATGTGGAAGACCGCGCAGCGCATGACCACGCGCCCGGTCAAATTCGGCACCATTACACCGGAGATCCTGGCGGTAGCGTGTGATGACGTTTATTACAAGGATCCGCTGGAGCGCTTGGCCGCTCTTAGCAGCGCAATTAATACCGAACTGCATGAGCTTGCCGATGCCGGATGCACGGTGATCCAGTTGGAAGAGCCGCAGATCCATATGACACCGGTTCGGGGACCGCTGTTCGGCAAGCTCGGCATGAAGGAACTGGTGAGCGTATTTGACGCGACGGTTAGGGGACTTCGCGCCAAAACCGAAGTCTGGTGTCATACCTGCTGGGGCAATCCGTCGCAGCAGCGCATGTTCAGGGAGATCCAAAGCTATAAGCCTGCGCTGGAATACCTGAACGAGGTCGATGCCGATGTGCTCACGTTCGAATCATGCAGTTCACATCGCATGGATCTCGAGGCGATCGGCAAGCAGATCACCAAGAAGAAGATCGCCATCGGCGTCATCGACCACCATTCGCTGCAAGTCGAACGTCCGGACGAAGTCGCCGATCACATTCGCCAGGCTCTCAAACACATTCCCGCTGAGCGTCTGATCATCACTTCCGATTGCGGCATGGGCCGCGAAGGCATGAGCCGGCGCCATGCCCGCTACAAAATGATCTCGCTCGTCTTGGGCACCAACATCGTCCGCCAGGAACTCGGTCTACCGGTTGCCGAATGCCTCGCCGCTGATGAACGCTATTCGCTCGTCAAACGGTCCTGAGGCATTGCATCGCGGCGCGTTACCAAACGCGCCTTCCGCCTCCGCTGCAAAGAACGGCAGTGCGGGGCCGTCTATACTTAAGGCACATGGTCAAACTATCTACTGGATCGCCTGCGATCCCGCCGCTGATCCGGCGCAACACCCTGCTCCTCGCGCTGTCGCAGTCGTTCACTGGCGCCTCGATGGGTCTTGCTTACGGCATCGGCCCGCTCATGGTCCTCGCCCTGACCGAGTCGGCGAGTCTCGCCGGTCTATCGGTCGCGCTGATCGCGCTGTCACGCTTTATCGTCGCGTACCCGATTGGTCAGATCACTGACCGGTATGGTCGAAAACCGGGGATCCTGGTTGGCTTAGCCCTTGGCCTCATTGGCGCACTGGCACTTGGCGCTGCGATGAGCATGAAGAGTCTTACCTTGTTCGTTATCGGATTACTCGTCTTCGCGATGGGTATTCACGCCTCGCAGCAATTGCGTGTTGCGGTGACGGACATGTTCCCGCCGCAGCGTCGCGGGCAGGCGCTCGGCTTCCTCGCGATGGGATCGATGCTCGGCCTGTTGATTTGTCCGCTCATCATCATCGCCGGTGAATGGTTGGCGTTGCACATTGGCAGTGAACCGCTCGGCATGCCCTGGTACATAGCGCCGCTCCTCATCTTCCCGGCCATGCTGGTCGTTCGCTATATACGCCCTGATCCCAAGGAGATCGGGATGCATCTGAATCGATACTATCCGGATCTGGTCCCGCCACCACCGCGTAAAGCGGAACAGCGCATCGATTTCAGCGGCTGGCATCTGTTCCGCTATCCGCCGACACGGCTTGCCATTGTCGCCAATGGCGCATCGAGCGGCAATATGTCCATCGTGATGGTTCTCATGACCCTCGTCCTCGCCCATCACGGACATTCGCTTGCAGCAATCGCCTTTTCACACATGTTCCACACCGCCGGCATGTTCGGATTCACGATTCTGCTCGGCCGACTCGCGGATCGCATTGGGCGCGCGGCTGTCATGATGCCCGGGGTGTTGACCACGATCGCAGGTGCGGCATTGGTCGGCTTCACATCTGCCTATTGGAGCATTACGCTTGGAACATTTCTCGTCGGCATCGGTTGGGCTGCGGCAAACGTTGCGGCGACCGCATTGATCGCCGATCATGTGCAGACCGCCGAGCGCGGGCGTGCCATCGGCGTGAACGACAGTGTCGCCGGTGGCGTCAGCGTCTTTGTCGCAATTACCACCGGGCCATTGATTCAATGGTCCGGACTGCCGGCGGCGGGTTGGCTCGCAGTGCTGATCGCAGCGGTACCGATCGCGATGGCCGGATTAGCCTGGACAGAGCGGCGCGCCAAGCGCGCCGAGGAAAGTGCCTAGGCCGGCCCCGCGTTGTCCGGCCGCGAGGCCTTACGTCGGCAGCCGCCAGGCAAGCCATTTACATAATGCGCCACCCATGATCATTTCCTTATCCTTGGTCGACAACCAAGCGAGTTCTTCGGTAAACATCGTCACGCATTGTTTCCATGGGATCGGCATGCGCGTGATGTCGGTCCCCCAGAACATCCGCTCCGGGCCAAAGGCATCATAGAGCCGGCGGATGTGGCCATGAATGTCGCGATGTGGATAGGCCTCCTCTGAGTAACCGGGCGCACCGGTTGCTTTGAGCGCCACGTTAGAATACTTTGCCACTGCGCAGAGTTCAGTCAGATTCGACCAGGTCTTGTCCGGCCGCGCGAAGTGATCGATGATGAGCTTCAGGCGCGGATGGCGGGGCGCAATCATATTGATCGCCTCCAGCAGGTTATCGCCCAGTAGCGCGATCGGCATATTGGCTTCCTCGGCTGCCTGCCACAACCAATCGAGGCTGCCATCGATGAGCCAGCGCGATTGATGCGGCTGCAACAGCGCAAACCGGAGCCCAAGCATCCCCGGTTCCTTTTTCATACGGTCGAGCTCGGTACGGCCCACCGGCTTGTCGAGCGGAAAGTGCGCAAGGATGGCAAGGCGGTTCGGATACTTGCGCGCCGCTGCAATCGCCAATGCATTGGCGTTTGGGTCCCAGCCGGGTGGGTGAATGACGGCAGCATTGACACCTGCGGCATCCATCTCCTTCAACACCTCTTCGGCAGTGAAGTCTGGCACCTGCCGATGCCGCGGATTGACCGGCTTATGGCCAGTCCAAACGTGAATCTGCGCATCTACAATATGCATGGTGCCTCCATTTAATCAATTAGTCGGCGCGAATATTATTGTCGCGAATGACCTTGCCCCAGCGTTCGAAATCGCGACGAATGAGTTCATTGAACGCTGTCGATTCCAAGCCCACCGCCTCAAAACCCATATCCCGAAATCGCGCGGAGAGTTCCGGCGATAACACCGCTCCGCGCACCGCCGAGGAAATCTGATCGACGATCGGCTTGGGCGTCGCCGCCGGCGCATAGATGCCGTGCCAGCCGTCGATGCCAAGCCCGCCATAAACGCGGCCGAGGGGAGGCGTTCCGGGCAAGCCGGCGAGCTCGCGATCACCACTCACCAGCAATGCGCGTGCCCTGCCCGACTTCACCAACGGGATGACGGTATTGGTCGGATCAAACATCAAGTCGATCTCACCGGATAAGAACGCTTGTTGCGCGGGCCCATTGCCTTTGTATGGAACATGCGTGAGTTCTATTCTGGCCGCATTAGCCGCCATTTCCACAAATAGGTGCTGTGCCGAACCGTTGCCGCCGCTCCCATAGTTCAACCGCTTTGGGTCCTTGCGGGCCGCGGCAATCACATCATCCCAGGACGTAAAGCCAGATTTCGTGGTGGCCGCCAGCGCATAAGCGGTGGCCAAAGTCTGGGTAACGCCGACCAGATCGCGCGTTACATCATAAGGCGTGCGCTGTAGATGTGGCACGGTAACGAGAAGGAACGCATGCACCAACAGCGTATGACCATCTGGCGCGCTCTTGGCGACATGATCAACCGCGAGCGTCCCGTTACCGCCTACACGGTTCTCGACGATAACAGGCTGCGTCCAGGTCGTTCGCAGCTTGTCCCCGATCAGTCGTGCCACCACATCGATGGTCCCGCCCGGTGGAAACGGCACGATAAGACGCACCGGCTTCACCGGAAAATCGGCGGCAATGGCGTGACCGGCGACGACCGCTGCGGTCAGCGCGATAACGCATCGCATCATTGCTGTCATAAAGTAGCTCCGAATTAGTGCGGCGGGTCGGCCGAGCGCCTTAGCGTCACGCGCGGTCCGCGAAAGCAGCCAGTCCATCACGCGTCAGATTCTACGGGCAATCCACATAAATGTTTCCGTCACAAGAGTGCTGCGCAGCGGATCGCATCATGGCAGACTCCTCTGCATAATTTGCGTTGACGAAGCGCGCATCCAGAAAGCTGATATGACGACATTTGGTGCACGGTGGTGCTTGGTAGCCTGTTGCACGCTATTGGCACTTGCGGGTCTTGGTTGGGCATCGCCCGCACCGGCGCAGTTTCTCGATCCTGGACGCAACTGGCGCACTGCCGAAACCCCCAATTTCCGGATTCACTCCGAGGACGAGGCGCACGTCACCGCCCGGCGTGTCGGCGATATTGCGGAACGCGCCTTTGCCTTGATGACCCGCGAGCTCGACTGGACGCCGCGCGCCAAGGTCGATGTCGTCATGTATTCGGGCGTCGATCTATCCAATGGCTTTGCAACGCCGATTCCATTCAACCTTTCCGGCATTTTTATTACCGCTCCACGGGACGGCGAATTGCTCGACCGCGCCGAATGGCTGGAGCTCGTCATCCTCCATGAGCTCACCCACATCGTTCATCTTGACAAGGCATCCAGCGCCCCCGCGGTGTTCCGCTACCTATTCGGTCGCAATATCTGGACGTTTCCCAACGTGTTGCAACCCACTTGGCTGGTGGAGGGATTGACCACCCATAGTGAAAGCCGCGCCGGCAATCGCCTTGACCGCCTGCATAGCCCCGCTTTCGAAGCGCAGATGCGCGATGAGCGCCGCCGGGGATTTCTTACGCTGGCGCAATTGAATGCTAATGGCCGGACGCTGCCCTTGAACCGCAATTACCTGTACGGGGCGTACTTCTTTGAATACTTAACCCGCACCTATGGGCGGGACGCCGCCGCGCGGATGGTGATGTGGTACAGCCGTCAATTGCTGCCGTTTCGCGTTCACAACAGCACCTATGAACTCACCAAGCAGCAAATGGATGCGGTGTGGAGAGATTTCATCAACGACCTCACGCAACAAATCGATGCACACTCGGCGACATTGCTTGCGGCGCCCGAACGTCTTGGTGAAACATTGGCGCAGCCGCAGTGGTCCATCGACGGGGTGGCGATGGCAGCCAATGGCGATGTGTACGCCGTCGTCGATGATGGCATTGGCGCACCGGCGTTGACGCGCTATCGGCGGGGCAGCAACCGTCCGGAACCCCTGACGACGGCCCATCGTGGCGCCCGCATCAACCTGCGAAGCGACGGCGCGGTGCTGATTGCCCAGCCCGAAGTGTGCAGCGGCTATGAAGTGTTGTACGACCTATACCGCTGGACTGCCGATGGTGGTCTCATCGGTGGTGGAACCAAGCGCATGACGCATTGCGGTCGTTATATTCGAGCGGCCTGGCAAGGCAAGGACGGCAGCGTAGTCGCCATCCGCAACGATCGCAATGGCGTAACGAGCGTGGCGCTATTGCCTGCCCGCCCCGGCGACCCAACGAGAACATTGATCGCCGGTAATGACGGCCGTCAACGGCTCGATATTGCCGTTTCCCAAGACGGGCGTACCGCAGCGCTGCTTGCCAAGCGTGCCGGATCGTTTGAACTGGTTCGCCTCGACCTGGTAAGTGGGGCTCAAACAATTCTGCATACCGATAGTGATCCGAAGACTGACCTCCATATGGCAGCCGACAGCGCGATCCTGTTTATCGCGACAGCAGGTGGTGTTCCCAACATTTGGCGCTTTGCCGATGCTCGCTTGACGCGACTTACGCATGCGCACACTGCCGTCACGCAGTTCGGTGGTATGAGTGCAGACGGAACGTTAGGATTGACGACACTCGAAACTGGCCGGCAGCAACTGCGCAGCCTGAACATTGCGGGGAGCAGTGTTGCGCTTGAAACACGCGCCGCCTCGCCACAGCAAATCAGTTCGCCGCCCAACCTACTGCCCCCCTCGCCTACGCCGGTGGCACTCGATGCCGAGCGCGGCTACAACCCTCTGCCTTCCTTGCTGCCGCGTTCCTGGTGGCCGCTCTTCGGTTCTGAGAGCGGCACGACCAGTATCGGCGCCACCATTTTCGGATCCGATGCGCTTGACATGCACCGTTACCTCCTGTCACCGCTCTATGAAGTCACTCAGGGCGAGGTACTGGGCGCGGCTGAATATGCTTATCGCAATCGCCATTTCTTCTCGGTTGATCGCGAATTGAACGTTCGACGCACGACCGATACCGGCAGCAACGAGGATCCGGTCGAATACGGACGCAGAACGAATGCGCAATGGGTGTCCCTGGCGCGCGCGGTGCGGATCGAGCGTGAGGCGGCGCTCGGTGTGGGTGCGGCAATGTCACGGCGTGAAGGCGTCATCGTCGATGGTGTGGTGGTCAATGGCGTGCGGTCGACCGGCTCGACACGACGCGAAGAAGATTAGCGCATTGCCGCCGCGGTGGCGATTTACGATAGTCGCCGGTTGAACTGGCTATCCGAGGGGCCCTCGCGCGGCCAGCGTTTGCAATTCTTCTATGAGACGTACCGCCCGTTCAAGGACGCCGCCGGCCTTCGCTACACCGGACAGGTGGTGCGCGCCAACTGGGACGGCTATTACCCGCTTAGCCCCACGGTACTGGCCGCGCGCTGGTCGGAAGGTCGCGGACAGAACGGCAAGACCGAACCCTTTCAATTGGGCGGCAGCGGCAGCTTGATTGAATCGATGGCCCCGCAACTGAACGAACGCGACATCGCGCTCCGTGGTTACCGGACCGGCGAACCGCTGTTGCGCGGTATCAACGCGCGCCGGGCCACGCTCGAATGGCGCATACCGATTGCCGACATCGATCGTCATGCAATGGTGCCGCCCGTCGGCATCAACCGCGTCTCGACCGCGCTGTTCTACGAGGGCGGCGGTACCTGGACCAGCGGCGGCGGCCCGGAGCGTTGGTTTCGTGCCGCAGGCATCGAATTACTTGACGACTTACGTCTTGGCTATGTGTTCGGCATTCGTTTGCGCATCGGCGTTGCATGGGCCTCGACACCCTAGGTGAAACGCGCGCCTATATCCACGGTGGCCGCTCGTTTTGATGGATACTGCCGCGCTGACTTGCACTTCAGCGGCAAGTGCCCAAGGATCGCCATGAACGAAATGCAGAGTACCGGCTCCGCCCTAGTCGTCTACAGCACCATCTCGGCAAAAGAGGCGCTGATCGATCTCGTCCCGCGCTTTGAGCAGCAGAGCCAGAGCAAGATCAACATCACCTACACACCCGCACCGACCCTGATTAAACAGATTCGGGCGGGCACACGCGGCGATGTATTTATCGGCCCAGAGGAGTACGCCGGCCCGCTGTTTGAAGAAGGCATTTTGCTCACAGGAAGTCGCGTTCCATTCGCGCGCTCAGCAACCGGGCTCGCTGTCCGTGCAGGAACACTGCCACCTGACATCAGCACGCCCGCCAAACTCAAGAGCGCGCTCCTTGCGGCACGTGGCGTGTCGTTCAGTGAGGGGGCGAGCGGCATGATGTTCGTCAAAGTGCTGAGTGAGTTTGGCATTGCGGATGCCATCCGAGCGAAGTTCGTCGCACCGCAGCCGGGCGAGATGATCGGTAGCGTGGTGGCGCGTGGGGCCGCCGATATCGGCATTCAGCAGATCAGCGCACTCTTACCGGTAGCAGGCATTACGATCGTCGGGCGCTTGCCCGACGAACTGCAGGAACCCATCATCTATGGCACGCACCTGTTCGCGCAGTCCGCACAACAGGATCTTGCGCAGCCGTTCGTCAATTTCTTGCGATCCGCAACTGCCATCGCGGTGTTGACAAAGAGCGGGTTCGAGCCGGCATAGCGACCAAAAGCTCGCAATGCCGGCTAATCGAAGCCGGCGAACTCAGTGATGACTGCGGAATTGCCCGCGAATCTCACCGGCAGGTACGCCCGGTGAAGGCGGCACGCTGGTGGCGTTGGGGCATGGTCGGATCTTGGGATGAGCAGCGCGCGGTGGCCGTCGCCGCAATCCGCATTCAACATGCTGCTGATCAGTCCTGCGGCTGCAGCTTTGCAAGACGAATCGCGCGCGTCCAATTGGCGTAGTCGGCGCGCATGATCTCGGCGACCTCACTGCCCATTTTTCCAACCGGCTCGATCCCTGCTTGCATGAGTCGTTCACGCACGTCCGGTGCGGTACTGGCCGCGACCAATGCTCGGCCAAGGCGCTCGACCACATCCGTGGGAGTGGCCGCCGGCGCGTAGAACCCGAACCAACCGGCCGCCTCGACGGGAAAGCCGGCTTCCGTCATGGTCGGCACAGCGGGCATCAACGGCGATCGCTTGGCGCCAAAGGTCGCGAGAATTCGCACTTTCCCGGATCTCTGATGCTGCACACCCTCGCCTGCCGTGACCACCGATGCGAAGAGCACGCCACCGAGAATATCGACAATGACTTGGCCTGCGCCTTTGTACGGAATATGGACAAGATCAATACCCGCGGCATCGGCAAAGAGCGTAGCACTCAGGTGGGGAATGGTTCCAGGCGCAGAGCCGAAGTTGCGGAATTGCGCGTCCGCTTTGGCAAGCGCAACGAGTTCCGCGGTTGCGTTCACTTTGACGCTGGCATTGACGACCAGGACTACCTCCACAACGCCAACCATCGCTATCGGGACGACGTCCTTGAACGGGTCGAAGCGCGGATTCTTGAATGTCTGCGAGATCAAGGTAATCCCGCCGTTCGGTGCGAAGAGCAGGACCGATCCATCCGCTGGTGCGGCACGCAGCGCATCCATCGCGATTAGCCCGCTTGCACCGGCGCGATTCTCAATAATGAAGGGCTGCTTGAGCGACACGCGCAACGTCTCGGTGTAGAGGCGAGCGACCAGTTCGGCGGCCCCGCCTGGCGCGAGTCCGACCAGAACGCGGACCGGCTTTTGCTGCGCGTTTGCGATGTTCGTGGTCACTGCAAGCGTCATTACAAACAGAGCAGCGCCAATAGATCCAAATGTCATGATCGATCTTCGCATTAATCGCTCCCCGCCCCCCCGAATGATCGAGCGCGCTCACTCGGCTTGAATCTTGCCTGCCTCGATGATGTGCGCCCATTTTTCGGTTTCGGTGCGCTGCCATTCGGCCAACGATTCCGGCGGACCCGCGAACGTTTCCCAGCCATCGCGGCCAAAGTATTCGCGGGTTTCCTTGCTCGTCATGACATTGACGAAATGCTGATTCAAGCGCGCCAACACGTCCATCGGGACGCCGGCTGGCAACCATGCCGCAACCCATCCCGTTACAGCGTAACCGGCAATACCTGCTTCAGCGATCGTCGGCAATTCCGGCGCGATCGCCGATCGATTCGCCGACGAAACACCGAGCGCGCGCAATCGGCCGGATCGCACCAGCGGCATCGCCACCACCATGTCGGGAAACGCCATGTCGACGCGCCCTGCCACGATATCGGTCAGCGCGGGCGGCACGCCTTTGTAGGGCACATGCACGATATCGATGCCGGCCAGCATCTTGAACAGTTCCGCGCCGCCGCGTGTCGAGAAGTTTCCGCTTGCGAAGGTGTACTTACCAGGCTCTTTCTTCGCGGCAGCAACAACGTCGCTCACCGATTTGAAGGGCAACGCCGGATTCACCACCATCACCAACGCCCCGCGAATCAAACCGGTGAGCGGAGTGAAATCCTTGACCGCGTCGTACGGAATATTTTTGATGAGGCTGGGGTTCCCCGCATGCGTGGTGATCGCGGACATCAATACGGTATAGCCATCGGGCGCCGCGCTCTTGGCCGCCATGACGCCGATGATGCCGTTGCCACCCGGCCGGTTATCGACGACGACGGCCTGCCCGGTGGCCTCGGTGAGCTTCTGGCCGATATAGCGGGACGCTGTGTCGGTGGCCGACCCGGCAGAAAACGGCACGACGAATCGAAACGGTTTGGACGGGTATGACTGCGTTGCAATCAGCGTCTGGCTTAACGCCGGTATCGCAATCGCGCTCAGCGCAAGGAGCACAATGCATTTCATATCTCGGCCTGTCTCGAAAATATTATTCGGCTTGAATCTTCGCCCGCTTCACCACGGGCTCCCACTTCGCGAAGTCGGCGCGGATCTGGGCGCCGAATTCGTCCGGCGAATTGCCGACCGGATTCATCCCCAATGCCGCATAGCGCGTGCGCACATCCGCTTCCTGCAGTACCGCCGCGATCTCGCGTTGCAATCGATCGATAATCGGTCGCGGTGTTTTGGCCGGCGCGAGGATGCCGACCCACGAAGTTGCTTCCACTTTCGAACCCATTTCAAGGAATGTGGGGACATCGGGCATCGCCGGATCACGCTTTGCCGAAGCCACACCAATCGCTTTTGCGCGACCTTGTTTGACGAATGGCGCGGCCCCCGCAATGAACGACATGACCAACGGAATCTGTCCGCCGATCAGATCGGCCAGCGCCGGCGCCCCACCTTTGTAGGGAATATGCAGCATGTCGATGCCGGATTCGAAATTCAGCAACTCGCCCACCACATGCGAGGTCTGACCGGTCCCCGCAGTGCCGAACGACAAGCTGCCGGGCTTCTTTTTGGAGAGCGCAATCAGCTCGGGAAGCGTGTTAGCCGGAAAACTCGGATGCGCAACCAACACGATCGTCGCATCACCCAGTTTGGTCACCGGCGCGAAGTCGCGAATCGGATCGAAGGGCAGACTCTTATACGTATGCGGACTCACGCAGAAGTTGCCGTCAAAGCCGAGCAGCAGCGTATAGCCGTCCGGCGCCGCCTGCGCCACAAGCTGTGTCCCCATATTGCCGCCGCCACCGGGTCGGTTATCGACGATGACCTGTTGGCCAAGGCGCACGCCGAGCTTTTCTACGATGGTGCGCACGCTATTATCCGTGACCCCACCTATGGCGTAAGGCACGATGATTCGTACCGGTTTGGTTGGATAGTCTTGCGCGATTGCCTGCATGCCGCCCACTAGGGCCGAACTGATCAACGCGGCGAATGTTGTGAGTCGGAAAAAACGCATCTGAGGCTCCTGGTTGTCTTTCAATTCCCATCCACTGCGATTTTCGCATCCTTCACCAGGCGCGTGTACTTGCCAATTTCAGCCGCGACATAGGCCGCGAAATGATCAGGTGTGGTGCCCGTCGGCTCAAAACCCTGATCGCCAAGGCGCTCCAAGGCCTGTGGCGAGCGAATCGCTTTGGCCGTCTCGGTGCCTAGATGGCGCAACAAATCTGCGGGCAGCTTCGCCGGACCCCACACGCCGTACCACGACACCATATCGAACCCCGGAATGCCGGATTCCGCCACCGTCGGCACATCCTTCAATGATGCAACACGCTGTAGCGTCGTCACAGCAAGCGCCTTGAGCTTCCCAGATTTCACATGCGGCAGATACGCAGGCAGCCCATCGATCGTGCCGGAGACGTGTCCGCCAAGAAGATCGTTCATTACGCCGGCCGTGCCTTTGTATGGCACGACCTGCATTTCTAGTTTTACTTCAAAGCGAATGGCTTCCATGGCGATGTGTCCGGGCGAACCGAGTGATGCGGCCCCGAAAGACAGGGACTTCGGCTTCGCGCGCGCCAGCGCGATGAACTCGGACAGACTTACCACCGGCAGATTCAAAGGCGCAACGAAAATCATCGGCACCGAGCCAAGCTGGGTAATCGGCGTGAAATCCCGCTGCACCTCATAGGGTGTGGACTTCACCATCAGGGGATTGATGAGCAGCGTCGATGACTGCACGAGGAGCGTATAGCCATCGGGCGCCGCCTTCGCAACCGCATCGCTGCCGATCGCACCGCTCGCACCGGCCCGATTCTCGACGATCACCTGCTGCCCCAACTGCTCGGTCAAGCGCTGTGCCAGCACCCGCGCGATCATGTCGACCGCACCGCCCGGCAAGAACGGAACAATGATGCGGACCGGCCGCACCGGATACGATTGGGCCTGCCCGCCAATCGGCGTGACGAGCAGCATCAGGGCACAAAGCAGTATTCGCATGAAATGAATCTCGGCAGTCGCTGGCAAGCTCAATATACCGCCCGGCAGCGATCGCCGTACTAAAAACCGACGCCAACGGGATCTCCTATGGATTTTTCTCTTTTCCACTTGCCAACCTATCGAGACGGATTCGCGGCCAATCTGCATACGTTCTTCGAGGAACTGACAGAGTCGGTACGCTTGGCTGATCGCCTCGGCTGGGCCCGTGCCATGACGACCGAGCATCATTTTCACTACTACGGTGGTGCAGTGCCCAATCCTGCAATCATCCTCGCTGCGTGGGCACGTGAAACCAAGCGAATCCGATTGGGCACTGCGGTGTCATTGCTGCCGCTCCGCCATCCGCTACAGGTGGCGGAGGACTACGCGATGGTCGATCACCTGTCGGGTGGTCGCTTTGACCTGGGCATCTCGCGCGGCTTCGTACCGCATGAATTCGAAGCGTTTGGGGTAAGCCGCGACGACACGGTCGAACGGCTGACTGAAAGCATCTCAATCATTCAACGTTTCTGGCAAGGTGAACCGTTTTCACACGAGGGGCGCTTCTATCGATTTGCACGCATCGAACCGTGGCCGCGCACGCTCCAGCGCGAGATCCCGATCTGGGTCGCCGCATCCAATGATCTCGCCGGCTTCGAGCGCATCGGCACCGGCGGGTTTCGTCTGATGATGAATCAATACCCAATGAGCTTCGAATCATTGGAGGAAAGGCACGACACCTACAAGATCGCGTTCACCAACGCAGGACATGACGCCAAGCGAAGACAAAGCACCGTCGCCTTCATGACGTATCTTGCCGACACGGAAGACGCAGCGATCGCGACGGCCCGTGGCCCATTGCAAGAGCACGTCGGGGCACTAAGAAAGGTGCAGCAACATCAGGAATGGGACCGCAACTATGCCGGCGACGAGTCGCTGCTCCAAGCGCTCGCCGAAGGCGGCGATCTCCGTACGGTCTTTCGCAAGCGCACCTTGATCTGCACACCCGCGCAAGCCGTCGAACGAATAGCGCGTTACGCTGCGCTTGGCTTCACCGAGGCGATCTTCATTTGCCGGTTCGGTGCGCTAACGCATGCGCAATGCTGCACGACGATGGAGCGACTGACGCGGGAGGTGCGGCCGGGGGTAGTATAGGCAGGTTTCGCTGTGTTATGCGGCTGGGAATCGGAGTGGGAATCGGGGTCGCTGCGAAGTCTGCCTCATGCGAGCGACTCGAGGTCACATTGATCCTGATTTCTCCGGCTATGCAAATCCCGCCCTTACCCCCGTTTTTTCGCCCCCACCGTCACCATCAACTCTTCCAATGCCTCGTACGGTTGCGCGCCGACCACGCCGTAGCCGCCCGCTGCAAACGTGGGCACGCCGGTGACGCCGACTTTTCTTGAATTGGCCCAGTCGGCATCGATGGCGACCTTGAACGTACGCTCAACGAGCACCTTGCGCGCTGCTTCTGCCGACAAACCGACCGCCTGCGCAATATCGACCAGCACATCGATATCACCGATGTTGCGCTTCGCGACGAAATAGGCTTTGTACAGCGCGTCGTGAATCGCCTCGCCGCCTTGCTGCGTATCGGCCCACTTGCCAAGCTCTTGCGCGAGGCGACTGTTGTAGGTATGCGTACGATCGCCGTATGGCAGTCCTTCTTCCTTCATCAGGGCAGTCATGCGGTCCTGACGCGCCTTGCGCGTGGCCGGATCAGCGCGCCCGGCAAAGAGCGCTTCGAGCGTCATGCCCTCGGCGGGCGTTTCCGGATGCAGCGGGAAATGCACCAGCTCAACAGCGATCTCGTAATTCTGGCGCAGCTTTTCAATACGCACGGTACTGAGATAACACCAGGGTCAAACGTAGTCGGTAAAGACGCTCAATACGATCGGCTCGACGGCCATGGCGTGGGCTCCAAGAAATGTGTTCCGCGGATGATACGCGGGTGGCCGCTACTCGGCCTGCAATCCGATGCTGCGGATCAACTCGCCCCGCTCTTGCGCGTCCTTCCGCACAATCGTGGCGAATTCGGCGCCATCGATGTGCCGCGGGATGGTGAACGTGCGGCCGGTCATCGTCTTAAAGGCAGTTGATTTGGCGGCCTCCCCGCATGTTTTGCGAAGCCAACCGAGCGTTTCGGGTGGCAGACCACGCGGCGCATACATCATGTGCACGCTATACATCACCGAACGCTTGAAGCCTTGCGTGCCGAGTAACGGGACGGTGGGCAGCGCTTCCATCGGTTCGTCGGAGGCCAGCGCGAGCCCACGCACGCCACGCCCAATCGTGAGGATGTTGGGCAGCGTAATCGTAAAGTCCACCGAGCCATTGATGGTCTGCACATTCATGTCGGCCACACTTCGAAACGGAACATGCGCAAGTTTCAATCCGCCTTCGACCACCATGCTCTCACCGACCAGATGGGTAATCTGCGCGTTACCGGTCGTGCCGTAGGTGAGTGGGCGTGCGGTCTTGCGCGCGGCGGCAACGAATTCCGCGAAGGTCTGGAACGGCGAATTGGGGCCCACCGCGATCACGATGGGCGAGATATTGGTCTGGCAGATATAGTCGAACGAATCGATCGTATAGCCAATATTCTTCGTGACATGCGGTTGGACGGTCACCGCGCTGTCGCCGCCGAAGGCGATCGTGTAGCCGTCCGGTTACGCCCGCGCCACCAGCGTCGCGCCGATGCTGCCTCCAGCACCCTCGCGATTCAACACCATCATCGATTGCGATGTGGCCCGCCCCATCGCCTCGGCCATTGCGCGCGCGAGCAAGTCGAGGACCGAGCCTGCAGTGAGCGGGACGATGATCTGGATGGGCCGGACGGGAAAAGTGTCCGCGAAACCATGCGCCATCGGTGCGGCAAGGCAGCACGCCGCCATCAGCTTGACCACGAACGAGCGATGCATGCCGTCCTCCAGGCAGAATGTGACGTACCTTACCCGACCCGCGCCGCCGGCGCATTGCCGTTGTGATCTGTCCTACCGTGCCCGCCCCGTCTTCACGAATTCACGCGAGGTCTCGAAGAGTTCGAGGTCTTGCGCGTACTCGGTGGCATCCGCACGGTCGATCTGAATCCACTCGCGCGAAGCAGCCAATCCGGAAGGTTGAAACGGGCCGACATTCGCGCGCGAGAAATGCAGTTCGATCGCCATCGCGGCGGGCAACCGTAGACCAATACCATTGCCATTGATGCACGCGAACATCTTGTCGCTCACATAGTAGGCATCCAGGCCATTGACTTTTTTCGCGCTGACACCGGGGAGCTTGAGAAGCAACGCATCGATCTGGGCCTTGCGGCTATCGGGTGGGGGTTTGGTAGAGATGGAATCCGCCTGTCGAATAAAAAGTAATCGGTAGACAGCATATTATCGCGCCTTGACAAATGCCGGTCGCCGACCAATCCTCGGGAATAGGAGCCTCACATGATCAAGCTAGCCGCTCTTGCGATCGCCGCCGCTATTGCTTGGTCGTGCGCATGGGCGCAAAGTTATCCAACCAAGCCCGTCCGGCTGATCGTCCCGTTTCCGCCGGGCGGTAACACTGACACGCTTGGTCGCCTGATGACGCAGCGGCTGACTGACGTTTTCGGCCAGCAGTTCTATGTGGAAAATCGCGGCGGCGCGGGCGGTGTGATCGGCGCGGAAGCAGCCTCGCGCGCGCCTGCCGATGGCTACACGATTTTCTTTGGTACCACCGGCGCACTCGCCAGCCAGCCCGCATTGCAGCCGAAGATTCCCTACGATCCGGTGAAATCTTTCGCGTCGATCAGTGCGTTGGCGGGCGCGCCGGTGGTCGTGATGGTGGGCAATGCGATGCCGGTGAATTCTCTTCAGGAATTCATCCAGTACGCCAAAGCACGGCCCGGCAAGCTCACCTACGGGTCGAGCGGCATCGGGCATTTTCTGCATGTGGCCGGGGAAGCGTTCAATGCCGCCGCGGGCGTCGAGTTGTTTCATGTGCCGTACAAGGGCACCAGCCAGATTCAGGTGGACATGTTTGCCGGCCGGCTCGATGTGATGATCGACACCATCGTCACCTACACCGAACATGTGCGAAGCGGCAAACTCAAGGCCTTAGCGGTTGGGCATCGCACGCGGCTACAACGTCTGCCCGATGTCCCCACCACCGCCGAGGCTGGTCTATCCGGTTACGAGTTCGCTTCGTATTTCGGACTGCTGGCGCCCGCCGGTACGCCCGCTGACATCGTGCGCCGCCTCAATGGCGAAGTCGTCAAAACGCTTGGTACGCCTGAAATGATCGACACGCTCAACAAGATGGGGCTGGAACCCTACCCGACCACGCCCGAGCAATACGGCGCGCTCATCGCTGAAGACGCCGCAAAGTGGAAACAGCTCGTGGCCAAGATCGGCATCAAGATGGAGTAGCGATCAGTATTGGTTTGCTATTCGATCCCGGCCGCGACAAACAACGGCTTGCCGACCGGCCCGGCAAGAAATTGCACGAGCGAAACGGCGGCTTCCTTGTTAGCCGTGCCACTCACTGGCGTGGCGATGTAGGCGGTGTAGTTCTGAATCTCCGCAGGCAGCGGGCCCACATAGTTCATACCCTTGTCCTTGTAGAGCAGGATCTCGGTGATCGCCGCAAAGCCGACTTCCCGACCCTTCCCTTTCAGGACATGCTCCATCACCGACGCCCCATCGGCATAGCGCGTGGTCTTTGCTTCAACCTGTTCGTAGATGCCCATCTTCTTCAGCAGGCCTTCAAAGTAGAGGCCGGTCGAGGCGCGATTGAAGACGACCGATTCGGCGTCGAGCACGGCACGCTTGATTGCCTCGGCATTCGCGATTTCCGGCACCGGGGCGCCCGACCGCACCAACACACCCATACCGACGCGCCCGACATTGACACCGCCACTCTCGACCTTGTTGGCTGTCGCAAATTCTTTCATTGCACCGGGTGGGGCAATGACCACATCAAAGGGTTCACTTGCGCTGATGCGTTTGGCGATCTGCGGTGTGGTGTTGAACGTGATCTTGACGGTATGGGTACTTTGCTTTTGAAACGCCGTCACCGCAGCCTTGAGGCCTGGTTCAATGGCGCCACCGGAAAGCACGGTGATCTCCGCCGCGTGGGCAGAAAAGCACAACAACAGCCCGGCTAAGGCGATAGGTGTTTTCATCATCTTCATTCCTCGGTGTCCTGGGCAGTCCAAAACTCAAAAATAATGCCCACGTCGCACCGTCTTGATCCGGTACAAGCGCCAGGGCAATGCAGCGCTCAGATAGAGCACGTCAACTTCCTTGCCGCGGCCAAATCCGACGTTGGTGGTGAGAACGCCTTCCGGTGCTGCAATCTGCTCAATCGTTTTTCCGGACGGGTCGAGAACGGTAATCACTCCTTTGGGTTCTTTCGGATTGCCATTGTGCTGGGTGATGTAGAGATTGCCGTCGCGGTCCATCGTCATCCCGTCACAGGCGAGCTCGTCGTTCCGGAATATGAGACGACCGTTGGAAATATTGCCGTTGTCATCGAGATCGTACGCCGCGACGCCACCCGCGGTAATGCCGAAGCGATCCTCATGTGGCCCCAGCGGATTGATCGGCAGACGTCTGAAATTCGCCGCCGCCACATAAAGGCGCTTGCCATCGGGTGACACTTCGATGCCATTGGGTCGAAATAGATCAGTGGCCAACTGCGTGACCTTGCCGTCGGTATCGATGCGGTAGACCGCATTGGGAAGCTCAAAGGGTTCTTCACCGGCGTAACGCGCATCGCTGAAATAGATGCGCCCCTTCGCGTCGGTCGTGAGGTCGTTCGCGCCGTTGAAGCGCTTGCCCTGATAACGATCCGCGACGACGATGGTTACGTCGGTCGTAATGTTTCTCCGCAGCACTGCGCGCCCGCCGATATTGTCGGCATCCTGCGAGATCAGCAGATCACCGTTCTTGTCGAAATGAAGCCCCAACGCCATGCCGCTTGGCTCCATGTATTTCGTAGTCGCACCGGTTACCGGGTCATACCTAAAGAAACACTGATTAAGTTCCCAATGCAGTCGACCATACGCGATGCTCATGCGTTAGTTGCGAGATGG
>SHXR01000046.1 GCA_009693235.1 Betaproteobacteria bacterium | reverse complement strand
AGTCTCTACGAAATCCTACAAATCCTGAGTCTGACCATGTTCGAAACAACACCGATAAATCAATTGCTTCCAAACGCCTCGACCAATTTAGAGCCGCCAATAACGCCAATTCAAGGCGTTCTCCTATGAAAAACGTTGGGACACTACTGGTATGGAATATGGTTCAAGTCGACTCCGGCGGTGAACTTCAGCAGTTCACCCGCCAGGTGCTGTTCCGAGCCGATGCCGGTGCTTGCGTAGGTGATTTTTCCCGGCTCGCGTTTCGCGGTGTCGATGATCTCGCGCAGCGATTGCAGCGGGAACGAGGGCTTGGCCACGAGAATCTCCATCGACATGATGAGCATGCTGATCGGCGTGAAATATTTGACCGGGTGAATCGGAACCGTCGCGACCGCGGCACCGGTGACGAGCCCAACCGGCATCGCGAGGATGGTGTATCCATCGGGTGCCGCCCGTGCCACTAACTCGGCGCCGATCATTCCGTTGGCGCCGGGACGATTCTCGATCAACACCGGCTGCCCCAGTTCTTCCGCCATGCCGTCCAACATCTGGCGCACGGTGACATCGACGCCACCGGGTGGAAACGGCACCACGATGCGCACTGGTTTGACTGGGAAGTTCTGTCCGCATACCAGGGTCGGGGCGCTCAGCGCCCACGCGGCAATGCAGGACAACAGAATTCGCGTTCCTATCATGCAGAGTCTCCAAACCTGTTGACCGGCCAGAAGTTTATGGCGGTAGTTCACACCTTGATAACTATATTAAGGAAAAGGGCCGGGCCATGCGCATCGGCCGCAATCGTCCGACGCGCCTTCCTCTGCGCGGGCGTACCCGGATGCGTGCACGCCCGCGTGCGGCTTGGTCTATGATCGCCCCTTGTCAGTCTGGCCCTGTCGGCTATTCACGTACCAAACGATGACAACGTCTTGCATGACAGCATGATTGCAATCCACCAGGAGGATCGTATGACACTTCGTTCCAGCCGTTCCGCTCTCGCCCTTGCCGTTGCCGCGGTCTTCACAGCAGCCGCACTCCCTGCAACTGCGCAGCAAAACATCAACCTGACCCTCGCGTCCAGCCATCCCACGACTTGGTTGCCGATCGGCCTCATGGCCGGATTTTTCAAGAACGACATCGACCGTCAGTTGAAAGAGGACGGCAAATACAAGATCACTTGGAAAGAGGCCTACGCCGGCACGCTGTTCAAGTTGCAAGACACGATGGAGGCGATCCGCGACAACATCGCTGACATCGGTTATGTCGGTTCGGTGTTCGAGGCCGACACCATGCCGCTCTCTAACGTCACGTTCTTCACGCCGTTCACCAGCGGTGACATGGGCATCGTGACCCGCACGCTCGACAAACTTCAGCGTGAGTTGCCGGCCCTGCAAAAAGAGTGGAACGGCAACAACATCAAGTATCTTGCGCCGATCAGCATCGAGACCTACCACGTCTGGACGAAAACGCCGGTGGCGAAATTCGATGATCTGAAAGGCCGTCGCTACAACGCCCCTGGACCGGCCGCACAATGGCTGCGTGGCACCGGCGCGGTGGCGGTGGACGGTGGCTTGCCCACCTATTACACCAATGTGCAGACGGGCGTGACCGAAGGGGCAATCTCGTTCTATACCGGGATATTGCCGATTCGTTTGTATGAGATTGCTACCCATGTGGCCGAGGTCAATCTCGGCGCGATGTTCTCAGGCGGCATTGCGGTGACGGCCGATAAGTTCAATAAGATGCCGAAGGAAGTCCAGACCGCAATCGTGAATGCCGGCGTGGCCTACACGGCTGAGCTGATCAAACAAACCAATGCCAATATCGACTCGTCGAAAAAGACGATGGTCGCGGCCGGCACCAAGGTTGCGGTGTTCTCCGAAGGAGATCGCGCACGTTGGGCAAAATCGCTGCCCGATATCGCCGGTGACTGGGCGCGGACGAACGATGCAAAGGGCCTGCCTGCCAGCACCGTGTTGAAAGCGTACATGGACGAAATCCGCAAGGCCGGTGGCAAGCCGCTCCGCGATTGGGATAAGTAACCCACGTTCGATGTAACGCATCAGCGTGCAGTCCGGGCGACGGGCCTTTCGAGCCCGTCGCTTTTTTATTCGCAATAAAGGGGATCACACAAGTGGATACGGCGCCGCCGCAATTTGACGATGACGGACGTGCTATAACGAGCGAAGCACGCGGCTGGCTCTACCGGGCCTATGAAGGCGTGTTGATGGGCTTGAACAGCATCGGTACGGTTTGGATTTTTGTTTTGATGTTTCTGATCTGTGCCGATGTCATCGCACGGTCCGGCTTCAACCACCCGATCGATGGCGTCACCGACATCTCGGCATTCTCCATCATTGGCATTGTGTTCCTGCAGATCGGTGCCACCGTTCACACTGGCCGAATGACCAAGGGCGATGTGCTGTTGGAAATCATCACCAGGCACTCAAAGCGGTGGGCTGCGGTGTTTGAGTCGCTTTTTCTGTTCGTCGGGGCCGCCATGTTTGGGTTGATCGTGAGCGCAAGCTGGTTGCCCTTCACCCGCTCCTATAGCAAAAGCGAGTTCTTCGGTGTGGAGGGCGTGTTCACGTTTCCGACCTGGCCGGTTCGCTTGATCATCGTCGTGGGGGCGGTCGCGGTCGTGATTGCTTATGTCGTGCAGATCGCCGACATTCTGCGCAAAGCATTCACCAATGTGGAGCAAGCGCGATGACTGAATTGCAGATTGGTTACCTACTCATCGCTGCGATGGTGTTTCTCGTGATCGCGGGCATGCAGGTGGGGGTGGTATTGTTTTCGTTGTCCTTTATCGGCATCTGGCTCATCAAGGACAATTTCGAGACGTCATCGCGCATGCTCGCGCTGTCGTCTTATAGCGGCATTCAGGACATCGTCTTCGCCACCATACCGCTGTTTGTGTTGATGGGGATGTTCGTCAGCATCGCGGATTTAGGCAAGGACACGTTCGAGGTCGCCGAATGGCTCTTGCGCAAGATCGCCGGTGGTCTCGGCATGGCGGTCGTTGTCGCCAACGCGATTTTCGCCGCGGTGACCGGTATCAGCATCGCTTCGGCCGCGGTGTTTACCCGTATCGCGGTGCCTGAGTTGCTGAAAAACGGGTACTCGCCGCAACTTGCCGTCGGTACGGTGGCGGGATCATCGATATTAGGGATGTTAATTCCGCCCAGCATTCTTTTCATTCTGTATGGCATCGTGGCCGAAGAATCGATTGGCAAGTTGTTCATCGCGGGCGTCATCCCCGGCATCATCATGTCCATTGCGTTTTGTGTCGGCATCTACATCATGGTGGTGTACTTCAAGGGATTCGCCGGCACCGTGAAGAGCTCGGTCGAGCTGGCCAATGCGGAAACCTGGACCACGGCGGTGCAGAAACTCGTGCCGGTGGCGTCGCTGGTCGTGCTGATTCTGGGTGGCTTGTATTCCGGTGTCTTCACGCCAACCGAAGCGGGAGCGGTCGGTGCGATGGGTGCATTCGTGATTGCCTTGATCCGCGGTCGCCTCACCTGGAAGCGTTTGTGGCGCGTGCTGGTCGAAACGGGTTATGTTTCGGTCAGTATCCTCATCTTGTTGATCGCCGCCAATCTCTATAGCCGCATGCTCACCTACTCCGGGGTGCCGGTGGCGATCGGCGAGGTCCTCGAGGGCTTGGGCGTCGTGGGTTTCTTCGCGGTGTATATCGCCATCATCATTGGGCTTGGGTGCATTCTCGATTCAACGTCGATTCTGCTCATCGTCGTGCCGATCGTGGTGCCGATCGCTAAGGGTTTTGGCATCGATCTCATTCACTTTGGCGTGATCACGGTGATCGCGGTGGAGATCGGCCTGCTGACCCCGCCTTTGGGACTGTCCGCCTTCGCGGTGAAATCGAGTCTTGCGGATCAGACCATCCGGCTGGGCGATGTGTTCAAGGGCTCAATGCCGTTCGTGGCGGTCATGCTCATCGTGCTCGTGCTCGTCGTGGTTTTCCCGGCGTTGAGCACCTACTTGGTTCGCTAGGCACGCAATAAGGTTTGGGTTTATTGCCCGAACCTTATTTGCATCGTCGGGCGCGGTGCGTCCTTCAAGGCCACCTGTACATCGACCAGCGCGGCGCAGTGGGCGCAGCAAAGATGGCGTAGCTCGAAGCGCCCGCGGTCGTAATCTTCGCCACGCACCGGCCCCGCCGCATTGAGTGGCATCGCGTAGCCACGCAGATGCAGGGCTAGATCGGCGTCGGTGTCGCAATGGCGATGTCCGCAATGGCCGCAGGCGATCGTGCCAGTCGTGAAGTCAACAATCAGCGCTTCACCATAACGATGTCGGCCACGGCCGGCGAACTTCATCGACGCGCCGTTGGAGAGAGGCGTGGCGCGAGTCAGTCGCTCTTTGCGCATGGTATTGCGAACGAGTTTGGTGGCGTCTAATGCCAAGGTGCCGGTCGTGGTCGTCGCGATCCCGTAAATCTCGCGCGCGGCGCGATCCGAAATAACGCCGCGTGTGAGGTCGGCGAACACCACCTCTGGCTCGCGCGTCAAGGGATCGCCATAACCACCGCCCGCCTGCCAGCTGTGATACCAGACGTCGCCCTTCGCCATCGCCGAGCGAACATGCTTGGGAGCGAGGATCTCCCGATGACCGGCGATGTCGTCCAGCTGCGCGGGGAGCGTGCCGTGCCGTGCGATGCGATCCGTTACTTCGGTATCGACGACGCGGGCCACACGAATGGCCGCGCCGGGAAGGCCGCCCGCCAATCCGATTGCATTCGGCATTTCAGCGCCGGTGCCGGCAAACAGTCCTTCAAGGCGATCACCTGGTGCTTCATGCATCGTGTAGGCGAGCTCACCCGAGCGGCCGCCGCGATATCGCCCTGGTCCACCGGAATCCCGGAGGTGACGGCGGAACAGATAAAGGACCGGATACTCCGCTTCCTGATCCTCGATATTGGGCATGTTGGGCGTGGTGTTGAAGACGATTCCGGCGGTATCGACGCCATCGGCATAGGTGCGTGCGCCACCGCCGCCGCCAAAGTGGCTCATCTCGGTGGCAGCGAACGGAAAACCGTGTTGGCTGGTCCCGGCAAAGATCGGTGCCATGGAGGTGCCCGACCACACTGCCATGGCTTGATCGCGATACTTTTCGCTCGCGAGAAGCATGTGGCTCAAGCAGCGCCACGTGACATCGATCGTCACGATCACCGCCGAAATCGTTGCCATCGCGCAAGGGGCAGGGTAGGCACAGTTGTTCACCGTGCCTGTTTCACTCACGATGTCGAGGCAATCGCGCACGCCGCGATTCCAGGGAATATCCCAGCAGAGATTGATATAGACCGATGACAACACCGCGGCCTGCAACCCAGACCAGGTCGAATTGATGAGACCGCGCGCCTGAACACCGGTGCCGGTGAAATCGAACGAGAGCCGATCGCCCGCTTTGGTGAGGGTGCAGACGATCGGATAGATCTCGGTGGTATGTCCATCGTGATCGATGTATTGCGTCTCGCGCCACACGCCATCCGGTAATTCGACTAGACGCGCCCGCAGCTTCTCACGCGCGAATGCAATCGATCCGGCCATGACCGCCTTGACCGCATCGATGCCCCATGCGTCGATCAGATCGAGCATGCGCCGCCGTCCGGCATTCAAGGCCGCGATCTGTCCGCGGACATCAAGACCGACGAGCGGATCGCGCACCTGGTTGATGATCCAGGCGAGTACGTCTTCGCGAACTTGACCGCCATCGACTAATTTCACCGGCGGCATGCGCAGGCCCTCTTGATGAATGTCGAGGGCTTTGATCGAAAAGCCGCCTGGATCCGTGCCGCCGGTATCCAGTTGATGGCCGGAGGCGCCGAGCCATGCCACCACTTCGCCCACATGAAAAATCGGCGCCACCGTGGCGAAATCCGGCGCGTGAATGGCGCCAAGATAGGGGTCGTTGCAGATGAACATGTCGCCATCGCGAATGCCCACCGATGGCGCTGTGAGGCGCTGTGTGGACTCGACGATGAGCGGCAGCACATTGCCTTGCGTGACGATATAGGGGCCCACTGCCACCAGGGCGCCGTCTGGCATCATGATCGCCGCGGCCGCATCGTTCCCGGTGATGAGCACGTTAGATCCAGAGCAGCGCATATACTGGATGCCCATTTCCTCGGCGATCGTGAGCAGCCGATGATTCAGGACCTCGAAGCTGGCCGGGTCCATCGTAGTGTTGAGTCGATCGTTCATGCGGAGGTCAATAGGATGTGGGTGTGGCGGAACGCATCGATTTCCGCATGTTGATCGGCGAGAACAACGATGGTGGTACCCGGGTGTTCGATGATGGCGGGCCCCACAATCTTGGTCTGTGACGGTAATTGCGGACCATCGAAGACGGGCGTGCTCACCATGTCGCGGCGCACCGGACAGTAGGTGGCGCGCATGGCATAGGGCGTACTCACGCCGGTCGTGGCACCGCGTTCATCGGGTAGGCGCGGCACTACACCGATCGCATCGACACCGAAATTCACCAACTCAATGCCCGCTTCACGAAGTGCGGCGCCACGACCGAACAGCCGCTCGTACTCGGCTTCGAAGGCCGCCGCCATTGCGGTGACACCGGCGTCATCGAGTCGGGCGCCTACCGGCACACGAACGTTGTGCACCTGGCGCCGATAGCGCGCCTCTACCCAGCGATCGAAGCGCCGCTCGCCGGCGGGGACATCGGCCTCGGCAAGACGGGCATGGCCTGCTTGTTCCATCGTTACATAGATCGTTTCGAGCCGGTCGAACCGAACGGGCAACACCATTGGATCTGAATAGGCGAGGCTGAAGCGAACATCCGACAGGGCCGCACCATAGGCAGAATGCACGGTGGCGAAATACGGCACGATGACACGTGATACGCCCACCTGGCTTGCGTAGGACGCCGCATGGACCGGGCCGGCACCGCCATAGGCCATCATCGCAAAGTCGCGCGGATCGTGACCGCGCTCAAGGGTTGACTTGCGAATGAGGTCGGCCATTTGACTGTCGATGACTTGCCGTATGCCGGCTGCCGCGGCGAGGACGTTACCGGCGAACAGGGGATCAGCGATGTTGTTTTGAATGGCCTGCGCCGCGCGCGCCGGGTCCAGGCGCATGCGGCCACCGAGAAACCGCTCGGGCGAGATATAGCCCAGCACCACATCGGCATCGGTCACCGTCGGTGCCGTTCCACCGAGCCCGTAACACGCCGGCCCGGGCGAAGCACTGGCGCTTTGCGGTCCGATGCGCAATCGATTGCCGTCGACCCAGGCAATCGAACCGCCCCCAGCACCGATCGAAGCGAGATCAACCATCGGCAAACGGAGGTGATACTGATTAAGAACCGTCTCCTTGCTATAGCCCCATTTGCCATCCCGGACGATGGCGACCTTGAACGTCGTCCCGCCCACATCGGTGGCGATGACGTTCGGATACCCGAGTGCTTCGGCAATGCGTGCGGCACCCACTACGCCTGCGGCCGGCCCGGATTCAATCGTGAAGACCGGTACGGCTTGCGTGGCTGTCACGACCCCACCATTAGATTGCACGATGAGCAGGCGCTGTTTTAGACCTGCTTCGTTCAGTGTGCGTTCGAGACGTGTGAGATATTGTTCGATGACTGGCCCGACGTACGCATTGAACAGTGCGGTGGCGCTCCGTTCGTATTCACCGATGACTGGCGCGACTTCACAGGAGAGCGATCGGTAGACGCCGGGGAGTTCCTCCTTGAGGATTGCCGCGATACGACGCTCATGGAGAGCGTTCTTATGCGAGAACAGCAGACCGACTGCCACGGCTTCATAGCCCCGTGCATGAATGGTCCGGGCGATGGCACGGACACCTTCTTCATCGAGCGGGGTGACGATGCGGCCCAGCGCATCGACGCGTTCGGTTACTTCGAAGATATCGCGCTCATCGGCGAGCAGGCGCGGCTTTTGCGTGTTGCGATAGTGATGGCGCTCAAACACACTGAGACCGGCCACGCGACCGGCCGCCCGCATGATAAGCAGCGTGTCCCCAAACCCACGCGTTGCCAGCACTGCGGTGCGCGCACCGGAGAATGCGAAGACGGCGTTACTCGATTGCGTGGTGGCATGCACGACGCGGAGCGCATTCGTCAACAGGGCGGCGACAGATTGATTGGCTTCCCTTGCCGCCTCCGCGATGCCCAACATGACGCCTCGTTGGAGATCGTCCGGTGTGGTCAGCACCTTGCCGGCGTGCAGGCAGCCGTCGCCATGGTCGATGACCACGACGTCAGTAAACGTGCCGCCGATATCCACTGCGATGGTGTACAAACATCCTCCTTAAAGAAGCGCTCATTAAGCGATCCCGCGCATTTAACCTGCCCAAAATCTTCCGGGCGTTACGAGGGGGCGAGCCACTTGTTCAACGACTCCTTCACCGCGGCATACGAGTTCTCATCCGTGTAATGATCGCCATGCCATCGGCGCTTTGACAGCCGGTAAATTCACCGGACATTTTGCCCGCCCGGGTGGGCAAGATCGCGTCATATCGTCGATCCCGACTTAACCGGGCGTCCAGCGTTGGACGCCGTGGCCGAATTAACCGAGGCATTCCAACAGTATGAACAACCTGACCGCATTCTAGTCAATGTTACGGTTGGGATACCCGGCGGGTGTTGTGGCACCCTTGATGCGTCTCCTGTGGAGGTCCGGAACATGACCAATCCGTCGCAATTTTCCCGTGTACTGATTCTTGGTGCAGGTCGCATCGGCGAATCCATCGCCATTATGCTGGGCGGCGCCGGCTACCGCGTCACAGTCGCCGATCGGGACCCCGAGCGACTCGGGAAGCTTGCGGGAACGCAGGTGACACGGCATCAGCTCGATATTGGGAATCGCTCCGCGTTGCTGGCAGCCATGCGCGGGCATGATGCCGTACTCAACGCATTGCCGTTTTCCGCGGCCGAGCAAGTTGCCGGTGCGGCGGTGGAATGCGGCGTTCATTACTTTGATCTGACCGAAGATGTCGCCGCGACCAAAGCGATCCGGGCAATCGCCGGCAGTGCGCGCAGTGTCCTCATGCCGCAGTGTGGATTGGCGCCAGGCTTCGTCGGCATCGTTGCGCATGATCTCGCGCGACGCTTCGAACGCCTCGGGGATCTGCGTATGCGGGTGGGTGCCTTGCCGCGCTATAGCCGCAACGCGCTCAAATACAACCTCACCTGGAGTACCGAAGGCCTGATCAACGAATACTGCAATCCGTGCGAAACGATCGTCGATGGCGAACGCATCTCGGTACCCGCACTGGAAGGCTATGAAACCTTCGTCTTGGATGGCGTGGCCTACGAGGCGTTCAATACATCAGGTGGTCTTGGCACCCTTTGCGAAACGCTGGCCGGCAAAGTGAAACATCTCGATTACAAGTCGATTCGCTATCCGGGACATCGCGATATCGTGAAATTGCTGCTCGATGATTTGCGGCTTCGTGATCGGCGTGATCTCTTGAAGGAAATTTTCGAGACCGCGATTCCGACCACCCAGCAAGATGCCGTCATCGTATTCGTTACCGCGGCCGGCTATCGGCGTGGCCATTTTGTGCAGGAGTCGTTTCTAACCGAAGTGCATGGCCGACCCATCAAAGGCGTCGAATACAGCGCGATTCAGCTCACTACAGCGGCGGGCATTTGCGCGGTATTCGAGTTGGTGAGAACCGGCAAGCTGCCGCAAAGCGGTTTCGTGCGGCAAGAAGACGTTCGCCTGGAAGACTTGATGGCGAGCCATTTTAGGTCGTATTTTGAATCCGGAGCAGGTGAGCGCGAGTCAGCAAAAGAAGTGCAATTGGTGGAGTCGGGGCTGGTGGTCTAAAGGCGGCGAAAAGGGAAAAGGGAGGGGTGGGTCAGGCGCTGGGCGGCGCGGTTGCGACGAACGACGGCCGCGCGGCAATTCGATCGAACCAATCGCTTAACTTCGGATGCACCGGCCGCCAGCGATACGCCGGATTGCGGGCCGAAAAACCCAGCGTGCAGGCAAGCGTGATCTGCGCCATGTTGAGCGCGCCTTGCATCAACGGGCCGTCAATCTGCGCTTCCCACAGATCGGCCATGCGTTCGCTCCGCGCGGCCTCGTGTCGAATGATGGTTGGCGACTGTTCATTGGTTGGGCGCCCAATTTCACGTCCCCAAACGGCAAGGCCATCGAGCATGCTGCGGGCGAGCGCTTCGAGGCGCCGCGCTTCCCAACCTTGCGCACCGGTCGGGAGTGGGAAGGAAGGGCTGCCATCCAGTCGGTCCAGATAGTCACAAATGAGCGAGGACTCTTCCATGCCCACGCCATCATCGCGGACGAGGTAAGGAACGCGGCCTGACGGATTGAGCGTGTAGTACGGGCTGTTTGCACGGCGTGTCGCGGCGACCTCGATCTCGATGCGGTGTTCCAGCGCTTTTTCAAGCACCATGATGCGGGCCATTCGCGCATAGGGTGAACCCGGCGTGATGTAGAGCTTCATGTCACTGCGCGGGTCTTGTCAACGCGTGCGTTGGGTCGTCCGCCGTCGCTGATCGCGATGATCACAACAATCTCGTGCGGGCGCGGGGCATCGGCGATAGCAAGCGTCCAGGTGTCAATTTCGTCGAATGACCAGGGATTATCTTTATGCCCGAGCGGCACGTCGATCGCTGCACCGGCCGCTGCGACCTTGGCATTGGAGGGAATCAACGACTGCCCGCCGCCGATGGCGCCACGCATCGGCTTACCGAGTTTCGGATGCAAAATGGCGGCCGAGTGTTCGAGATCGCCCGACACCCCGACGATCGCGGCCTTACCGTAGGACACGACCGGGTGGCCAAGCAGTTTGACAAGATCGGGCATCAACCGCTCGCCAAGCTCTGCTCCCACGTCAAAGAGCGGGGACAGGTCATCGACGAATCGCCCCGTCAAAGGATTGTCGATGACGACCAGGGCGGCAGCACGATGGATCGGCCGGGCCGCGCTGCGCCCGGCCTCGGCATGCACCGTTTCACGCGTGAGGATGGTCTTGCGGATTTGCATCGTTATGTCCTCGCGTGGGCGATGCGCCATTGTACCGTGCTGTGAGGGAGCATCGACCGACGCCCTCTTACCGATCGATCGCCTTCATGTTTGCGGCGGGGTAACGATCACCTTTGGTGACGCCGATCGGCGCGATTTCTTCCAATGCTTTGATCTCTGCAGCGGACAGCACGATGTCGGCGGCTTGCATGTTTTCCACCACGCGCGACTCGCTCTTGGTGCCAGGGATCGGGACGATGTCTTTGCCCTTTGCGAGTATCCACGCCAGGGCGAGCTGTGCCTGGGTGCAACCTTTCGAGGCGGCGAGCGTTTTCAATTTGGCCGCCAGCTTCAAATTCTCGCCGATGTTTTCGGGGGCAAAACGCGGATGGCTTTGGCGCGTGTCTTTTGCATCGAGCGCCTCGCGGCCTGACACGGTGCCAGTCAGGAAGCCGCGGCCAAGCGGGGCGTACGCGGTGTAGCCGATGCCAAGCTCGCGGCAGACCGGCAGCACGTCCAGTTCGTCTTGCCGGCTCCATAGCGACAACTCCGATTGCACTGCAACGATCGGATGCACCTTGGCAGCACGCCGCAAATTCGCCACCGACACTTCGGACAAGCCAAGGTGCCGCACCTTACCCTGCTTGACGAGCTTCGCCATCGCGCCGATGGTGTCCTCGATTGGCACGTTCTTGTCGACGCGATGTTGAAAATAAAGATCGATCGTCTCGATGCCTAAACGCTTGAGGGAGGCTTCGCAAGCGGACTGCGCATACTCGGGCGTGCCGCAGATGATCGTGCCCTCGGGCTTCCTCTGCTGGCCGAATTTGGTCGCGAGCACGATCTTGTCGCGAATGCCTTTCAAGGCTTTGCCGAGGAGTTCTTCATTGTGTCCGTTGCCGTAGGCGTCGGCCGAATCGAAGAAGTTCACACCCAGATCAACGATCCGGCGCACCAGAGCAATCGACTGGGCATCATCGGAAGCACCGTAGATGCCCGACAGCCCCATACAGCCATAGCCCACTTCATTGACGGTGATTTGGCCGCCCAAGGTGCGTGTTTTCATGATGTTCCCCAGTGAAGAATACGGCGCTACCTGCAATCAAGAGCGCCATGATATCGCCCGGCGAAGAATTCCGATGGGTCAGGTCAGGCTGCCTGCAATGCGGCATTGACCCGGGGCAGCACTTGTTCGGCCATCAGCACCATCGAGCGCTCGCCAAGCGCACGATCGGCCCAGTCGATGCCGGTGTAGTAAAGCGTGCCAAAGGGGCCCACCCGGGTTCGTAGCGCGAGAATCTGATCGACGACACTATTGACGGAACCGGCGATCACTTGCGTTTCGAGCGACTGTTCGACCGTGATTTCGGCTTCCGGTTGATTGGGGTAAGTACCGAAGAGACCAAGCCGGCCGCCGCGGCCGAGCTTTTTCATCAGATTGGAAAAATAGAAACCGTATGGGCCGGCGACGCTCCGGGCGTAGCGGCGTGCGGTGGCATCGTCATCGGCGACAAAGATGCATTTCGCGACGCGCCAGCCGCTTGGGTCCGCGGGCATCTTGATATTGCGCAGACCTTCGAGATACTTCAGCAGATGGGTCGCGATCCAATGGTCCTGCACATATTGGCATGAGATCGGTTGCCAGCCTCGCTCGGCAGCAAGCGTAATGCCATGCGAGTGGGGCGTCAGAGCGGTGACGCGCACCGGTGGATGCGGCCGTTGCAACGGTTTCGGCGCGATGCCCTGGCCGATTTCGGGGAAATGCGTATTGCGCGTGGAAAACGCAAAGAACTCGCCCGTTACGTCGTACGGCGCCTCACCCCACCAGATCTTCATAATCTGATCGAACACCTCGATCATCTTGCGATTGCGATCGAGCTTGGCATTGCCGAATACTTCGATGTCGGAAGGCGGGCCACCAGGTCCGATGCCCCACACGAAGCGGCCGTCCATGAGGTGATCGATCATGGCGACGTGACCGGCCAGCATGACCGGGTGGTACACCGGCAGATTGACGATGCCAGGACCCAGCTTGATCGTCTTGATCTCCGGAATGAGCCGTGCCAGAAACATCAATGCCGAGGTAATCGGTTCGGCCAGATCGGTGAAATGCTCGCCGACGAGCGCTTCCTCATAGCCAAGGCGATCGGCGAGGATGATGGCATCCATGTTCTCGCGCAGCACCGTGCGGTAGTCGCGATGAATCGGGTGGACCGGCTGGGTGAAGTAGGCGAGCTGCATGCGGCGAATTATCGGCTATTCTTCTGCTTCCATCCAAGGAGCGAGACATGGACGCATCGATTCAGGTGTTCTGGCAGCCGCATTGAACCAGCTGCCTTCGGGTTAAGGAGTATCTCTTGGTCCGTGGGATCGAGTACCAGTCAGTGAATGTCCTCGAAGACCAGGAGGGGCTTGCCGCTATGCGCGCGATGGGTGCCCGCTCGGTCCCGGTGGTGGCGCGTGGCGGCAAGTTCGTCTACGCCCAGGTGATCAAAGACGTGGTCGAGTTTCTCGGGCTTAATGAACTGACCGGCCCGGAACTCCTGCCCGCCGCATTGGCAGATCGCGCCGGCGTGGTGCTTTCCACCGCTGCACGCCTGGTACGGCAAATGCCGCAGACGGCATTGGTCAATCAACTGCCGCATCGACCCCGTTCATGGCGGGTGCTGATGCATCACATTTTCCAGATTCCGACCGCCTTTCTCGAGATGGAAGAGCGCGGTACGCGCTTGGAATATGAAGTGATGGTGGCCGAACCGCCGGCGACGATGTTGACGAGTGCGGAGATTGCCGAGTTTGGTGATGCCGTGCAAAGGCGTTTTAACGCTTGGTGGGCGCGGGCACGCAGTGAAGACTTTTCCGGCATGGTGCCGACTTATTTTGGCGAGACGACCCGCCATGAGATGCTGGAACGCACGGTTTGGCATAGCGCGCAGCATGTGCGGCAACTGGCGGCGCTGCTGGAACAAGTGGGCATACGGCCAGACCGCCCGTTGGGCGCGCAGGAAATTCGTGGCTTGCCGTTAACTGAAAAAATCTGGGATGAAACGTAGATGAGCAAAGGAGTTCCGTTGGCGCAGACGACAGAAACTGCGCTGGATGTCGTCGTCGTGGGTGCAGGCTTTGGCGGCATCTACGCGCTGTACCGTTTGCGCCAGATTGGCCTCAAGGTGCGTGTATTCGAAGCAGGGAGTGGTGTTGGGGGAACGTGGTATTGGAATCGCTATCCCGGCGCCCGATGCGACGTCGAGAGCATGCAGTACTCGTATCAGTTTTCGCCGGAGCTGGAACAGGAATGGGACTGGACCGAAAAATACGCGACCCAGCCGGAAATCCTGCGCTACGCCAACCATGTGGTGGACCGTTTTGATCTGCGCCGCGACATCCAGTTCGATACCCGCGTCACCGCAGCGCATTTCGATGAGCAGTCCAATCGGTGGCAAGTCCGGACCGATAAAGGGGACCAGGTATCGGCAAAGTTTTGCCTGATGGCGACCGGCTGCTTGTCCGCCACCAACGTGCCGAATATCAACGGTCTCGATTCATTCAAGGGATCCGTCTATCACACCGGGCAATGGCCGCATGAACCCGTGGACTTCACCGGCCAGCGTGTGGCCATCATCGGCACCGGATCGTCCGCCGTGCAGTCGATTCCGATCATCGCCCAACAGGCGAAGCATTTGTACGTGTATCAGCGAACGCCCAACTATGCGGTGCCGGCACGCAATGCGCCGCTTGCGCCGGAGGTGAAGAAGGCCATCAAGGCCGATTACGCAGGCCTGCGCAAGCGTGCCTTGGAGATGCCCGCAGGCTTCGCGTTTGAGTTCAACCCCAATTCCGCACTCGAAGCCACGCCCGAGGAGCGGCAGCGCGAATACGAGAAGCGATGGACGGCCGGTGGCTTGCCGTTCATGGGGTCGTTTGGCGATTTGCTGTTCAATCACGAGGCCAACGCGACGGCAGCGGAGTTCGTGCGCGGCAAGATCCACGAGCTGGTCCATGATCGAGCCGTTGCCGATCGGTTGGCCCCGAAGACGATCCTCGGCTGCAAGCGGCTGTGCGTCGATTCCGGCTACTACGAAACGTTCAATCGGCCGAATGTGACCCTCATCGACATCAGCGGCGAACCGATCGAAGCGATTACGCCAGCGGGGGTGAAGGTCGGGGGCAATGAAACCGTGGTCGATGCATTGATCCTTGCCACCGGATTCGATGCGATGACCGGCACGCTGCTTCGCATCGACATTCGCGGCAAGGATGGGTTGAGCCTCAATGAGAAATGGCGTGCCGGACCGCGAACCATGCTGGGTCTCATGACGGCGGGGTTTCCGAATCTGTTCACCATTACCGGACCGGGCAGTCCATCGGTCCTGGCGATGATGATTCTCGCAGTCGAACAACATGTCAATTGGGTGGCCGATTGCGTGGCGTACATGCGTAAGCGCGGCCTCGCCCGCATCGAGCCGACGCTGGACGCGGAAGACAAGTGGGTGTCGCATGTCAATGAAGTGGCCGCACCCAACCTGCGTTCGACCTGTAGTTCGTGGTATGTGGGGGCGAATGTGCCCGGCAAGCCGTGCGTCTTCATGCCGTACATCGGCGGTTTTCCGCTTTATGTCCGTAAGTGCGATGAGGTGGTCGCGAAGGGGTATGAGGGCTTCTCTGTGGCCTAGGAGCGGTTGAAAAGATTGAGGCTACATCCTTCGGTGGGGAAAGCGATGGATCGTTCCGAGACTGCTTGGCTAGGACGGATTGCGGCCGTTGTCCTCGCATGTGTTGCCGGCAGCGCTGCTGCGCAGGACTATCCATCCAAGCCGGTGCGCATTATCGTCCTCACTGCGCCGGGCGGATTGATGGACGTGCCCGCCCGCTTGGTGGCCGACCATCTTGATCGAGCGCTCGGACAGCGGATGCTGGTGGAGAATCGCTCCGGCGGAGGTGGGAATCTCGGTGTTGAAGCCATCGCTAAGGCAGCGCCCGACGGTTACACGATTGGATTAATCCAGCTTGGCAACGTCGCGATCAATCCTTACATCTTCAAGGATCTGGGGTTTGACGCGTTGACCGACCTCGTTCCGGTCGCACCATTGACGTCTTCGCCCGTCCTGGTGGTGGTGAATGCGAATACGCCGGTGAAGAATCTGGGGGAATGCATCGCTTTGGCAAAGCGCGAGCAGGGCAAGATCAATCACGGATCGGCGGGCATCGCCACCGTGCCGCATTTTGCGGGGAACTATTCGCGCAGCGGGCCGGTGTGCAATTGACCCATGTGCAGTATCGCGGGGCGGGGCCGGCCGTCACCGACTTAGTGGGCGGGCGGGTGCATGTGGTGTTTGTTGGTTTCGGCGCGGTGCGTCGGCATATTGTCGCCGGGAAACTTCGAGCGTTGGCGGTCGCGCAAGCCAGGCGATTGCAAAGTGCGCCCGGTATCCCCACCGCGGAAGAGGCGGGATTGCCGGGCTTCGAGTTCACCACATGGTTTGGCGTGGTCGCGCCGAAGGGAACGCCAGATGGTGTTGTGAGCACGCTTACCCGGCAGATTCACGCATGGCAAGATGATGCAGACGTGCAAAAGCGATTGTCAGAGGGTGGGATGGAGGTCTTGAAGGAAATCTCGGTGCAATTTCGCGAACGAATCCGCAGGGATAACGAGCGTTTTCGCGACGTGGTGAAAACGATGAGGTTGAAGCCGGAGTAATGGTCGGAATTACCGGTGGAATGCCCTTTACAGCCCCAACACCCGCTCCGCGTTCTTATGGAATATTTTTTCCATTACCTCGTCTTTGTACCCAAGCTCACCCCATTCGCGCAGGATCCGCTCGTACGGCATGCTTGGATAATCGCTGCCGAACATGATTTTGTCTTGCAGCCGTGCGCGCATATCGATCTTCAGATTGCCGGGGAAGTACTTCGGCGCCCAGCCTGACATTTCCCAGTAGACATTGCCCTTGTGCAACGCCACTGCGGTGGTCTCATCAACCCACGGCCAGCCCGGATGCGCCATGATGATTTTGAGTTTCGGAAAATCCGCCGCCAGCCGGTCGATCGATGCCGGATGTGCATGCCGAATGATCGCGCCCATCCCACCGGGAAGACCGGCGCCCATGCCGGTGGTGCCGACATCGATCATCACCGCCGCGCCCATCGCGCTGATTTCTTCGAAGAGCGGGTAATATCGTGGATCGCTTACTTCAAAGTGCTGCATAATCGGATGGAAGTGAAAGCCCAGGAAGCCAAGCTCCTTGATGGCTTTGCGCGCCTGCCGAATCGCGATCTCGCCTTTGGCGGGTTCGACCGCACCCCAGCATTGAATGATGCGTTTGGGGTGCCGCTTCCACATCGCATGTACGTATTCGTTGGTGACAGGCGGTGTTGCGATGGTCGTTTCCAAATCAAGGGCTACCAGACACGCTTCCGCGCCGGCATCAGAAAAATCCTTCAGGACGTTTTCTTCGGTCTTGCCGCCCCATTGCCGGTTCCAGTATTTCGCCAACGCATCCACATAGGGGCCCTGGCAGTTGATCCATTCCTCGGTGCCCGGATAGCAGTGCAGATCGATAATGCGCATGATGAGTGAGGGCCTTGACGTTGAGTGCGGCTAGCGATATTCTGCGGCGAGCTTTACGGTGATCTGCTCGCCGAGGATTTTCTTGGAGACCTTGCCAAACGTCGAGACCGGGAAATCAGGCAGGATCTCCAGGCGTTCGGGCAGCTTGAATTTGGCGATTTCCTTCTTGATCAGGAACGTAACGAGTTCCTTGAGGGTAAGTGATTTGCCGCGCTTCAGGATGACGAACGCGCACATCTTCTCGCCGAGATTGGGGTCTGGCATCGGTACGCAGGCAATGTTCTGCACCGCCGGATGCATGAGGATCAGGTTCTCAATTTCTTCGGCGCTGATCTTCTCGCCGCCCCGATTGATGAGATCTTTTTTTCTGCCTTCGACAACATAGTTTCCGGAAGGATGCTGGCGCATCAGATCACCGGAGCGGTAAAAGCCGTCGGGCGTGAATTGCCGCGCGTTGTATTCAGGCACGCCGAAGTAGCCGCGCAACGTGTACGGGCCGCGGCAGCACAGCTCGCCGGTCTGGCCGGGCGCGACTTCGGCGCCGTCGTCATCGCAAAGTTTTACTTCATCGTCGGCGCAAACGGGGCGACCGCAGGTATTGAGTTTGACCTCGTCTGGGTCGTCTAGCCGCACGAACATGATGAGGCCTTCGGACATGCCGAAATTTTCCTGCACGAACACGGTCGGAATGAGTTGCTGGGTGCGCAGGCGCACTTCCGGTTGCATGCGTTGCCCGCCCGATTGAATCAGTCGCATCGACGAGAGATCGTAATTGCCGATCGACGGATCATTGATCAGGCGAATCAATAACGCTGGCACCACCTTCACATGAGTTGCGCGATGGGCTTGGATGAGTTTGAACAGCTCTTCCGGCCGCGTTGTGGGCGACAGAACAACTTTCCCACCGTTGAAGAAATAGCCTTGAATACCGGGGCATGCAAGCGGCAAGTTGTGCGCGATCGGCAAGGCCAGCAGCAGCACCGAATCACCCGTAACCCCGCACACGGTCGAGGCGGTCTTCGAGTTGTAGGCGTAGTCGTTGTGGGTGCGCGGGATCAGTTTCGGAATGCCGGTGGTGCCGCCCGATAACTGGAATATGCAGGGATCGGTCGGATCGATCTTGATGTTTGACAGCGCAGACCGTGGCAAGCGGGCCGGTTGTTCGATCAAAGTCTTAAGCGAATGTTCACCGGGGCCTGCGTTGCCAAGCACGATGCGCAATTTGAGCGCGGGCATTTTCTTCTGGATGCGCTCGACCATCGGCCCAAACTGAAAATCGCCTTGCGCGGTCGGGTAGACGCAAGCCGTTGCGCCAGACAGCGCGACGAATTGACTGATCTCAGCATAACGATGCGAGACGAGCGCGGCGATCGGAATGCCACTGATCTTCTGCAAAGCGAAATAGAGCAGTACGAATTCGGCAACGTTCGGCAGCACCGGCACGACCCGATCAAGGGGTTGCAACCCGATGTCGAGTAGATTAAGCGCGAGGTTGTCGGTGATGCGGTCGATATCCGCGTACGTATAGCGCCGTTCGCCGTCGATCAGCGCGGTGCGAGCGGCAAAGCGCTTGAACACGACATCGAATTCGGCGGCAATGGATCGATCGAGCCAATACCCGCGGTCGCGATATCGTTTGGCAAATTCCGGCGGAAAGGGAACGACGCCTTCGAGCATGGCTGCTGGTCCTCGCTGAATCAGGTGGAAGCGGTAAAGCCGCCGTCGATCACGATGATCTCACCGGTCACGAATCGATTCGATTGGACGAGGGTCATGATGGTCTCGGCGACATCGTCGGCCGTCACCACGCGCTTGAGCGGCGTGGCTTTGGCACGTTTGCCCATCAGATCATCGTATTTGTCCTTGAGCATGCGCTGCATCCAATCGCCTTCCATCCAGCCGGGCGCCACCGCATTGACCCGAATATCGGGCCCAAGATTCCAGGCGAGCGTCTTGGTGAGATTGACCACCGCCGCTTTACTGGCTGCATAAGGAAGGGGCTGCGGACCAGGCCGCAAGCCAACGATGCTCGCGGTATTGACGATGCACGCATTCACCCCTTTTTTGAGGAGCGGCACCGCGGCGCGGGTTACTTGAAACAGGCCACGCACGTTGACCGCGAACACGCGATCCCATTCATCGAGTGAAAGCGTTTCGAGATCCTTTGGTTTCCAGTTGGCGGTGGTGCCCGCGTTGTTGACCAGCACGTCAAGATGACCAAAAGTTTCGCCGACCTTCGCGAGCATGGCGCGCACGCCCGTTTCGTCACTGACATCGCATTTGACGAGAAGCGTGCGCACGCCCAAGGCTGCGGCCTCTGCTGCGGTTTTCTTGGCGGCGGCTTCACTCGATGCGTAATTGATGGCGACGTCGTAGCCAGCGCGAGCGAGTGCGAGCACCGCGCTCTTGCCGATGCCGGTGGCGCCACCGGTGACGAGCGTTGCGCGTTGTTGCGCAGCCATCAGGAGACCCGCCTTACATCATGCCAGGCGCCGTTGGCGGCCGATGAGCCTTGAATGGCTTCCAGCACTGCAATATTGCGTAGTGCTTCGAGCGGCGGAACCGGGAAGGGTGCTTTGCCTGCACAGGCATCGGCGAACGCGCTCAATTCCTGCGGTAACGCGTTATCAACGACATATCGGAACATGGTGCGCGGCGCATTGGGATCGGTCGGTTCGATCGAGATCTCGGAGAAATTATTACGCGCCTCCACGGTTGCTTTGGTGCCGTAGATGCGCAGGATCGCGCTGGTCCCACAGGCAAGATGGGTGCCGAGCGTTCCGGTGATGCCGTTCTCCAATTCGTAGAGGACCGCACAGACGTCGTGCAACGGATACGACAGGGCCCGATGCTTTGCGAGCGCGGTGACGCGTTTGATCGGCCCAAGAATCCAGGTGAGCGTGTCCACCATATGCATGCCCATCGGGGTGAGGCCGCCGCAAGGAATCTCTTCTTGCTGCACGCGCCAGTGATTAGGCGGATAGCGACCTTCGAGATTGCCCGAGTAATTGGCATCCACATGGAGCACTGTGCCAAGCTCGCCGGCATCGACAATTGCTTTCAACTTGTGCACGCTTTCCATATAGCGGCGGTTATGTCCCACACCGAGTATGACGCCGCGCTTGTTGCATTCGGCAATGGCCTTGGCGCCGGTATCCACGGTAAGCGTAAACGGCTTTTCGCAGAAGACATGCTTACCCGCTTCGGCGGCCGCGATGATCTGCTTCCAGTGCAAGGAGTGCGGGGTGGCAAGCAGCACCGCATCGACATTCCGGTCGGCCAACACCGCTTCGAACGATGGAAAGATCTTGCCACCGTTGGCGGCTTGGAATCGTTTGCACTCGTCTGGCGAGAGCGAGGTGCAACCGAGCAGTTCAATTTTCTGGGGCAGAGTGGTTGCGGCCTTGCCAAGCTCCATGCCCCACCATCCGGTACCCACCACGACGATCTTCAGCATTGCACTTCCTTGTTGGTTGGTTCAAACGCCGGCGCGCGACTTGGCCGCCGGCCGGCGCGTTGCTGCGACCGGTTCCTCATAGAGCTGCACTGCCCATGCCGCGGTCATCGCGAGGTAATAGTTCTGATGCAGCTTGGCGACGTTGTTGCTCAGGGCACCCCGCATGGCGAGCCACATGATCACCTCCGCCCCTTCGCTGCCGCCCAGCTCGATAAAATCACCATGGGTCATGTCGGCCAGCGTATGCGGATTCTTGGTCAGCAGATCGAGAAACCGGAGATCCCAGTCGCTGTCGTTGTAGCCGGCGCGTTCGCCGGACAGTTGGTGGGAGAGTCCACCGGTACCGACCACCACGACATCCAAATCTTCCGGATAGGATTCGATCGCACGCCGCACCGCTTGTCCCAACTTGTAGCAGCGCCTGGGTGTCGGCATCGGATGCTGTAGGACATTCATTTCGATTGGCACGATGACCCCGGGCCAGCCGGTTGCATGTTCGGGCCACATTACCGAGAGCGGCGAGAAGCAACCATGATCGATCGGCAAATCGGTGAAGACTGAAATGTCGAACTCATCGGTGACCAGCGATTCCGCAATATGGCGGGCCATTGCCGGATGGCCATTCACCGGCGGCACAGGGCGCAGGCCAAGACCTTCGTCGGCCACGGTGTGCCGATCGCTGAGTCCCACCGCGAAGGTCGGATAGTGATCGAAGAAGAATGAATTCGCATGATCGTTGTAGAACATGACCAGCACATCCGGTCGCATCCGCGCGAGCCATTCGACGATCGGCTCGTACCCTTTGAACAGGGGCGCCCAGGCCGGATGCTGCTGTTTGCCCTGATCAAAGGCGATGCCGATGGTCGGGGTGTGGGAAGTGCCGATGCCGCCGATGATGGTTGCCATATGGAACTCCTTGGTTAGCAGGCGTCCGGCACGCGGCGTGTTTTGAGAAACTCTTCCAGGGGTTCACCACGCATTTGCGCACACATTGCAGGGTTGCCGACGCCGGTGACGCGCCCGAGTTTTTCCAGCGCAAAGAAATTGGCGCCGTAATCGGCCATTGCTTTCCAGTCTTTGGTGCGCACCATCTCGCGCTCTTTCGTGGTCAAACCGGCGTTCTCAAAGGCGATTTCTGGATCGCTTTTGAAGAGGGACCGGTTCTCCGGGCGGACGAGTCCGCATAGGAAGCGATTAAGGCGCATGCCCCGGGCGCTGCGGTCCAAATCGAACAGGAACGTCCCGGGCAAGCTTCTTATTTTTTCGATTTGAGGATTCATGATGAGTCGATGTCGTTGCGACCAGAGATTCAGTCTAGTACATGTAGTGCCCGCCGTTGACATGCAGTACTTGCCCGGAAACGAAACCACCGCCATCGGAACAAAGGTAGGTGCATGCGGCCGCGAGTTCGTCGACATGGCCGAAGCGGCCAAGCGGAATTTCCTTTTCCAGTTGTTCACGCGGTTGGTGCTTGTATTGCGACCAGTCGCGCACGGTGTCGATGGCGCCTGGTGCGACGGTGTTGGCAGTGATGCCATCCGGACCGAATTCACGGGCCAACGCTTTCGACAATCCATGCAGCCCAGATTTCGCGGCGAGATTATGAGCGCGCAGGGTGACCTGTCCCCAGAAGGCATCGAAGCCTGACACCAGAATGACACGCCCCCATTGCCGCTTTTGCATATGCGGAATGACGTTACGCGTCAGATAAAACGCGGCCGACAAATTAGTGTTGATGACGGCTTGCCAATCATCAAGACTGATTTCCAGAAACGGTTGCATACGCCGGATGCCGACGTTTGAGACCAGAATGTCCACCGATCCGAAATGCGCGGCAGCACGCTTCACCATCGTCGCCACCTCGTCATGCTTTGAGACATCGGCTTGAATGCCGATCGCACTCCCGCCGGCCGCTTGAATGTCGTTGACCACACCATCGATGGCGGTCTGGTCGCTGTGTCCATTGACGACGACATTCACGCCATCGCGCGCCAAGGCTAAGGCGACTGCGCGTCCGATGTTGCGACCGGAGCCGGTGACGATGGCGGTGCGTTTGGCGGGCGCTTTGGAAAGGGTTGGCATGCGGACATCTTCAATGGGAAAGCGCAATTTTGCGGCAAACCGCGCCGGCGTGTCGCTGCGCTCCCCGTTGTTATGATTTCGGGCGCCCGGCCACCCACGCCATCGCCATGCCCAGCACGCCACAGCCTATGGTAACGCCTGCCATCCCGGAGAACTGCGCTATGGCGCCGATCGCTGCACCGCCAATCGATGGCCCACCCATCGCGATCACACCCCACAGGCTCATGACGCGTCCGCGAAAGCGGTCATCGACTGCTGATTGGATCGCGATCTGCAGACTCACCATGGCAAAGGTGGTGGATACGGCAATCGCAAATACCAGCAGGACGCCGATCCAGTAATTGGTGGTGAAGCCAAGCGCGACGAGGATCGCTCCGGCAACAAAAGCGCTGCGCCGCGCGAGCCTTGGCAACCGCGAAGCGTCGTTGAACCGAGTGACGGTGAGGCCGGCCAGCACCGCGCCGATGCCGCCGGCCGAGGTGAGCGTTGCCAGACCACTCGCACCCTCGCCAAAGACCGCATCAGCAAAGACGGGCAGCAGTTCAAGCACACCGCGCGCGATGACCGAGGTGATGGCCCCCATCACCATGAACCCGCGGATGTGTGGATGCGCGGCGACATTGCGAATGCCGGCGGTGAGATCAGCAATAAACCCGGAGGGCACTGCATGGCGAATCGGTGGTTTGAGAACCACGACCCAGAGCGCAGCGATGACGCCCACATAGGTCACCACGTTGATGGCGAACGTTGCCGCGACGCCAAGCGATGCAATCGCGATACCGCCCAAGGCTGGCCCCACGAAGCGCGATGCGTTGAATACCACTGAATTGACGGCGATGCCCTGTGTCAGCAATTCACGCGGCACGATGTCATTGACCAGCGACAGCCGCACCGGTTGATAGGCGGCGCTGGCAATGCCGATCAGAATGCAGACCGAAAACAGCACCTCGATCCGCATGAAGCCCGTCATGGAAATGCCGAACAGCAACGCGGCGAGCAGCATTTGAATCGCATTGACCACGACGCCATGCCAACGCCGATCGAGTTTGTCGGCCAATACGCCGAACAAAGGCCCCAGTACGATGACCGGGGAATACATGGCGAGCGAAATCAGTCCAACCCAAAGGGTGGAATGGGTGAGATCCCAGGAGAGCCAGGCAATCGACACACGCTGCATCCACGCCCCGAGCCACGAGAGGGCATTACCGCTGAGAAACAGAGCAAAGTCGCGATGGCGAAGGACGGCGAAGTTCAACGTTCAAATCCTATGGATGCACGCAATGATAGTCGATGGGAGGCCCTGGCTGGTGGCGAGGCTGCGATTCAACGTCCAGTGGAAGGAAAGATTCGGTAGACTCCGTGCCCTTAAATCAACGCAGTTTTTCAGGGAACTCGGTAATGAGACTTGGCTATTTCACGATGCCGGTGCATCCACTGCATCGCAATCCGACGCAAACTTTGCGGGAGGATCGTGAAGCGATCATCCTCGCCGACCAGCTTGGCTTCTATGATGCATTTGTCGGCGAGCATTTGACCGATCAGGCCGAGAATGTCACCAACAGCATGTTGTTCCTTGCCACGCTGATTCATTCCACCAAGACGATCAAGCTTGGCACCGGCACCACCAATCTCTCGCAGATGCATCCGGTGCTGGTTGCCACTCAAGCCGCGATGATGGATCACCTCGCCGAGGGCCGTTTCATTCTTGGTGTAAGCCCGGGTGCGCTGCCTTCCGATGCGGAAGCGCTGGACATCTTGTCGGAAGACCGCAACAAGATGTTCGCCGAATCGATCGATGTGATCACGGCGATCTGGGAGCGCGAACCGCCCTACAACATCGATTTCCCGAACAATCGATTCAAGGTCACGACGCAAAAGACCCTCGACTGGAAAATCGGCACCGGCATCATGGCCAAGCCGTTTCAGAAACCGCGCCCGGAGATCGTCGGCACCGTGGTCGCGCCCTTCTCGAAGGGGGTTATTGCGATGGGTGAGCGGGATTTTCATCCGCTGTCGGCGAATTTCTTGCTGCCGCATTGGCTGCCTACGCATTGGAAGAACTATGTCGAAGGCAAGGCGAAGGCCGGCGTCAAAGCGGATGTGGCAGATTGGCGTGTGGCCCGCACGATTTTCGTGGCCGATGACGACGAGATCGCCGCTTCATACGGCTGTCATGACATGAACAGTCCCTATCGCTTCTACTACAGCCAATTGCAAACGAAGCTCACGAAAGGCGGTCGCAACGTGGTCTTCAAGGAATCCCCCGAACAACCCGATGAGCAGCTAACGCCTGATTTCGTCCTCGATCGGCTGGTGATCCACGGTACGGTAAACAAGGTGGTCGATCAACTGCTCGCCATGCGCGAGAAGATCGGTGATTTCGGTGAGATCGTCTATGCCGGGATGGACTGGGTCGATGAGAAGCTGGCTAAACGTTCCATGACGCTAATGGCAGAAGAGGTGATGCCGAGAGTGAATGCGGCGCTGAAAGACAGTGAAAGGTGAGCCCCCTCATCCCAGCCTTCTCCCCGGTTACGGGGGAGAAGGGGATGGTACTGCCCTTCATTTATCACTTTTCACGAAGCAAGGCGCGCGTCTTTCTTCCAATGTTTCCCGACCAGTTGCAAGAGCGGGCCGAATACTTTCGGCGATCCGCACACGACGTTGCCCGTATGAAGAAAGTCTCCTTCGCCGCCGAGTGTGCTGATCAGCCCGCCCGCTTCTTGAATCAGCAAGGCGCCCGCCGCGACGTCCCAGGGCGATAGGCCGATTTCCCAGAAGCCGTCGAGTCGGCCTGCGGCCACATAGGCGAGGTCGAGCGCGGCCGATCCGGCGCGCCGAATGCCGGCCGTCTCGCACGTCACCGACTTGAACATCGCCATGTATTCATCGAAATTATCGATTTCGCGGAACGGGAAGCCGGTGCCGATGAGCGATGCTTTGAGTCCGATGCGACCGGAAACACGCATCCGCCGATCATTGAGATAAGCACCCCGACCGCGGCTGGCGGTGAAGAGTTCGTTCTTCACCGGATCGTAGATCACGCCATGCGCCAGTATGCCGTTTTGGGTTACCGCGATGGAGACGCAGTATTGGGGGAATCCGTGAATAAAATTGGTCGTGCCATCGAGCGGATCGACGATCCAGACGTGTTCGGCATCCGCCTTCCCCGACGCCCCCGATTCTTCTGCGAGAATGCCGTGATCGGGATACGATTTTCGAATGATATCGACTACCGCTTGTTCGGCGGCCTGATCGACTTCGGTGACGAAATCGTTCTTGCGTTTGGTCGTGACGGTGAGCGCATCCAAATCGAGTGAGGCGCGATTGATGATCGCGCCTGCTTTGCGCGCCGCCTTGACGGCGGCGGTGAGCATCGGATGCAGTGTGGTCATGGTGACGAAGGTCCGGTTAAAGAGCGCTGTTGCGGTGCCCCGGCATTCCGGGTCATGCGAATGCTCGCAGCTGGCAAGCCAAGGATTGTAGCGGATCGAGGCGACGCTTCGGCCCGCGCCACGTTTTACTTTGACTGGGTCGAGAGGATTGTCAATCAATACGCTGGCAGCAATGTCGAAACTCGACAATATTCGGATCGTGCTTGCGCATACCAGCCATCCGGGAAATATTGGGGCAGCGGCCCGCGCGATGAAGACGATGGGGCTGTCTGCGCTGTGGTTGGTGCGTCCGAACCGATTCCCTGATCGGGACGCGCTGTCGATGGCAAGCGGCGCGGCCGACATCGTTTGTGACGCGACCCTCGTCCACTCGGTCGATCAGGCGCTGGCTGGGACGATTGCCGCCTTCGCGCTCACTGCACGACCACGGGAAATGGGGCCCATTGTTCTCACACCACGTGAGGCGGCACGCGAAGCGATCGACGCGGCGGGTGGTGGCCCGGTGGCATTTCTATTCGGTAACGAAGAAAGTGGACTGCGCAATGAAGACATCCTGCGTTGCCAACGGATCGTGGAAATCCCGGCCAATCCGCTCTATTCGTCGCTGAACGTCGCAGCGGCCGTCCAAGTGATGGCCTATGAGCTGCGCTTGGCGAGTGCAGCGGTGGGCGCGGTTGCTGCATCGTCTGGCCGCACGCGTGCGCCGGCGCCGGAAAAATTTGCCCCGGCAAGCTATGCCGAGATTGAAGGGTTGTTCGGCCATTTCGAGCATGCGCTTGGCGCAAGCGGGTTCCTTGATCATAAGAATCCGGGCAAGCTGATGGACCGGCTGCGTCGCCTGTTCGGGCGCGCCACCCTTGAGCGGGAAGAAGTGAATATCCTCAGGGGAATCCTCAATAACCTTGCGGTCCATGCGGCGAAGTCCGGCCTGTCCGACACCGCCAATCACGACGTGAATTCCGATTGACCCGGGCGCACACGCGGCCGACAATTCAGTATTTAGCTAGGCTTCCGGATGTTTTCTATGCTGTCCCATTTTCGTGAAGATATCGCCTGCATATTCGAGCGGGATCCTGCCGCGCGGACCGTGTGGGAGGTGCTCACCTGTTACCCGGGATTTCATGCCCTGCGGTTGCATCGGATCGCGCACGCCCTGTGGCGGTGGCGCCTGCGGTGGCTGGCACGCTTGGTTTCCCACTTGGGGCGTTTTCTAACCGGCATCGAGATTCATCCCGGCGCAACCATTGGCCGGCGGTTTTTCATCGATCACGGGATGGGCGTGGTGATCGGTGAAACCGCGGAAATCGGCGACGATTGCACGCTCTACCATGGGGTGACGCTGGGCGGTACCTCCTGGAACAAAGGTAAGCGGCATCCTACGTTGCGCAATGGCGTGGTCATTGGCGCGGGTGCGAAGGTGCTCGGGCCGATTGTGATTCATGAGCATGCGAAGGTCGGGTCTAACGCGGTGGTCGTCAAGGACGTTCCACCCGGTGCCACCGCGGTGGGCATTCCCGCGCGCATCATCGAGGCGGGGGCCGAGCAGGTTCGTGAAGCCCATGCGGGAAAGCTTGGTTTCTCGGCCTATGCGGTATCACCGCGCGACGATGATCCGGTCGCCCAAGCCATCCGCGGCCTCACCGATCATGGTGCCGATCTGGAAAAACGGCTGAATGAGGCGGCCGCCCGTATTGCGGGCCTGGAGCGGGCGCTGGCCGAACGAACGCCGCCGGAACCATCGTCGGATGAGCCGCGGTTGCGTCGCGTCGGGGAGAAGTAGGGGTACAGCGCTCAGGGAAACAAGTCGGCGGGACGAAGACGATCGCCTTTACATGCATCCCATTGCAATCGTTGCGTTCGTTGGCTCGTCATGATGGCTTGATCGTTCGAGTGGCGGACGCCGTCTTAACGAAACAGATTCAGCAGACCATCCAACCCTACATAGTTGAAGCTGTAGGTAGCCTGCTCCCGGACCTTCGGCTTCGCGCGATAGGCAATTGATACGCCGGCCTCGGCCATCATCGGCAGGTCATTGACGCCATCACCCATCGCGATGATTTGCGTGGCAGCAATGCCCAACTGCCGGGCCGTTGCCGCGACGATTTGCGCCTTGCGAGTGCCATCCACCAGATCGCCAATGAGGCTGCCGGTGAGTCTGCCGTCTACGATCTCCAGGATGTTGGACTGCGCAAAATCAAGCTGTAGTCGTTGCTTGAGTCGCTCAGTGAAAAAAGTGAAGCCACCCGACACCAACAGCGTCTTGATGCCAAGGGCACGCAAACGTTCCAGCAGGGCTTCTGCGCCGGGGGACAGTTGCAGTCGTTCGGTGTAGACCGACTCGACCGCGGCGAGCTCTATGCCGGCGAGCGCGGCGACACGTTGGCGAAGGCTCCCCTGGTAGTCGAGTTCCCCGCGCATCGCCGCCGCGGTGATTGCCGCGATTTCCGCTTTCTTGCCGACGAGATCGGCCAGCTCATCGATACATTCAATGGTAATGAGGGTGGAATCCATGTCCAAGGCGACGAGCCGAAAATCTGCAAGTCGTTGCACGGCCGGAACGATCGCGACATCGACCGCGGCGCCTGCGCACAGCGTAGCGATCGCGGCGGAAATTTGTCCGCCGGTCAGCCGAAATGCGGCTGGTCCAATCGGTTCGATCGAAGCGGCGCCCGTGGATTGCACCAGCCCTTCGGCGAATGTACGCGTGGCCCCTGGTCCCTGAACAATGAGATCGGATTGCATCATTGGTCTGGCATCCCATCCCGAATCGCTGCGTTGAGTTTTTGTCCCCAGTGACGGGCGCGCTCAAGATTGACATAAAATCCCAGTTCGCCACGCGTGAAGATCGCGGTCAGACGGCGCACGGACGGCACATGATTGCGCCCTGCGGCGTGCTCGTAGTGCTCAATCGCACGCTGGGCGTTGGGTGGGCCGGCGAGGCCTGTCTCGTAAGCGATGCCTAACTCATGGGTGGCAGGGATGTGTCCCTGCGTAGCCGCCTTCTCGAACAAGACGATGGCGCCTTGCACATCGCGTCGGATGCCGTCGCCCGACTTGCGGTGGATACCAAGAAAATACTGTCCCCACGGATTATCTTGCGCCGCGGCTCTTTCAAACCAATAGAGTGCTTGGGTGACATCGCGTTGGACACCGACCGCTTCCAAGTAAAGGCGACCCAACTGCGCCTGGGCACGGTTATGGCCACCGGCCGCGGCCCGCTCCAGCCATTTGACCATTTCGCCCGGATTGGGCTTCACGCCCTGGCCGCGCCCGATCATCATGCCAAGATTAAATTGCGCCGGGGCGTGATCGCGGTTGGCGCTGGCGCGATACCAGTACAACGCCTCATCAAAATTGCGCGGCACGCCGCGGCCTTCAAAGAACAGCGCGCCAAGACTGTTTTCGGCTTCGACATGTCCGGCGATGGCCGCGCGTCGACACCAGAGGGCCGCTTCGTCGGGACGTTTCAAAGGGCCCTCCAGAATGAGGCCCAGCCCGAATTGCGCACGCGTGTTGCCACTTTCGGCAAGGGGTTGCAGTTGCGCGCGCGCCTGCTCAGGTTTCCCAGATTGCGCGACCAGGATGGCACGCTCGATGACATCGGGCGCCTCGGCTGCCCATATCGCTGCGAGCGGCCATAGCAGTGCGAGGACCAACGTTAGAAGTGCCCAAGCGATCACAATGTTTTGGGTTTCAGCAATTGAAGGATGTCGCGGATGGCCCGTACGCGCTCGGGAATCGTGGTCGCTTTCATTTCCACCCGCAGTCGATTAGGGCCGGCGAGCTTCCAATGGCGATTCTTTTGAATAAGCTGAATGATGCGTCCGGGATCGACCAAAGGATGGGGTTCGAACGTGAATGCAATCGCCTCGGTGGAGGCATCGACCCGCTGGATGCCAAGCGGTTTGGCGAGCATGCGGACCCGATGGCTGGCGAGCAGTGCCTCGGCGGCGGGTGGCAACGATCCGAACCGATCGATGAGTTCTTCTTGAATAGTGATGAGCGCATCATCGGTAGGGCAATGGGCGAGCCGCTTATAGAGGACCAATCGCTCATGCACATCGGCACAGTATTCGGTGGGCAACAGGGCCGGCGTATGAAGATTGACTTCGGTCGTGACTTCCAGCGGGCGTGACAAGTCCGGTTCCCGGCCTGCCTTCAGCGCACGCACCGCCGTGTTCAACATATCCGCATACAGGTTGAAACCGATTTCCTGCATCTCACCGCTTTGCTCATCGCCCAGGACTTCGCCCGCGCCGCGAATCTCGAGATCGTGCATGGCAAGAAAGAAACCCGACCCCAGTTTCTCCATCATCTGAATCGCTTCGAGGCGTTTCTTGGCGCCGGCGCTCAATGCATCACCGGGTGGTGTGAGCAGGTAGGCATAGGCCTGATGGTGGGAGCGTCCAACGCGACCACGCAGTTGATGCAGCTGCGCCAGTCCAAATTTGTCGGCGCGGTCGATGAGGATCGTGTTGGCGGTAGGGATGTCGATGCCGGTTTCGATGATCGTTGAACACAAGAGCACGTTGAAACGCTGCTGCAGGAACTCACGCATCACATGTTCCAGTTCGCGCTCGGGCATTTGGCCATGGGCGATCGCGATGCGGGCTTCGGGCACCAGCTCAGTCAATCGTTCGCGTTGCGTGCCGATGCTTTGCACATCGTTGTGTAGGAAATAAATTTGTCCGCCGCGTTTGAGCTCCCGCATCATCGCCTCGCGAATGATGCCAGGCGAGTAGGGTGTCACGAAGGTCTTGATGGCCAGACGCCGTGCCGGTGCGGTGGCGATGACCGAGAGATCACGCAGACCTTCCAGCGACATCGCGAGTGTGCGCGGGATGGGCGTCGCGGTGAGCGTCAGAACGTCGACTTCGGCGCGCAGTGCTTTGAGCGCTTCTTTATGTCGCACGCCGAAACGATGCTCTTCGTCGACGATCACCAGACCCAGGCGCTTGAACTTGACGTCTGGCGAGAGAATCTTATGGGTGCCGATGACGATATCGATATTGCCTGCGGCAAGGGCTGCCAAGGTGACGGTCTGTTCTTTGCTGGTGCGAAACCGCGAGAGCTCACCGATTCTGATCGGCCAGTCGGCGAACCGATCGGAAAACGTGTTGAAGTGTTGCTCGGCAAGCAGCGTAGTTGGCGTCAGGATGGCGACTTGCTGGCCGTCGGCGACCGCCGCGAACGTGGCCCGTAGCGCCACTTCGGTCTTACCGAACCCCACATCGCCGCATACCAACCGGTCCATTGGTTTGCCGTCTCGCATGTCGGTGATGACAGCCTCAATGGCAGCGGCTTGATCGGGCGTTTCCTCGAAGCCAAACCCTTCGGCAAACGCTTCGAGATCATGGGTCTTGATATTGAAGCTGTGGCCTTGTCGCACTGCCCGCTGGGCGTAGATCGCCAGCAGTTCGGCGGCGGTGTCCCGTACCTGTTCGGCCGCTTTGCGCTTGGCTTTTTCCCACTGATCGCTGCCCATTTGATGGAGCGGCGCATGTTCAGGCGGCCCGCCGGCATAGCGGCTGATGACGTGTAGCTGCGCGACCGGCACATAGAGTTTCGCGCCGCCCGCATATTCGAGGGAGAGGAATTCATTGTCGCCATCGCCGATGTCCAGGCTCACCAGACCGTGGTAGCGGCCAACGCCATATTCGACATGCACCACTGGATCGCCGACGCGCAGCTCGGCAAGATCGCGCACCATGCCTTCGACCACGGTGCGTTTGGCGTCGGCGCGGCCGCCGCGCGCGCGTGCGGTTGCGGCATAGAGTTCTGCTTCGGTGATGACGACCTGGCCGTCTTCTTGTGCAATGAAGCCGCCGCCAAGTGGCGCCACCCCGAGCATGATGCGATCGACGGCGCTGACGAAGGCGGCAAAATCGGGGCAGGGTACGGTTGCGAGGCCGTAATCGTTGAAGTACTCGCGCATCGTTTCGCGCCGGCCGGCCGATTCGGCGGCGATCAATACGCGATGCGACGTCGCTCCGAGGTAGGTTTTGAGCCGATGGAGCGGATCTGGGGCACGCCGGTCCACCGCAATGTCAGGAAGCTTCCGGTAGGCGCTGGGCCCTTCATCAAGCTCGGGCCGCTCGCGAATGTCGATGCGCGAAAATGCTCGCGCCGCGAGAAAAAACTGCTCGCTGGACAAATAAAGCGTGAATGGCGACAACAGGGGCCGCGCACGATCGCCCTTTAATAAGGCATAGCGCGAATTCAAATCACGCCAGAACTCATCGATTGCGCCGGCGCAGTCGTGATGCAGGACCAGTGAGGTATGGGTGGGCAGGTAATCGAATAGCGTGCTCGTCTTGTCAAAAAAAAGCGGTAGGTAGTATTCGATGCCGGCGGGCGGGACACCATTGCTTACATCGCGATAGATGGATGACTTGGTGACATCTCCTTCGATGGTCTCGCGAAAGCGCGTACGAAATCCGGTGCGTGCCGCCTCATGCATCGGAAATTCACGCGCGGGCAGCAAGCGGATTTCGTTGACCTTGAAGACGGTGCGCTGGGTGTCGGGATCGAAGGTGCGAATCGTCTCGATGTCTTCGTCGACGAGATCGAGACGATAAGGCAGCGTGCTCCCCATCGGGAAAAGATCGAGCAGTCCGCCGCGGACACAGAATTCCCCTGGTGACATCACTTGGGTCGCATGGGTGTAGCCGCCGCGCACCAATTGTTCGCGTAGGCTGTCCAGTTCCAGCTTGGCGCCTGCCTTGATGAAGAAGGTGTGGGCAGCGAGATACTCCGGTGGACCGAGGCGTTGCAAGGCCGTCGATGCGGGCACCACCAGAACGCCCGCTTCACCCTTCATGACTTTGTACAGGGTCTCCAGGCGTTCCGAGACGAGATCCTGATGCGGCGAGAGGGCGTCATAGGGAAGGGTTTCCCAATCGGCGAACAAATGGACCTGCAAGGTCGGCGCGAAATAGGCGATCTCATCGCGCAGTCTTTGGGCATCGAGTGCGGACGCGCAGATCACGGTGACGAGTTGCCGGCCGCCCGCCCTCTTGAGACCAAGGGCAAGCTGAGCCAGCTCGTAGGCGTCGGCGGACCCTGGGAGATTGTCCAGGCGTGGTCGGGAAAATTTGGGAGGCGCGACGACGGAATTCATCAGCTTTGGAAAGTGGAGGGGCGGCGAAATGGGCGATCCGCATCGCACCGCAGGACGATTTCATCGCCGGTACGGGATCAGGTAGCGATGGCAGTTCGCATGGTGCGGACACGTGAAAGTTGCATCGCCCCGCGTGACGGCCGATGCGCCGGTATTATAGCCACCGTCGATGCATGCATTGCGGTGTCACGGGTGCCGGTGATGGAATGCGGGTATTCGATCGCCGATACTGGGAAAGCATTTCTGGATGGAACGATATTTTGGGTTGGTTCCGGCGGCCGGCTCCGGTCGGCGATTGGGTGGCGAGCTCCCCAAGCAGTATCTGAACGTGGGCGGCGCGCCGCTGATCGTCCATGCGATTCGGGCGCTGCTCGCGGAGGCTCGCATCGACAGCGTGTTCGTTGTGCTTGGAGCCGAGGACTCGCGCTTCAAGCAAATAGATTGGGGCGATGTCACGCAGCGCGTCGTGCCCCTTTATTGCGGCGGCGAGACGCGGACCATCAGCGTGTACAACGGCTTGGTCGCTTGTGCCGATGTAGTAGACCTGGATGACTGGATGCTGGTACATGATGCCGCGCGCCCCTGCTTGACGCCAGGCGATGTCGCTCGTTTGATGGACGCGATGACCGCCACGGAGATTGGCGGATTGCTCGCCGCGCCGGTCGCCGATACACTCAAAGAAGACAATGGCGATGGCCGGGTTGCGCGCACCATTGATCGCTCATCGCTGTGGCGTGCGTTGACGCCGCAAATGTTTCGTTACGGCACGCTGTTGCAGGCACTGGGTGGCGGTCATGCGCAAAATGCAGCGATTACCGATGAAGCGAGTGCGGTGGAGCGGCTGGGATTTTATCCGCGGTTGATTGCGGGCATGGGAACGAATATCAAGGTGACACTCCAGGAGGATCTGGCGCTGGTCGCCGCGTGGATGAATCAGACAACCAATCCATTGGCATAAAACATGTTTCGCATTGGCCAGGGATTCGATGTGCACGCTTTGGTGATCGGGCGACCGCTCATCATCGGCGGGGTCACAATTCCGTTCGAGCGTGGGCTAGACGGCCATTCCGATGCCGACGTGTTGCTGCATGCTTTGATCGACGCACTACTTGGCGCGGCGGCCTTGGGTGATATCGGTCGACACTTTCCGGATACCGATGAAAGCTATCGGGGCGTTGATAGCACGGTCCTGCTCGGCGCGGCTGGCCGGCTCGTTGCGGAAGCGGGTTATACGATTGAAAATGTCGATGCGACGATCATCGCGCAGGCACCACGGATGGCGCCGTATATTCCAACCATGATTGCACGGATCGCCGCGGTGCTTGGCTTAGCGCTCGGACAGGTGAACGTCAAAGCGAAAACAACCGAGCGCCTGGGTTTCGCCGGTCGGGGCGAAGGAGTTGCCGCTGAAGCGGTCGCGTTATTGCGAAGCGTTTCGTGACCCTAATGTGTTCGCATTCGGCGATTGCGTGCCGATGCAGGGTTACATCCAATCCCTCAAAACTCCTTTAATTTAGCCGTCGTGAGCCAGCCGTTTCCAATTCAGGTTTGATCCTGAACGAGTCGAGCGGGAAGTCGATGGTTGATTGGACCGGCAGTGTAACCGGGACCGATTGTGCGGTGGCTGAGTGCCGATTGGTCGAGCGCGATTGAGGCGATGGCGTGTGTCTTTG